>NZ_NESB01000001.1:0-531651 GCF_003063395.1 Limnohabitans sp. JirII-29
TCAGACCCCGTCACAGGCAGCAATGCAGGGCGCAGCTATGTGGTGTTTGGCAAGACCGGTACGGCAGCGGTGGATTTGTCTGCCGTGGCGGTGGGCAATGGGGGATTTGCCATCACCGGAGAGACGGACAGCGACAGCAGCGGTTATTCGGTCAGTGCGGCTGGTGACGTCAACGGTGACGGCTTGGCCGACTTGTTGGTGGGCGCACCCAATTCGTCTGGCACAGCGGGTGCCAGTTCAGGGCGCAGCTATGTGATTTTTGGCAGCACCAGCGGCGCGTTTGCGCAAACGGCAGTCGACCAAATGGGCACTTCAGGTGCCGACAGCCTCACCTCCACCGGCAGCCAAACCCTGGTGGGCGGTGCGGGCAATGACACGCTGACAGCCAGCGCCACCACAGGGGCCGATGTGCTGTATGGCGGCTCTGGCAACGACACCTTCGTGGTGACCAGCGCCATGGTGACGGCCTTGCGAAGCAGCTTTGGCTCGGGCGGCAACACCACACAACTGGCGTGCATTGACGGGGGCACGGGCATTGATGTTTTGCAATTGGTCAGTGGCACAGCCCGCGCCATGGCCGGTGCAGCGTTTGATTTGACGGCCATCAAAAACGCCGGGGTGGACGGTTCTCGTTTGAGCGCCATCGAGGTGATTGACCTGTCTGCCGATACCTCCACCAGCAGCAGCAAAGGCAACATGTTCACACTGGGATTGAATGATGTGTTGGACATGGCGGGCATGAACGTGTTCAACCTCAGCACTTCAGGCCTCGGCAGTTCGGGTGGCACGGCATTGGGGGGGAGCGTGGCCATGCACCAATTGATGATTTGGGGGGATGCGACGGATTACGTCACCCTGGGTGTTGCCAACTGGACCAAGTCAACGACCAATACCGCCATCACCTACGGCGGACACACCATGACGGTTTACACGTCAAATTCAGGGTACGCCCAATTGTTGATTGATAACAATATCGTGAATGCGTCAGGGCATGTGATTTGATGTGGGATGCACAGTGGGCCAGATACACTTTCAGCCGTTTGTTCGGTGGTCCATGGCAGGTGTTTTTTGCCGTGGGGTGTGGCGCGAAAGACAGGAAGGGTTCGATGGCTCAGTGGCTCCATGGTGGCGATGATGTGGCATGTTCAGACATGTGCTCTTGCCGGGCGCAAGCTTGCGACAGGTGCATGCGATGGCGTTGATTTTTGTCACCGCCACCCGCTGGACGCAGGCCGAGTTTGAGGCCCGTGCCCCTTTGAGCCACTCGCTTGCGCCGGTGCACGAGGTCACGCCGCTGGAGTTGCGGGTGTTTGCCAATAACACGCAAGCGTTGGCCTTGCATTACAACGCGGTGATTGACGCCGCTGCCCCCGACGATGTGCTGGTGTTTGTGCACGACGATGTGGTGGTGGACGACTGGATGCTGGGCTGGCGTGTGCAAGAGGCTTTGCTGCACTTTGATGTGGTGGGGGTGGCAGGCAACCGGCGTCGTCGACCCGAACAAACCGCCTGGCTGATGTTGCCCCACAGCAGCCAGTGGGATGCGGCGTATTTGAGTGGTGCCATCATGCACGGCCAACCAACTGCCAAGGCGTTGACTTTTTTTGGCCCCACGCCTGCAGAGGTGCTGCTGCTGGATGGTGTGTTGCTGGCGGCACGTGCCGGGCGCTTGCAGGCGCAAGGGGTGCGCTTTGACCCGCAGTTTGACTTTCATTTGTACGACATGGACTTTTGCCGCAGCGCCCAACAGCAGGGTCTGCGCCTGGGCACTTGGCCGTTGGCCATTACCCATGCGAGTGGTGGTGGGAGTTATTTTTCGCCGGCGTGGCAACGCAACGCCAACACCTATTTGAAGAAATGGGGCGTTTGAGCCCTGGAGACACTGCATTGACCCATCCAAAAGCCAGCCAGGCTTGGCAAGCATTGAGGAAAGCCCCCGTAAGTTCTGCGCTGTGGATGGGGCTACTGCGCCACTATGTGCGCCAAGCGCTGCCTTGGCATGCCCGTTATGTGGCCATCCAGGCGCAGCGTTGTGAAGCCCGTTTGGGCACCGAGACCCAGAGGCTGCTGAGCCAGCTCGACGTGGATGAGCCCTGGCTAGGCGGCGACCAGGTGTTGATGCAGGCCGCGCCCGTGTGGCCTGGGCTGGCCCAGGCGATGGCCTTGTTGCAAGCGCAAGTGGCTGCCGATGCCGGTGACTGGCTGAGTTGGTTGTATTTGGCGCGCTGTCACGAGCTGGCTTTGCCCGCTGGCGAAAGCACCCAGATGTCGCCTGTGTTGCGTGACGCGGTGGTGCATGCCTTGGCCTGCGAGCCTGTGCTGGGTGAGACGGGGCACTGGTTGGCGGTGTGGCGCTTGCGCAGTGGCCAGGCCGCAGGCGCTTTGGCAGCTTTGCAGGCGGTGTTGCAACAAGCCCCTGGGCGTTTTGGGTCTTGGTTGTTGCAGGCCGAAGCGCACATGCACCTGGGCAATGCCGCTGCGGCAGAACAATCGTTTGCCCGAGCGGGGGAGTCACAGAACCCTGACTTTTTGGGGTTGTTGGCCAACACCTTGTTTTTCAACAATTACTGGGAGCAGGCGTTGCAAGTGCGCGAGGCGGTGGTGCGTTTGCGGCCCAACCATGTCGAGTCGTTGCTGGCCTTGGGGCAGTTGCAGAGCAAGGTGTGGTTGAGTGAGCAAGCCGAACAAAATTTGCAGCGGGTGTTGGAGATGGAGCCCGACAACGTCGAGGCCAAAGGCGCGCTGGACGATTTGCACAACAGTGGCGTGAGCCGCCCACAGTTTGACCGTGCGTTGGCTGCCTTCGAGGCTCAGGGTGTGCTTAACAACGGGGTGGGGGCCACCCGCTTGCTGATGCAAAGCTTGTACCAAGACCATTTGAGTGCCGAGTTTGTGGCCCAACTGCACCGCCGTGTGGGCGACGCTTTGCTGGCTGATTTTGCGCAAACCTACCCCGACATGGCGCAAGCTGCGACAAGACCTGAGGTCCAGGCACATGGGGCTGTTGTTGTGCCAGCGCAGGCAACCAAGCGGCGTTTGCGGGTGGGCTATGTGTCGGGTGATTTACACCGCCAGCACCCAGTGAATTTGTTCATGTTGCCTGTGTTGAAGCGCCACGACCACAGCCGCCTGGAAGTGTTCATCTACCACGTGGGCACCATGCACGACGAGTACACACGCCAGGCGCGTGCGTGTGCCGACCACTGGCGCGAGGCCACCAAATTGGACGACCCTGCCTTGCACGCCATGGTGCAAGCTGATCAACTGGATGTGTTGGTCGATTTGGCGGGGCATACCTCATCGCATCGCTTGGGGGTGTTTGCCATGCGTGGCGCGCCGGTGCAAATGACGTACCTAGGCTATCCCCACTCCACGGGCTTGCGTTGCTTTGATTGGTTGATTGCTGACCGGGTGGTGGCCCCCCCAGAGCATGAGCGTTTGTTTGTGGAGCGCGTGGCGCGTTTGCCGGGCAGTGTGTTTTGCTGGGCACCGGTCGACCATGACCCGTTGCAAGCTGATGTGCTAAACCCTGTGCAAGGGCCGTTGGTGTTTGGTTCGTTCAATAACCTGCTCAAGCTGAGCGACAAAACAGTGGCCCTGTGGGCCCGGGTGCTGGCAGCGGTGCCTGATTCGGTGTTGTTGGTCAAAGCCCCGGTGCTGCGCGACGAGGCGGTGCAGGCGATGATGCAACAACGTTTTGTGGCACAGGGGGTGGACCCAGGTCGCTTGCAGTTCCGAGGGCCGACCGAGTTGAGCCAGATGATGCAGGAGTACCACGATGTGCACATCGCACTCGACCCCACCCCGTACAACGGGGGTACCACCAGCTTGCAAGCTTTGTGGATGGGCTGCCCGATGGTCACCTTAGAAGGCGCAAACTTTGTGTCTCGCATGGGGGCCAGTTTTTTGCGCGCCATGGGCCGGGACGATTGGGTGGCACGCGACGAGGCCGACTACGTGCGCATTGCGGCTGAACTGGCGCAGCAACTGCGCCAAAAGGCGTGGTCACGCCACGCGTTTCGCGCGCAGATGTTGGCGTCGCCAGTGTGTGACATTGAAGCGCACACGCGGCATATTGAAGCGGTGTATGAGGAGGCTGTGAAACATGTCTGAATTGTCCAAGCGACGTATCACGCTGGTGTTTCCACCGATGACGATGCCAACTTCGCCGCCCTTGGGGGTGGCCATGCTCAAAGGGTTTATTGAGCGTGAGTTGCCGCAGTGGCAGGTGACGGTGCTGGACCTGAATGTGTGGTTGTTTCAATTTTTGTTGGGCGGCATCGCCCGGGGAGAAATTCATCTGACGCCTGCCGTGCATGAGCGTATGGGGGCTGATTCACGTGTGTTGCTGCAGGCTGCGCAAGCGTTCACGGGCGGTGACGACACGGCTTTTTATGAACAGCCCCAGGTGTACGACGTGTATGGCCGGGTGTTCATTCAGTTCACGGATGTGTTTGTGGAGATTTTGACCGCCGAGTGTGCCCAGTGGGAGCGCACGGGTGAGTTGTCGGTGATGCTGCAAGCCTTGGTGGATCAGGTGTTGCAGACGCAGCCTGAGGTGGTGGGGGTGTCGATGATTTTTTCTCAGCAGTTGCCGATTGGGGCCATGCTGGGACGCTGCATGCGCGAGCAGCAGATGAAGGTGTTTTTTGGTGGCAGCTGCTTCACCGAAGGGGTGGAGCACTTCATGCGTTGGTACCCCAATGCAGCGGACGTGATTGTGACGGGGGACGGCGAGTTGCCGCTGAAGGCCTTGCTAGAACAGCAAGGCAACCCACGTGGTGTGCCGGGCGCTTTTTATTGGCAAGGTGAGCAGGTGGTGCGTGAGGCACCGGTGTTTCAAAAAAACATCGACGCGTTTGGCGCGCCGGATTTCAGAGCCGTGGATTTTTCAAGGTATTACTCGCCCCGTCCGGTGGCCGCGTTGTTGCTGTCGCGGGGGTGCTATTGGCGCAAATGTACGTTTTGTGTGCACTACTTTTCAGCGGGAGACAGCTACCGCTTGCATGGCTTGGAGCAGGTGGTGGCGATGCTCAAGACGATGGTGGCGCAAGGGGTGCGGCATTTCTCTTTTGTGGACGAGATGATTGCGCCTGGCCATTTTGTGCGCTTGGCACAAGCCATTCGCGCGGCGGATTTGGATATTGCGTATTACGCCTTGTCTAAGCCGAACAAAACTTTCACGCCCGAGATTTTGAAAGAAATGGCGGCCTCCGGTTGCAAATATATTTTGTGGGGTTTGGAGAGCGCGAACCAGCGCATTTTGGATTTGATGGGCAAAGGCACACAGGTGGAGGAGGTGGAGCAAGTGCTGCGCGATGCACGAGCTGCCGGTATTCACAACCACGTGTATGTGATTTGCGGTTTTCCGACGGAAACACCGCAAGAGTTTGCGGATACGTTGCAGTTTTTGGATCGCAACCAAGCTTTTATTTCAGCCATTCACCGCAGTGTGTTTTCGCTGGAGCAGGGGTCGCCGATTTCCAAGGACTTGCCCAAATTTTCCATTGAAGAGGTGTGGCTGCGCCAAGAAAGCCCGCTCGGCGGACGCATGGGCTATCGGTGCGCTTCTGGCATGACGATGGAGGAGGCAGCACAAAATTTTCAAGCGGCTTTGCCTTTCTTTAGGCGTTTCAACCCTTATGCGCAGTACTTGGCCAATTTCCGCGACCATGCGCTGTTGGTGTATGACCAACGTGGGCCCACACTGAATTTCGCGTCCCGCGGTATTCCAGCCTTGGCGGCGTGATCCGAAGGTCTTAGAGGTCTGAATTGATCAAGTCCGCGTCTAAGCGACGCGCGCGGTGGTCCACGTAGTAGCCACCAAACTCGGTGTAGCGCAGCACGTGTTGTTGGCAGCGCGTGCAGGCAAACACGTCGCAGCGGTTGTACGGAAAGTGTTTCACCGCCACAGGGGCTTCGGGCGAGTCGTAGCGCGTGCCGTTGGGGTGGTGTTCTTCAAAGGTGGGTTCGTACAGCTCGGGGTCGCGCAAGGTGGCAGCGATCTGTAGGTGTGCGTCAGGCCATTCGGTCTCGGTGATGCTTTCCCAACCCGCGCAGCGTTGCAGGCTGCATTGACAGTCGGTGTGGGGTGTGCGGGCCAGCGCGCGCAAGGCGTCGGGTGTGGGCAAGAAGGGGGCAGAACTCATGGGCCGAGAGCCTATCACTGTGTGTGGGAGGGATAAAAAAATGCCCCGCGGGTGCGGGGCATGGCAGAGACGAGTCTCGCAGCAATTACTTGCGTTGAGAGATAGGCAAAGCTTCGCGCACAGGTGAGCCAGTGAACAACTGACGTGGGCGACCAATTTTGTATTCGGGGTCGCTGATCATTTCGTTCAACTGGGCAATCCAGCCGACGGTGCGGGCCAAGGCAAAGATACCGGTGAACAGGTTCACAGGGATGCCGATGGCGCGTTGCACGATGCCAGAGTAGAAGTCGACGTTGGGGTAGAGCTTGCGGCTGACGAAGTATTCGTCTTCGAGGGCAATTTTCTCCAGCGCTTTGGCCAGTTTGAACAGAGGGTCGTTCTCTAAGCCCAACTCTTTGAGCACTTCGTCGCAAGTCTCTTGCATGAGCTTGGCGCGTGGGTCGTAGTTTTTGTACACGCGGTGACCAAAACCCATGAGCTTGACACCGGAGTTTTTGTCTTTGACCTTCTCCATGAACTCGCCCACTTTGGCCACGCCGCCCATGGCTTGAATCTCTTCCAGCATGTTCAGGCAAGCTTCGTTGGCACCGCCGTGTGCGGGGCCCCAAAGACAAGCCACGCCCGCTGCGATGGCTGCAAAGGGGTTGGTGCCCGACGAACCGCACAAGCGCACGGTGGAGGTGGAGGCGTTTTGTTCGTGGTCAGCGTGCAAGATGAAGATGCGGTCGAGGGCACGCTCGAGCACGGGGTTGACCACGTACTCTTCGCACGGTGTGCCAAACATCATGCGCAAGAAGTTGCCCGAGTAGCTCAGGTCGTTCTTGGGGTACATGTAGGGCTGGCCAATGGTGTACTTGTAGGCCATGGCCACGAGGGTTGGCATTTTGGCGATCAAGCGGATGGCCGAGATTTCGCGGTGCTCTGGGTTGTTGATGTCGGTGCTGTCGTGGTAGAAGGCCGACAAAGCGCCGACCAAGCCCGTCATGACGGCCATGGGGTGTGCATCACGGCGGAAACCACGCAAGAAGAACTGCATTTGCTCGTTGACCATGGTGTGGTTGGTCACGGTTTTGACGAAGGTTTCTTTTTGTGCCGCGTTGGGCAACTCGCCCTTGAGCAAGAGGTAACAGGTTTCGAGGTAGTCGCAATTGGTGGCGAGTTGTTCAATGGGGTAGCCGCGGTAGAGCAGCTCGCCTTTGTCGCCGTCGATGTAGGTGATGCCCGACTGGCACGACGCGGTGGACAAGAAGCCGGGGTCGTAGGTGAACATCCCGGTTTGACCGTAGAGCTTGCGGATGTCGATCACATCGGGGCCAATGCTGCCGTTGTAGACGGGCATGTCGATGCTGGGGCTGCCGTTGCTGAACGACAGGGTGGCTTTGTTGTCAGATAGTTTCATGGCTCTTTTTCCTAAAAATCTTGTTGAGTCAATGTCTCAGCATCGTCAGCACTTGGCGTGCTTCTTGTGGGGTGTTGGCGTCTGGCAATTCTTTGCGCTGCAAGAGCAGGTCGAGCAAGTCGTTGTCAGACAAATCCATCAGGGCGTACAAGCCGCGTGCATGGCTCACGGTCAAGCGAGTTTCGTGCCGCTCAAAAAACCGCTGGATGAACAAGTCGTTTTCCAGCAGGCCACGGCGGCAGCGCCAGCGCAGTTTGCTGAGTGCGCGCTCGTTGAGCACCTCTTGTCCATCCAAACCGTCGAGCAAAGGGTCACCCACCGAGGTGTCGCGAAATGGTGCGTCCACATCCATGTTGGTGCTCCTGTGCTTGGGGTGATGCGCCTTAGATGGCGCGACGCACCATCAACTCTTTGATCTTGCCAATGGCCTTGGTGGGGTTCAAACCCTTGGGGCACACGTCGACGCAGTTCATGATGGTGTGGCAACGGAACAAGCGATACGGGTCTTCGAGGTTGTCCAGACGGCCAGCGGTGTCTTGGTCGCGGCTGTCGGCAATGAAACGATAGGCCTGCAACAAACCGGCGGGACCGACAAACTTGTCGGGGTTCCACCAGAACGAGGGGCAGCTGGTGGAGCAGCTCGCGCACAAGATGCACTCGTACAAACCGTTCAACTCGTCACGCTCTTCGGGTGACTGCAGGCGCTCTTTTTCGGGCGGCTGGGTGTCGTTGACCAAGTAGGGCTTGATGGAGTGGTACTGCTTGAAGAACTGGGTCATGTCCACGATCATGTCGCGAATGACAGGCAGGCCAGGCAGAGGCTTCAACACGATGGTGCCGGGCAAGGTGTTCATGTTGGTCAAACAAGCCAAGCCGTTTTTGCCATTGATGTTCATGGCGTCCGAACCGCACACGCCTTCGCGGCATGAGCGGCGGAAGGAGATGGTGGGATCGACGGCCTTGAGTTTCATCAAGGCGTCCAGCAGCATGCGCTCGCTGCCGTCCAATTCAACCTCAATGGTTTGCATGTAAGGCTTGGCGTCGGTGTCTGGGTCGTAGCGGTAGATTTGAAACGTGCGTTTTGTCATGGTGCGTGCCTGATCAGAAAGTACGGGTCTTGAGCTCGACGCTCTCAACGGTGAGCGGTTTCATTTGAACCGGCTTGTAAGACAACTGGTTGCCTTCTTTGTGCCACAGGGTGTGCTTGTGCCAGTCGGTGTCGTTGCGGCCGTTGGGGTGCTCAGGCGTGTCACCGTAGTCGTCCACGGTGTGTGCGCCACGGCTTTCGTGACGGGCGGCAGCAGACACGATGGTGGCTTGTGCGGCTTCGATCAAGTTCTCGACTTCCAGCGCTTCGATGCGCGCGGTGTTGAACACCTTGGACTTGTCTTTGAGACCGATGTTTTGCACACGCTCACGCAACTCAGCAATCTTGGTCACGCCTTCGTCCATCAGCGCCTGGGTGCGGAACACGCTGGCGTGCGATTGCATGGCGTTGCGGATGTCGTTGGCCACGTCTTGGGCGTATTCTCCGGTGCTGTTGCTGTCCAAGCGGGCCAGACGGGCCAGTGACATGTCGGCAGCGTTTTCTGGCAGTGGCTTGTGGTGTTTGTTTTGCTGGTTGAACTCCACAATGTGGTTGCCTGCAGCGCGGCCAAACACCAGCAAGTCGAGCAGCGAGTTGGTGCCCAGGCGGTTGGCGCCATGCACGCTCACGCAAGAGCATTCGCCCACCGCGTACAAGCCATTGACCACCACGCTTTGGTTGTTGGCGTCTTGTGTGACGACTTGGCCGTGGATGTTGGTGGGGATGCCACCCATTTGGTAATGGATGGTGGGCACCACGGGGATAGGCTCTTTGGTGATGTCGACGTTGGCAAAGTTATGGCCAATCTCAAACACCGAAGGCAGACGCTTCATGATGGTCTCGACGCCCAGGTGGGTCATATCGAGGTTGATGTAGTCCTTGTTGGGCCCGCAGCCACGGCCTTCTTTGATCTCTTGGTCCATGCAGCGTGACACGTAGTCGCGTGGGGCCAAGTCTTTGTAGGCAGGGGCATAGCGCTCCATGAAGCGCTCGCCATTGCTGTTGCGCAAAATGGCGCCTTCGCCACGGCAGCCTTCGGTCAACAACACGCCCGCACCGGCCACGCCTGTGGGGTGGAATTGCCAGAACTCCATGTCTTCGAGTGGAATGCCTGCGCGTGCAGCCATGCCCAAGCCGTCGCCGGTGTTGATGAAGGCGTTGGTTGATGCGGCAAAGATGCGGCCTGCACCGCCGGTGGCCAGCATGGTGGTCTTGGCTTCCAAGATGTACAACTCGCCGGTTTCCATTTCCAGCGCGGTCACACCGACCACGTCGCCCGCGTCGTCGCGGATCAGGTCCAGTGCCATCCACTCGACAAAGAAGGTGGTTTTGGCGGCTACGTTTTGCTGGTACAGGGTGTGCAGCATGGCGTGACCGGTACGGTCTGCCGCAGCGCAGGCGCGCTCAACGGCTTTTTCGCCGTAGTTGGCGGTGTGGCCGCCGAAGGGGCGTTGATAAATGGTGCCGTCGGGGTTGCGGTCAAACGGCATGCCCATGTGTTCCAGCTCATACACCACTTTGGGTGCTTCGCGGCACATGTATTCGATGGCGTCTTGGTCGCCGAGCCAGTCGGAGCCTTTGACGGTGTCGTAGAAGTGGTAGTGCCAGTTGTCTTCGTTCATGTTGCCCAAGGAGGCACCAATGCCGCCTTGCGCTGCCACGGTGTGCGAGCGGGTGGGGAACACTTTGGACAACACCGCCACGTTCAAACCAGCGCGTGCCAGTTGCAGCGAGGCGCGCATGCCAGAACCACCAGCACCGACGATGACCACGTCAAATTTGCGACGTGGGATAGAGCTTTTAACAGTCATGAATCAGAGCCTCCAGAGAACCTGAATGGCCCAGCCGAGACACGACACCAGCCAAACCAAAGTGAAAACTTGCAGAACCAAACGCAGGCCCACGGGCTTGACGTAGTCCATCCAAATGTCGCGCATGCCCACCCACACGTGATAGGCCAAGGCAATGAAGATGGTGAAGGTCAGCGCCTTCATCCATTGGGTGCTGAAAATGCCAGCCCATTTGTCGTAACCGATGCTGCCACTGGTCAGCAGCACTTGGGCCAGCACGGCTGCGGTGAACAACACCATCAGGGCGGCGGTGACGCGCTGGGCCAGCCAATCGCGCAAGCCATAGTGCGCGCCCACGACGACGCGCTTGGAACCGTAATTCACGGACATTTCGTTGCTCCTAGGAAATCAGTAAAGGCCAAACAGCTTGGCACCCAGCACGGCGGTCAGGCCCAGGCTCAACACCAGAGTGACGACGGCAGATGACTTGCCAAATTCTTTGGTCACCGCATGGCACATGTCCATGTAGAGGTGGCGCAAGCCGGCAATGATGTGGTGCAGGTAAGACCAGATGATGGCTAAAGCGACCAGCTTGATGAACCAGCCTGGCACGAAGCCCAAACCGATGTTGAATGCTGCGCTGAATTTGGCGAACGAAATTTCGGAAGAGACCGACATGTCGAACATCCAGATGATGAAGGGCAGCAACAAAAACATGATGGCACCGCTGATGCGGTGCAAGATGGACACAATGCCTGCCGCCGGGAGGCGGTAGGTGGGCAGGTCCGTCAGCGCGTTGATGTTGCGGAACTCAGGCCGCTTTTTGGCAAGCTCGGTCATGGGTAAAGGTCTTTCTTCGGGTTTGTCTGCATATGAAAACAACTTTTCATTCTATTGCACCGCAACAAACTGACATGAGGGTTTCAGACATCAGCTCAGCACATTGCGGTAATGGTGGGTGTCGGTGCGGTACAGGCCGCGTCGCAACTCCATGGGGGTGTCGTTGTAGGTGTAAGCCACACGTTCTACGCTGAGCAGGGGGGTGGTGGTATTTACTGCTAGGAGTGCGGCTTGTTCTGCGTCTGGGTTGACGGCACGAATACTTTCATCTGCGCGCACCATGCGCACGCCAAACTCGGTTTCGAACATGGCGTACATGGCACCTTGGTGACTGCTCAGACGCTCTGCCGTCAATCCTTTGAAGGGCGTGCCGGGCAACCACAGGTCTTCCAAGATGGTTGGCACATCGGCAAACGACAGCACGCGGCGTACTTGCAACACCGCATCGCCGGTGCGCAGGCTCAAGGCACGGGCCACTTCTGCGCTGGCACGCAGGCGCTTGCAATCGATGATGGTGCGCGCCGCAGGGCCTTCGCTTTGCGTGTCGCCGTTGTCGGGTTGCAGCTTCAAGAAGCGGTACTGCACCTGGTGCTCGGCATGCGTGGCCACGAAGGTGCCTTTGCCTTGGCGGCGCACCACCAAGTTCTCTGCCGACAACTCGTCAATGGCTTTGCGCACCGTGCCCTGGCTGACGCGAAAGCGCGCTGCCAAGTCCATTTCGCTGGGGATGGCTTCACCGGGCTTCCACTCGCCGGATTGCAGGCTTTGCAAAATGAGCCCCTTGATTTGCTGGTACAGCGGGCTGAAGGCTGGTGTGAGGCTTGCCTGCAAGGTGCCCGAGTCTTGGGTGTCCGCACTGGCCGAGGAGGCAGAGGCGAAAACGGAAGGGGCGTGGGTGGCCATGGGTGGGTGCGAAAAGGAAAGGTGTCAGGTCTTTGTCAACCTCAGATCATATCTTCTATAAGACATAAGACAGGTCGCCCGAGGGTTTTCGAGGGTAAACTTGTCGACATCTTTTTTTCATCCCCTACTTATTTGGAGTTTTCACCATGAGCAAAAAGCCTGTTCGCGTTGCCGTTACCGGCGCAGCTGGCCAAATCGGTTATGCCTTGTTGTTCCGCATCGCCTCGGGCGAAATGCTTGGCAAAGACCAACCCGTGATCTTGCAATTGTTGGAAATTCCAGACGAGAAAGCCCAAAAAGCACTCAAGGGTGTGATGATGGAACTCGAAGATTGCGCGTTCCCCTTGCTGGTGGGCATGGAAGCCCACGCTGACCCGATGACGGCCTTTAAAGACACCGACTACGCGTTGTTGGTGGGCTCACGTCCTCGCGGTCCAGGCATGGAGCGTGCCGAGCTGTTGGCCATCAACGGCGCCATCTTCACAACCCAAGGCAAGGCCTTGAATGCCGTGGCGTCGCGCGATGTCAAAGTGCTGGTGGTCGGCAACCCCGCCAACACCAACGCCTACATCGCCATGAAGGCGGCCCCTGACCTCAAGCCTGGCAACTTCACCGCCATGCTGCGTTTGGACCACAACCGTGCGGCCAGCCAAATTGCGGCCAAGACTGGCAAAGCTGTGGCCGATATCGAAAAACTCACTGTGTGGGGCAACCACTCGCCCACGATGTACGCCGATTACCGTTTTGCCACCATCAAGGGCGAGTCGGTCAAGGACATGATCAACGACCAAGAATGGAACGCCAACGTGTTCTTGCCCACCGTGGGCAAGCGCGGCGCTGCCATCATCGAAGCCCGTGGCTTGTCGTCGGCTGCTTCAGCTGCCAACGCTGCCATCGACCACATGCGTGACTGGGCCTTGGGCACCAACGGCAAGTGGGTGACCATGGGTATTCCTTCGCAAGGCTGGTATGGCATTCCTAAAGATGTCATGTTTGGTTTCCCTGTGACCTGCGAAAACGGCGAATACAAAGTGGTCGAGGGCTTGGCCATCGACGCCTTCAGCCAAAGCTGCATCGACAAGACGCTCAAAGAGCTGACCGACGAGCAAGCTGGCGTGGCCCACTTGGTCAAGTAAGCCACCACAGGACGTCACCCGCATGAGCCTTGCTGCCGCCCCTACCGCCCAAAAGGTTGGAGGGGGTGCGCACCCGCGCGATGTGCTGTTGGGCGCGCAAGCCTCGGGCATTCAGTTGCCCGTGTGCGACCACTACAGTGGTGTCGAGGTGCGCATGCGCAAAAGCTTGCAACTGCAAGCGGAGATGACGCAAGAGTTTGGTACCTGCGTGTTTGACGCCACGCTGGATTGTGAAGATGGTGCGCCGGTGGGCGGCGAAGCCGAGCATGCGGCCTTGGTGACTGAGCTCGCACTCGGCGCAGCCCAAGAGGCGCGTGTGGCGGTGCGTGTCCATCCTGTCGACCACCCTTCGTTTGAAGCAGACATTGCTCAGATCGCCGGCAAAGCGGGCCACCGCTTGCGCCACATCATGGTGCCCAAGGTCGAGTCGGTGGCTGACGTTGAGCGTGCCGAGCGTGCCTTGGTGCAAGCCGGGGCAGGACATTTGCCTTTGCAGGTCTTGATCGAGTCACCCGCTGCGGTCCACCGTGCGTTTGAGATTGCAGCCCATCCCCGCGTGCAGTCGCTGAGTTTTGGACTGATGGACTTTGTGTCGGCGCATGGCGGTGCTATACCTGCACAGGGCATGACGTCTGCGGGGCAATTCACCCACCCACTGGTGGTGCGTGCCAAGCTGGAAATTGCCAGCGCATGCCATGCCCATGGCAAAGTACCTTCTCACTGTGTGGTGACGGAGTTCAGCGACACTCAGGCCATGCGCGCTGCGGGGCAACGTGCCGCGCATGAGTTTGGTTTCACCCGCATGTGGAGCATTCACCCAGCGCAAATCCGTCCGATTCTGGAGGCCATGGCCCCCAATGCGGCCGACATTGACCAAGCCACAGAGATTGTTCTGGCTGCACAGGCCGCTGATTGGGCACCGATCAGCCACCAAGGTCATTTGCATGACCGGGCCAGCTACCGCTTCTTTTGGCATTTGCTGGAGCGTGCGCACAGCACGGGGCGCCGGTTACCAGCCGAGGTGCGGCCATTTTTCACACACAACGAAGGAGACGGTCATGCGTAACTGGATCATGGGGTGTTGGGTCTCGCTGCTGGTCTTGCCCGGCGTGGCGGGGGCGGTCGTCGCAGATGGGGCTGAAAACCACGCCACCAAGTCAGCCCTCAAGGCCAAGGCGGATGCCAAACACAAAGACCGTGCACAGGCCAAAGCCAAAGCACCGGTGAAGACGGTGGCCGCTTACAAATACCCTGGCTTGCCAGCGCCTGTTGTGGCAGCGGAGCCCCCCATGGAACAAGAGCGCACCGCGGTGGCTGAGCAAGTCCACACCGGGCGTATGGTGTGCGAACTGGGTAACTCAGTGAACGTGATGGCAGACACGCAAAACCCTGGACACTTTCATGTCCAGATGCAAAAACACACCTACCACATGAGCCCTGTGGTGTCGGCCACGGGCGCCATTCGTTTGGAAGACAGCCATGCGGGCGCGATGTGGTTGCAGTTGTCCAATAAGTCGATGTTGATGAACAGCAAACTTGGCCAGCGCATGGCCGACGAATGCCAAAGCCCGCACCAAATGGCTGTGGCCGAAGCCATGAAATTGGCACCCCCTGTGAGCTTGCTGGAAGGCTTGAACACGGGTGCGAGCTTGGCTAAAAAATAAACCCTCATTTTGATTTGATAGACCGGAGAGAAAACCATGTTGAAAGCCTACCGTGACCATGTGGCCGAGCGCAAAGCGCTGGGCATTCCCCCGCTGCCCCTGACGGCGCAGCAAACCGGCGAGCTGATTGAGCTGCTGAAGAGCCCACCCCAAGGCGAAGAAGCCACCTTGGTTGACCTCATCACCCACCGCGTGCCTGCCGGTGTGGATGATGCAGCCAAAGTCAAAGCCAGCTATTTGGCCGCTGTGGCCCATGGCACTGAAAAAAGTGCGCTGATCAGCCGTGAAAAAGCCACCGAATTGTTGGGCACGATGCTGGGTGGCTACAACCTGACCCCGTTGATCGACTTGCTCGACGACGCGGCCGTGGGTGGTGTGGCAGCCGAAGCGCTGAAGAAAACACTGCTGATGTTTGACCAGTTCCATGACGTCAAAGACAAGGCCGACAAGGGCAACGCCAACGCGAAAGCCGTGCTGCAAAGCTGGGCCGACGCCGAGTGGTTCACCAGTCGTCCCGAAGTGCCCAAGAGCATCACCTTGACCGTGCTCAAAGTCACGGGCGAAACCAATACCGACGACTTGTCGCCCGCGCCCGATGCCTGGAGCCGCCCTGACATTCCGCTGCACGCCTTGGCCATGTTGAAGAACAAGCGCGATGGCATCACGCCCGAAGAAGATGGCAAGCGCGGCCCCGTCAAATTCATCGAAGACCTGCGCGCCAAGGGCAACCTAGTGGCCTACGTGGGCGATGTGGTGGGTACCGGTTCAAGCCGCAAATCGGCCACCAACAGCGTGTTGTGGTTCACCGGCGAAGACATTCCGTTTGTGCCCAACAAGCGTTTTGGTGGTGTGTGCTTGGGCAACAAAATTGCCCCTATTTTCTACAACACCATGGAAGACGCGGGCGCATTGCCCATCGAACTTGATGTGTCGCAAATGAACATGGGTGACGTGATTGAGTTGCGCCCTTACGAAGGCAAGGCTTTCAAAGACGGCCAAGAAATTGCCAGTTTCACCGTCAAGAGCGAGGTGTTGTTTGACGAAGTGCGTGCCGGCGGCCGCATTCCCTTGATCGTGGGCCGTGGCTTGACCACCAAAGCACGTGAAGCGCTAGGTCTGCCCGCTTCCACCATGTTCCGTCTGCCCCAAGTGCCGACCAACAAAGTCAAGGGCTTTACCTTGGCGCAAAAAATGGTGGGCCGTGCTTGTGGTTTGCCAGAAGGCCAAGGCGTGTTGCCCGGTACTTACTGCGAACCCAAGATGACCTCGGTGGGTTCACAAGACACCACGGGTCCCATGACCCGTGACGAGTTGAAAGACTTGGCCTGCTTGGGCTTTAGTTCTGACTTGGTGATGCAGTCGTTCTGCCACACCGCGGCATATCCGAAGCCCGTGGACGTGAAGATGCATCACGAGTTGCCTGAGTTCATCAGCAACCGCGGTGGTATCAGCTTGAAGCCCGGTGACGGCATCATCCACAGCTGGCTCAACCGCATGTTGTTGCCCGACACCGTGGGCACCGGTGGCGACAGCCACACACGTTTCCCGATCGGTATCAGCTTCCCCGCAGGTTCAGGCTTGGTGGCGTTTGCCGCTGCCACGGGCGTGATGCCCCTGGACATGCCGGAGTCGGTGTTGGTGCGCTTCAAAGGCAAGATGCAGCCTGGTGTGACCCTGCGCGACTTGGTGCACGCCATTCCGCTGTATGCCATCAAGCAAGGCTTGTTGACGGTGGAAAAGAAAGGCAAGAAGAACATCTTCTCTGGCCGTATTTTGGAAATCGAAGGCCTGCCCGACATGAAGGTCGAGCAAGCGTTTGAGTTGTCTGACGCCTCAGCCGAGCGCTCTGCCGCAGGTTGCACCGTGCACCTGAACAAAGAGCCTGTGATCGAGTACCTCAACAGCAACATCGTGTTGTTGAAAAACATGATTGCCCAAGGCTATGCCGATGCACGCACCATCACGCGTCGTATCCAAGCCATGGAAGCCTGGTTGGCCAACCCCCAACTGTTGCAGCCTGACGCAGGTGCCGAGTACGCGGCGGTGATCGAGATCGATTTGGCCGACATCACCGAACCCATCGTGTGCTGCCCCAACGACCCCGATGATGCCAAGACCTTGTCGGACGTGGCAGGTGCCAAGATTGACGAAGTGTTCATTGGCTCTTGCATGACCAACATTGGCCACTTCCGTGCCGCTTCCAAGTTGCTCGAAGGCAAACGCGATATCCCAGTCAAACTGTGGATGGCGCCTCCTACCAAGATGGACGCCCAGCAACTGAGCGAAGAAGGCCACTACGGCATCTTCGGCAATGCGGGTGCCCGCATGGAAATGCCAGGCTGCTCGCTGTGCATGGGTAACCAAGCGCAGGTGAAAGAGGGCGCGACGGTGATGTCCACCAGCACCCGTAACTTCCCCAACCGTTTGGGTAAAAACACACAGGTGTATTTGGGCTCTGCCGAGTTGTCGGCTGTGGCATCGAAGATTGGTTGCATTCCCACCAAGGCGGAGTACTTGGCCGACATGGGCGTGATCAACGCCGATGGCAGCAAGATCTACAAGTACCTCAACTTTGACCAGATTGCTGAGTACAAAGCAGCGGCTGACAAAGTGACGGCTTAACGATCTCACGTGCGGGGGCAACCCCGTCGCCAAGACCAAGGCCCCATGCGTGCAAACGCGTGGGGCCTTGGCTTTTAGGATTGTCCGAAATCAGTGTGGCATCAACGCCTGTGCGTCATGCCACAGCTGCCGCACCAGCGCACTCGCGGGTGCGGCTTGTGCCAAACGACTGGCCTGTCCGGCCCAGGCTTGCATGCGCTCAACGTCGTTGGCTTTCACGGCATCGTCACGCATGGCTGCCGTCAGTGCGCGTTGCACCGGGTAGGGGGCGGGCGCTGGGGCGTTTTCTGAATGAGCGGCTCGCACATAAGCGTTGGACAAGCTTCTGCCCAAGCGGCCGCTGAAGGCGCGTGTGAGGACGGTGTCTTCGGGTTGGGTCTGGGCCATCGCGTCAGCCCACGCGCGTGGCAGGTGCGCCTCGGGGCAGCGCATGAAGCCAGAGCCCATTTGTACGGCGCTGGCGCCCAAGGCAAAAGCGGCGCCAATGCCGCGAGCATCGCCAATGCCGCCCGTGGCCACCACGGGGACTTTCACAGCGTCCACGATGGCAGGCAGCAGCGCAAATAAACCGACCAACTGGTCTTGGCCCAAGCTTGCATCAAAACAACCGCGATGGCCGCCAGCCTCCATGCCTTGGGCCACGATCACATCGGCTCCCGCTGCTTCTGCGGCCAGCGCTTCGCCTACAGTGGAGACGTTGGCAAACCAGGCAATGTCTGCGGCTTTCATGGCCTGCACGAACGCAGGCGGATACAAGCCCATGACCGACGAAATCACCGCTGGCTTGACGTCGAGTATGGCCGCACATTGGTCTGCGAAATGGGGTGGTTTGGCATCGGCTGCGTCGGGCGCAACGGCAGGTCCCCATGCCCCAAGAAAGTCACGCCATTGCTGTTCATGTGTCGCATCGCGGCGTGGGGCAGGATCGGGAATCCACAAATTCAGATTGAAAGGCCCATGGGTGTGGGCGCGCACGTCAGCGGCCCAGCGGTGGATGGCCTCGGCCTGCATGAGCAAGGTGCCACAAGCCCCCATGCCCTGCGCCTGCATGACGGCAATGGACAAGCTGGGTGGACTCACACCGGCCATGGGGGCCAGCAAGATGGGGACCCCCAGGTTGAAGCGCTGACAGAACGCTTGGCTTTTGTGTGAAGAAGAGGTGGTCATGGTCTGACGCCAAGTCCATCACAGCAAGCGCGCGACCAAGGCTCCGTCACGGTTGGCAGGCAGTGGAATCCACACGCGCACAGGGTTGCCAACAGCCACCTGAATGGCTTCGCCTTGGGCGTTTTTCATGGCGGTGAGTTCAATGGTTTGGTTGCCACTGGGGTGGATGATTTCAAGCCGGTCACCCACTGAGAACTTGTTCTTTGTTTCCACCTCTGCCCAGCCATCGGCCGTGGCTTTGACTTCGCCCACAAACTGGCTGCGGTGAGCCACCGAGTGGCCTGTTTCGTAATTTTGGTAATCGTTGGCCGGGCGGCGGTCCATCAGGCCTGCGGTGTAGCCGCGGTTGGCCAAGCCTTCGAGTTCGGTGATGAGTTCGGGGTTGAACGGGCGTCCAGCCACCGCATCGTCAATGGCGCGGCGGTACACCTGGGCCGTGCGTGACACGTAGTAGAGCGATTTGGTACGGCCTTCAATCTTGAGCGAGTCAACGCCAATTTGGGTCAGGCGCTCGACATACTCCACCGCACGCAAATCTTTGCTGTTCATGATGTAGGTGCCGTGCTCGTCTTCCATGATGGGCATCAGCTGGCCGGGGCGACCTTTTTCTTCGAGCAAGTAGATGTTGTCAGCGGCGGGGTGGCGCTTGCCGTCGCCGCAAGCCGAGAAGGTGGATTCGGCTTCCTGCTGGGCCGTGGCAAAGTCAAAGTCGCCTTCCATCGGGACTGCCATAGCTTCCCCCGTGTTGGGGTCGGTGGCACTGGCTTGCGTGCTGTAGCCCCAGCGGCAGGCGTTGGTGCAGGTGCCTTGGTTGGGGTCGCGGCGGTTGAAGTAGCCCGACAGCAAACAGCGACCCGAGTAGGCAATGCACAGTGCGCCATGGACAAACACCTCCAGCTCCATGTCGGGGCATTCTTGGCGAATTTTTTCAATCTCGTCCAGGCTGAGTTCGCGCGACAAGATGATGCGAGTCAGCCCGATTTTTTGCCAAAACTTCACCGCCGCCCAGTTCACCGTGTTGGCTTGTACCGACAGATGGATCGGCACCTCGGGCCACTTTTCGCGCACCATGGTGATGAGCCCTGGGTCGGCCATGATCAACCCATCTGGCTTCATGGCAATCACAGGTTCAATGTCACGCAGGTAGGTGCGCACCTTGTCGTTGTGCGGGAGTAAGTTGCTGGTGACGAAAAACTTCTTGCCCCGTTGGTGTGCTTCGGCAATGCCAATGCCAATTTGTTCCAAGCGGAATTCGTTGTTGCGAGCGCGCAAGCTGTAGCGGGGTTGGCCAGCATAGACGGCGTCGGCGCCAAAGTCGTAAGCGGCGCGCATTTTGTCGAGCGAACCTGCAGGTAGCAGGAGCTCAGGGGCTTTGAGGGTGGTCATAAAGATGGGCTGCTGGCAGGGCAGCCAAGAAAATCATTCAGGGTCGATTTTCGCATCACGCACGACCTTGGCCCAGCGTGGTGCTTCCGCCTTGATGAGTGCTGCAAACTGCTCGGGCGTACCGCCGCCCACTTCGTTGCCTTGGCTCAAGATTTTTTCTTTCACTTCGGCGGTTTGCAAGGCTTGGTTGCATGCCGCGTTGAGTTGCTTGATCAGTTCCGCAGACATGCCTTTGGGGCCAATCAGGCCTTGCCAGTTGAGCACTTCCACCTCGGGGAAACCTTGCTCAGCCATGGTTGGGATGTTGGGCAACAGGGGCGAGCGCTTTTTGCTGGTGATGGCCAGCGCCCGCATGCGACCTCCTTGGATGGAGGGCATGGCGGCATACATTTGTTCGAACATCATTTGCACCTGGCCACCCATCAAGTCGGTGGCGGCGGCGGAGCCGCTTTTGTACGGGGCATGAATCATGTCAATGCCAGCGGCATGCTCAAACAAAGCGCCGCTCAAATGGTGCGAGCCACCAATGCCACCCGAGCCGTAGCTGAGTTTGCCAGGTGATGCTTTGGCGGCTGCCACGAGGTCTTTGACGGTTTTGTACGGCGAGTCGTTGCGCACCATCAAGATGAGTGGGCCGCGCTCAATCAGGCAAATGGGGGTGAGGTCGTTGAGGGGGTCAAAGTTGAGTTTCTTAAACAAGGACTGGTTCACTGCCAACGGTGCAAAGTTGCCCATGCCTAAGGTGTAGCCATCGGGTTTGCCGCGTGCAATGGCTTCGGTGCCAATGTTGCCGCCAGCCCCAGCCTTGTTGTCCACGATGATGGGCTGCCCCAGCACCGCACTCATGGCTTTGGCCACTTGGCGCGAACGGCTGTCGGCATTGCCGCCTGCGGCATAGGGGCAAATCCACATCACGGGCTTGCTGGGGTATTTGTCTTGCGCTTGCGCCAAAGTGGGCAGGAGCGCTGACCCAATGGAAGCTTGAATGAGAGTTCTGCGTTTCATGGGGCGACCTTTGTTGGATGTCAAAGAAAGCATGGATCATAAAAGTTCTGGGCTGGTTTGTCGGCCTGGGACATGCACAATCACAAAAATGACAGAAACAGTGTTGATTGCAGGCGGGGGCATTGGCGGGCTGGCGAGTGGCTTGGGCCTGGCCCGTGCGGGTGCGGTGGTTCGCGTGTTGGAGCGTGCACCCGCTCTCACGGAAGTCGGCGCAGGGGTGCAATTGGGGCCCAATGTCACGCGCATCCTTGGCGCCTGGGGCTTGTCTTCTGGGCTTGAATCGGTGGCCGCATTTCCTGCCGGCTTGCACGCGCGCAGTGCGTTGTCAGGCGAGCTGTTGGCCACGTTGTCTTTGCGCGATATGACGGCACGCTACGGCGCGCCCTACGTCACCATTCACCGTGCTGATTTGCAAACACTTTTGTTGCAGGCTGCCCAAGCGCAGGGTGTGGCGGTGCGATGCGATGCACACGTTCAGGATGTGCAGAACCTGGGGGATGCCGTTGCTGTGGCACTGGCCCACCAAGGCAGTGAGTTGACTGAGCGTGCCGATGCACTGGTGGTGGCCGATGGGGTGTGGAGTGTCTTGCGCCAACAGTTACTCCGTGATGGTGCGCCCCTTATGACGGGGCATTTGGCCTATCGGGCGTTGGTGGCTCAGTCAGACTTGCCTGTTCATTTGCGCACGCAAGATGTGACGGTGTGGATGGGCCCTCGTGTGCATGTGGTTCAGTACCCGGTGTGTGGCGGTGAATGGCTCAATGTGGTGTGTCTCACCGAGGGGCAGCTTGAAGGGGTGGCTGTGCAAGAACTGCAGGGCTGGAACTTGCGCAAGACAGCCGCGGCTACCCGCGCCGATTTACAAGCGGCGTTAACAGGCGCTTGCCCGACCTTGCATGCTCTGGTCGACGCTTGTGGTGAGTGGCGCCTGTGGCCGCTGTGTGACCGTGTGCCCATGCGCACTGCTCACGAGCATGTGCAGGGCCGTGCTGTGTTGGTGGGGGATGCGGCCCACCCGATGCGGCCCTATTTGGCGCAGGGAGCAGGCATGGCCATTGAGGATGCGGCAGAGTTGGGTCATCAGTGGATGGCACAGGCAGGTCGCGACGTGCCAATGCGCCTGAATGCATTTGCGCAGGCCCGCTGGCAGCGTAACGCCCAGGTGCAAGCACGTGCCATTCGCAATGGGGACGTTTTCCATGCCACCGGACCGGTGCAATGGGCGCGTGATGCGGGCTTACGCATGCTGGGCGCACGCTTGATGGATATGCCCTGGCTGTACGGGTATCGCCAAGGGGCTTAGGACACGTTGAGCGGGGGCAGGTGGTGGCGACGACGTGCCTGTTCGCAGGCATCACTGCCTTCTTCAAACTCACGACAAGGCGATGGACGCCACTCGTAAATGCCACAGGTGGCTTTTTGGCCAATGGCGCCCATGAGCGCAGCGCAGCGCGGCGGTGAGTGGTCGGTGCCGCGCATGCGGCATAAGGTATTGGTCAAGTCCAAAGCCAAGCCAGTGGGTACTTCGCCACCGTGGTCATCGCGCTCGAACACCGAGAAGTCAACCCGAAAGCTGGCGCAACAGGCGCCGCACGAAGTACACGCAGACATCACTGGCGACCGAGCAGCAAATACTCCATCAAGGCTTTTTGGACGTGCATGCGGTTTTCGGCTTCGTCCCACACCACCGATTGGTCGCCGTCGATCACATCGGCGCTGACCTCTTCGCCACGGTGCGCCGGCAAGCAGTGCATGAACAAGGCGTTGGGTTGGGCCACCGCCATCATGTCGGCATCGACACACCAGTCGGCAAAAGCACGTTGGCGTGCTTCGTTTTCGGCCTCGTAGCCCATGCTGGTCCAGACATCGGTGGTCACCAAGTCTGCGTCTTGGCAGGCGTGCATCGGATCGGCGAAGACCTTGAAACACTCGCTGTGGGTCATCAGGCCTGCAATGGCGGGGTCCACCTCATAGCCGGTGGGTGTGCTGACGTGAACGGTAAAGCCCAGTAAGTCAGCGGCTTGCAGCCAAGTGTTGGCCATGTTGTTGCCGTCGCCCACCCAGGCCACCACCTTGCCTTTGAGGCAATCCAGGGGATGGCTCACGTCCCCCCGGTGCTCAATGAAGGTGAGCAAGTCGGCCATGATTTGGCAAGGGTGAAATTCGTTGGTCAAACCATTGATCACAGGCACGCGCGAGTTGGCGGCAAAGCTGTTGATCTTGTCTTGTCCGTAGGTGCGAATCATCACCAGGTCGACCATGCGGCTGATGACTTTGGCGCTGTCTTCAATGGGTTCTGAGCGTCCCAACTGGCTGTCGCCCGTGGTCAAGTGCACCACCGAACCGCCGAGCTGGTACATGCCGGCTTCAAAACTCACGCGCGTGCGGGTGGATGCTTTTTCGAAAATCATCGCCAGCGTGCGGTCTGCCAGTGTGTGGTGTTTTTCGTAGGCCTTGAACTTCTTTTTGATCAGCGCTGCACGTGTGAACACATAGGCGTACTCGTCGACGGAGAGATCGGTGAATTGCAGGTAGTGCTTCATACAGGTTCGGCTAAAAATGTTTTCACCAGAGGAGCCAAGATAGCCACCACTTCGTCCGCCTCTTCGGGGGTGATGATCAAGGGGGGCACCAAACGGATCACGCTGTCGGCAGTGACGCTCAGCAGCAAGCCTGCGTCGAGTGCGCGTTGCATCAGTGCGCCACAGGGACGTGTCAGTTCAATGCCCAGCATCAGGCCTTGGCCGCGAATTTCTTTGACGCCAGGTAGGTCGCCTAATTCGCGCTGTAGGGCTGCACGCAGATGTGCGCCCACTTTTGCTGCGTTTTCCAGCAAGCCATCTTCTTCCATGATGCGGATGGTCTCCACACCCGCACGCATGGCCAGCGGGTTGCCACCGAAGGTGGTGCCGTGGTTGCCGGGTTGAAAGATGTGGGCTGCTTTAGGTCCCGCCACCACGGCACCAATGGGCACACCCGAGCCCAGGCCTTTGGCCAGCGGCATGACGTCTGGCACGATGCCCGCCCATTGATGGGCAAACCATTTGCCAGTACGGCCCATGCCGCATTGCACTTCGTCAATCATCAGCAGCCAATCGTGCTCGTCACACAACTGGCGAACTTCTTTCAGGTACTGCGCAAACATGGGCTGGATGCCGCCTTCGCCCTGGATGGTTTCAAAAAACACCGCGGCCACATTGGGATTGCCTTGGGTGGCTTTTTTCAGCGCTTCGATGTCGTTGACAGGGACGCGGATGAAGCCCTCCATCATGGGGCCAAAGCCTTCTTTGATCTTTTCGTTGCCAGTTGCCGCCAATGTGGCGAGCGAGCGGCCGTGGAAGGCTTTTTCGTAGACCACGATTTCGGGTTTTTCAATACCTTTGTTGTGACCGAACTTGCGTGCCAATTTGAGCGCTGCTTCGTTGGCCTCCAGGCCGCTGTTACAAAAAAACACATTGGTCATGCCCGAGAGCTCAACCAGCTTGGCCGCCAAGGCCTCTTGGTTGGGGATATGGTAGTAATTGCAGCTGTGGATGATCTTGCCAATTTGGTCTTGCAAGGCTGGCGTGAGCTTAGGGTGAGCGTGGCCCAAGGTGTTGACGGCAATGCCTGCCAACGCATCCAAATAGCATTTGCCATCCGTGTCCCACACGCGCAAGCCTCGGCCATGTGACAGGGCCACAGGAAGGCGGCCATAGGTGTTCATGGTGTGGGGCGATGCAGCAGACGTGGTCATGGTTTCTCCAAATGAAAACGACCCAACGAAGGTTGAGCCGTTGAAACGCGATTTTAGAGGGTGCTGTGTGACGGTTGTTCGATGTAGTTTGCGTTCGGCGCTTACCTGGCTGCCGAGACATTGAATCGTCACAAGTCTTATATAAGATAGAATAGTTGTAACCCCGGTGACACGGGCTGATCCCCAGTCACCAAGACCCTGTTTTCAGCCTCTACCCGATGGTTTCTCACTCCGCCAAAGAAGTTTTTATCTTAGGGATTACCCAAGACGGAAGGACGTTCCGACCCAGTGACTGGGCCGAGCGTTTGGCGGGTGTGATGAGCCAGTTCAGACCTGGTGGGGCTGTGCCCGGTAGCCATTTGAGTTATTCGCCCTGGTGTGTGCCCAACACGCTGGATGGCAACAAATGTGTGATCGTTCACACCGATTTGCGTGATGACGAGCCCATGGCTTGGGATTTCGTGATGAACTTTGCCAAGGACAATGGCCTGCAAGTGGTGGAAGCCTGCTTGCTGCCAGACGTTCCCCTAAAACCTTGATGTTTGTGTTTGACCAGACAACAAAAAACCGCTCCTGAGAGCGGTTTTTGCTTTGCTGCAGCGCACCCGTTACAAACGGCGGTCTGACAATTCAGACCGGGCTGTTTGCCTGATTTATCAGGCGGCGGTAACCAAGGCCTTGACCTTGGTAGAGAGGCGGCTCTTGTCGCGAGCAGCTTTGTTTTTGTGGAAGATGCCTTTGTCGGCCACTGTGTCCACCACAGCTTGCATTTTGGCAAACAGTTCGGTGGCTTTGGTCTTGTCGCCTGCCAGAACAGCTTTTTCGACGTTCTTCACAGCAGTACGGTATTTGGAGCGCAGCGAGGTGTTCGCGGCGTTGATTTTGATGTCCTGACGGACGCGTTTACGACCCGACGCCAGGCGTGGGTTCTTTTTCTTGGGTTTGGCTGATGCCATGGTGAGAGTTCCTTAAGGTTTGAGGATGATGCAGCAAAGCCCGCAAGTATATCAAACCCCCTGTACATCACGAATGCTTTCCCGATTCGACAGCCAGCGTCTCGCTACACTGTGATGGTGTCTTTGTTCAAATCTGCCTCCATCGTTTCAGGCCTGACCCTGGTTTCCCGCATCACAGGGTTGATGCGCGAGTTGTTGATTGCTTCCATATTTGGTGCCAACGCACTGACCGATGCCTTCAATGTGGCATTTCGTATTCCAAATTTGTTTCGCCGTTTGTTTGCTGAAGGCGCATTCAGTCAAGCTTTTGTGCCGGTGCTGGCTGCCAGCAGGCAGCAGCATGGTGATGATGCGACCCACGTATTGATCAACCAAGTGGCGACTTTGCTCTTGTGGGTGCTGTTGTGGGTCAGTGTGTTGGGCGTCGTGGCTGCTCCTGGTTTGGTCTGGGTGATGGCCAGTGGTTTGCAGCAGTCGCCCCAGGGTTTCGATGTGGCGGTCGTGATGACGCGCTGGATGTTCCCCTACATCGCATTCATGTCTTTGGTGGCTTTGGCTGCGGGGGTGCTCAATACCTGGAGACGTTTTGCGGTTCCTGCGGCCACACCGGTGCTGTTGAATGTGTCCATGATTGCGGCCGCATGGTGGGGCGGGCCTTGGCTGGCGGTGTGGGGTTTGCCGCCCATTTATGTGTTGGCTGCTGGTGTGATCCTGGGTGGCTTGTTGCAACTCACGATGCAGTTGGTGGCTTTGCGCCGACTTGGCTTGTTGCCCCGCATTGGCATGGGCTGGCGCGCTGTGCGCGAGGCTTGGTCTGCCGAGGGACCTAAACGCATCTTGCGACTCATGGCACCCGCTTTGTTGGGGGTGGGTGTGGCACAAATTTCTTTGCTGATCAACACCCAGATTGCTTCGCACCTCACACCCGGCAGTGTCAGCTGGCTCAGCTACGCAGACCGGTTGATGGAGTTTCCTACCGCTTTGCTGGGCGTGGCTTTGGGCGTGGTGCTGATGCCCCAGTTATCAGCCGCCAAAGCGGCAAACAATACCGTCCAGTACTCCGACATGCTCGACTGGGGCCTGCGTTTGGTGGTTGTTCTGGCTGTGCCTTGCGCGGTGGCTTTGTTGGTTTTCTCGCTGCCTTTGGTAGCAGTGCTTTACAACTATGGGGCATTCAGTGCCCACGATGTGCAACAAACCACGTTGGCTTTGATGGGCTATGGCGTGGGGTTGCTTGGTTTGGTGGCGATCAAGGTGCTGGCGCCAGGTTATTACGCCAGCCAGGACATTCGCACCCCGGTGCGCATTGCCATCGCAGTGCTGATCATCACTCAGTTGTTTAATTTGATGTTGGTGCCTTATCTGGCACATGCGGGTTTGGCTCTGTCGATTGGCTTGGGGGCTTTGGTCAATGCGACGTGGCTGCTTTGGGGCTTGCGCAAGGCAGGCACGTACAGGCCTTGTCACGGTTGGTGGCGCTTGGTCTTGCAGGTGGTGGGCAGTAGCGCGGTGTTGGGGTGCTGGTTATTTTGGTCATCGCAGCATTGGGACTGGACACTGTTACACGCCACGCCTTGGTTGCGTGTGTTGGTGATGGCGGGTGTGTTGATGCTCAGCGCGTTGCTGTACTTCGCTTGCTTGGCCATTGTGGGCTTGAAACTGCGTGCGCTGTTGCGCCGATAAGGAGATGTCAGGGCATGGATTTCAAACTCGAAATTCCCACCGCGCTGCAGTATTTTGCGGCCCTGGTTCAAAGCGACGAACATTTTCCCTTGCTCGAAGCGGCCACCAGCTTGGCGCAAGACGAGTACCCGGATCTCGACATCCAGCATGTGCTGGAGCAGGTGGATCAATTGGGCGAGCGCATCAAACGTCGTTTACCGCCAGACGCTGGTGGTTTGCACAAATTGCGCTTGCTCAACAGTTTCTTTTTCGATGATTTGGGCTTTGCCGGTAATTTGAACAATTACTACGATCCCGACAACAGCTTTGTTCACACGGTGCTGCACACCCGTCGTGGCATTCCCATCAGCTTGGCGGTGATTTGGTTGGAGCTGGCTTTGGGTTTAGGTTTGGATGCTTCGGGGGTGAGTTTTCCAGGCCATTTTTTGCTCAAAGTCAAATTGCCCTTCCCGCACGAGGGGCAGGTGGTGATGGATCCGTTCACGGGGCAATCGTTGAGCAAAGAGGACTTGTCGGAGCGTTTGGCGCCTTTGCATGCTGAAACTGGTCTGGTGCGCGATGGCGATGTTTCAGATGCCTTGCTCAAGCATTACTTGAGGCCTGCAACACCCCGCGAAATTGTGGCGCGTATGTTGCGCAACTTGGATGAAATTTACATCACCCACGGTGACGTGGTGCGTCGTGGGTGGGTGAAAAAACGCTTGGGTGTGTTGCTGCCCCAGGCCAGCAAATTGCCCTGATCGGGCTTTAGGCCACCACCACAGCCGCACCATCGCCGCGCTCAGCGATGACGCCGATGGTGTGCACCTGTTCGCCTTGCGCGCGCAAGACCTCGGCGCACGCTTGGGCATTGGCTGCGTCAACCACGACCACCATGCCAATGCCATTGTTGAAGGTGCGGTTCATTTCGATGTCATCAATGCCTGCGGTGGCTTGCAGCCAGGCAAACAGTTCGGTTTGTGGCCAGCTACCTTTGCGCAGGTGTGCGGCCAAGCCTTCGGGCAGAACGCGCGGGATGTTTTCCAGCAAGCCGCCGCCGGTGATGTGGGCCAAGGCCTTGATCGGTTGTGTGGCCAAGGCAGCAAGCACGCTTTTCACATACAGGCGAGTGGGGGCCATGATGGCTTGTTTGAACGGCTGTCCATCCAGGGTGGCAGGCGTGTTGTGACCCGCACGCTCAATCACTTTACGGACCAGAGAAAAACCGTTGGAGTGCACGCCTGCTGAAGCCAAACCCAGCACAACGTCACCCACTTGCACGTTTTGGCCAGTCAGAATTTTGGATTTTTCGACTGCACCCACCGCAAAACCAGCCAAGTCGTATTCGCCATCGGGGTACATGCCAGGCATTTCAGCGGTTTCGCCACCAATCAGTGCACAACCAGACAACTCACAGCCTTTAGCGATGCCCCCCACCACGGCGGCTGCCGTGTCGACATCCAATTTGCCGCATGCAAAGTAGTCTAAAAAGAACAAAGGTTCTGCGCCTTGAACCAACACGTCGTTGACACTCATGGCCACCAAGTCAATGCCCACGGTATCGTGCATTTGCCACTCGAATGCCAGCCGCAGCTTGGTGCCTACGCCATCGGTACCGCTCACCAATACAGGCTCTTTGTAGCGCTTTGGCACTTCGAACAATGCGCCAAACCCCCCGATACCGGCCAGCACGCCCTCGCGCATGGTTTTTTTAGCCAGAGGCTTGATGCGTTCGACCAAGGCATCACCAGCGTCAATATCGACGCCAGCATCTTTATAAGAAAGGGGTTTATTCATTGTGGGTGAGGGTGCTGTGGCGCGCCAGAAGGTGCGCGCCGATAGAATCAAGGTGCAATTTTAAAGCCCATCCTCTACCCGCTGTATGCAATTCACTTCCGCACAACAACAAACCCTGGCCTGGGTTGCCATCGCTGCATTGGTGACACTGCTGTTGTGGTTGTTAGGGCCCGTGTTGATGCCATTTGTAGTGGCTGGGGTGTTGGCTTATGCGCTGAATCCCTTGGTGCGTGGACTTGAGCGTGCCGCAGGGGGGTACTTGCCCCGCGTGGCTTGTGTGTTGCTGGTTGAGGCGGTTTTTGTATTGGTGGTGCTGGCGCTGCTGATGTTGCTGCTGCCCATCTTGGCCAACGAGATACCGCGTATGCGCGAACAGTTACCAGCGCTGATCGAGCGTGGCCAAGCCTTTGTGAACCCTTGGTTGCAGAGCTTGGGGGTGTCGGTCAAATTGGATGCTGCCAGCCTCAAAACCTTTGTCTTGAAAAATTTCAACACCTCGTTTGAAGATGGGTTCAAGCAAGCACTGGCCTCGTTGCGTATCGGCGGCAGTGTGGCTCTGGCGGTGGTGGGCAATATGGTGCTGGTGCCCGTGGTGTTGTTTTACTTGCTTTTAGATTGGCGTCGTTTTGTGCGCCATGTCGAGGCCTTGGTGCCCTTGCCCATGCGCAGTGCCTACGACAGCTTTATGGCTGAGGCTGACTTGGTGCTGGGGCAGTACCTCAGAGGCCAGTTGTCGGTCATGTTCGTGCTGGCTTTTTATTACGGCCTGGCGTTGTGGTGGTTTGGTTTGGAGTTGGCGTGGCCGATCGGTGTGTTCACGGGGCTGGCCGTCTTCGTGCCTTATGTGGGTTTTGGTTTGGGTTTGTGTCTGGCATTGCTTGCGGGGTTGTTGCAAATGACGCCAGCTGAAACTGCGTGGATGGTGGCGTTGGTTTATGGCGTGGGGCAGTTGCTTGAGAGTTTTGTCCTGACCCCGCGTTTGGTGGGCGAGCGCATTGGCCTGCACCCCTTGCATGTCATTTTTGCGTTGATGGCCTTTGCGCAGTTGTTCGGTTTCTTGGGGGTTCTGGTGGCGTTACCCGCTAGCGCTGTGTTGCTGGTGGCGATTCGACGCATACGCCGCCAATACCAGGCGAGTGCCTTGTACCGAGGTGCTTGAGCGGGCATGAAGCAAATCGCACTCGACATTGGCTTGGCCCCCGGCCCTAGCTTGCACAACTTCTTGGCAGGCCCCAATTTGGCGGTTTTGCAGCATTTGCAACTCTGGGTTGGCAATGACAAGCGCTCGCCTGTGCCCAGCTACCTGTGGGGTGAGTCGGGCAGTGGCAAGACCCATTTGCTGCGCGGGGTGCAAGCGGCTTTGCGTGAGCAGGGGTGTCTTGTGGGGTGGATGGATGCTTCTCAGCTTGACCCTGCTGTGTTTGATGACCGTTGGCGGGTGATTGTGCTGGACGATGTGCATTTGTACACAGCTGTACAGCAACATGCAGCGTTCAATTGGTTTGTCAACGCCATGACGCCTCACGATGGACAGCAGCGCTGGGTTTTGGCTGCCGGATTGGTGCCGCCCAGTGATTTGCATTTGCGTGAAGATTTGCGCACCCGTCTGGGCTGGGGGCATATCTATCAGTTGCAAGTGCTCAGCGAATCCGAGCGGCGTGCGGTGCTGCGTCAGCAGGCTGATGAGCGCGGTATTTTTTTGAGCGACGAGGTCATGGACTTCATGCTGAACCGCTTCAGTCGTGATCTGGGCAGCTTGATTCAGTTGCTTGATCAACTCGATGGCTATGCTTTGCAAACACAACGCGCCATCACCATCCCTTTGCTGAAATCGATGCTTGAGAACCTTTGACATGAAACTTGCGTTGTTTGATCTGGATCACACCTTGCTGCCGATTGACTCGGATTACGCCTGGGGTGAATTCACCATTGCCTTGGGATGGACAGATCCTGTCGAGTTCGCGGCCAAGAACGACGAGTTTTACGCCCATTACCAGGCCGGTACTTTGGATATCCATGATTACGTGCGTTTCGCCACCGAGGCGTTTCGTCTGCAAGGCCCCGACAAAGCTGCACGCGCCCATGCGCGTTTCATGCAAGAGGTGGTCATGCCTGCCATTCGTACAGAAGCCCTTGCGTTGATAGACAAACATCGTGAAGCGGGGGATCGTCTGGTCATCATCACAGCCACCAATGAATTCGTCACGCGACCGATTGCCGAGGCGTTGGGTGTGCGTGAGCTGATTGCCGTTGAGCTGACCCGTGGTGCTGATGGGTGGTTCACCGGCGAAATCAACGGCGTGCCTTCCATCCGCGAGGGCAAGGTGCAACGTCTGCAACAATGGCTACAAGCACAAGGCTTGGATTGGCGTGATGTGGACAGCACGTTTTATAGCGACTCCAGCAACGACTTGCCCTTGCTCAAACGCGTCAACCATCCGGTGGCCACCAATCCAGACGCCAAACTGCGAGCCACTGCTCTTGAACAGGGGTGGCCGATCTTGGAACTCTTCTCTCAACAATGATCAAACAATTCATCAATAAGCTGATGGGCAAAACCACCAGCAGCAAGCCCTCACTGGGTAAGCGCCATGTGGTGCCAGCCAAGGTGCATGGCATCAATGTCGACTGGGTCGATGAGCGGGCACTCAATGTGGTGCGCACCCTGCAAGACCGTGGTTTTGAAGCTTACATCGTCGGTGGTGCTGTGCGTGATCTGCTCCTGGGTCTCAAGCCCAAAGATTTCGACGTTGCCACTGACGCCACACCCGAACAAGTCAAGGCGGCATTTCGTCGGGCCTTCATCATTGGACGACGCTTTCGCATTGTTCACGTCGTCTATGGCCGCGGACGCGAACATGAAGTGATTGAGGTGTCGACCTTCCGTGCCCATTTGGACAGTGCTGATGCAAGCCAAGTCAAAGGCAACGAGCGCAGCAGCAAGCAAGAGCTGGCCGGCATGAAGCACGCCGTCGATGCCAGTGGCCGTGTGTTGCGCGACAACGTGTGGGGCCCACAAGACGAAGATGCCGCACGCCGTGACTTCACCATCAACGCCATGTATTACGACCCAGAAACGGGCAACGTGATCGATTACCACGGCGGCATTGCCGACGCTAAGAAAAAAGTTTTGCGCATGATTGGTGACCCCGCCATGCGTTACCGCGAAGACCCTGTACGCATCATTCGTGCCGTACGTTTTGCCGCCAAACTGTCAGCTTTGGGTTTCAAGATGGAGGCGAAGACGGCTGCGCCTTTGAAACGCGCGGTGAAGTTGTTGGCGGATGTGCCACAAAGCCGTTTGTTTGATGAGATGCTCAAACTTTTGCAAACGGGTCATGCGCTTGCCAGTGTGGAGCAACTCAAGCTGCAAGGTTTGGCCAAAGGCATTTATCCCTTGCTCGATATTGTGGTTGAGCGCGCTGATCAAGAATTTGTGAAAACAGCGCTGCAAGATACCGACCGTCGAGTGGGTGAGGGCAAGCCGGTAGCCCCTAGCTTTTTGTTGGCTTGCGTGTTGTGGTCGGACGTGCGTGAGTCATGGGCCCAGCGGCTCGTCAAGCAACCGCCGTTCCCGGCCTTGCAAGATGCGATCGATGAAGTGTTCGAGTCCCGCATTGGCGATGTTTCGGGACGTGGCAAGCTTGGTGCCGACATGCGCGAGATTTGGATGATGCAACCGCGCTTTGAAAAGCGCGTGGGCAGTGGCCCCTGGAGCTTGGTGGAGCAAGCGCGTTTCCGTGCTGGTTTTGATTTCATGCGCTTGCGTGCTGATGTGGGGGAGGTCGATGAAGCATTGGCCGACTGGTGGCAAGAGTTCAGCTTGGCCGATGACAGCACGCGCGAAGACTTGCTGCAACAAGTACGTCTAGAGAGCCAAAAGGCACAACGTGCTCCGCGCGTGCATTCGGTGCGTCGTGCGGACAAGCCCGCAGAAGACCCGCGTTTTCGCGCCTCGGATGAAACGCCCTCGGGTGATGCTGAGCAAGATCCTGCTGATGCACCGGCCAAGAAACGTCGCCGTCGTCGTCGCAAGCCGACGGGTGGTGCTGAAGGCACAGCATCCAGCGAGTAAAGCACTGTTCTTATGCGCAGTGGCACCACCGTGACGGCTTGCATTGCAGTTGGCGCCAACCTGGGCTACGCCCAGGTGACTGTGCGACAGGCCTTGATAGATTTGGCGCGGTTGCCGCAAAGTCAGCTGCTCAAGGCTTCGGCGCTGTACCGCTCAGCACCTTTTGAGGCTACGGGGCCAGACTTTATCAATGCGGTGGCACTGGTCGAGACACAACTCTCTGCCCAGGCCTTGCTGGCAGCTTTGCAAGCCCTGGAGCTTCAAGCCGGACGCGAGCGGCCTTATCAAAATGCGCCGAGAACCCTGGATCTGGATTTGATCTTCCATGGCGAGCAAGTGTTGTCGACGCCAACATTGACCCTGCCGCACCCGCGCTGGCAAGAGCGCGCTTTTGTGTTGTTACCACTGGCTGAAATTTGCCCTGAGCGTGTGAGCGAGGCGATGTTGGCGCGGGTCAAACACCAAGCGATCGAGCGCATCCCCGACGACGTTGCATCATGAACTTCTCGCTTCTCTCCTTTTCTGCGCAAGCTGTTTTGCTGTTGATCGCTGCGAATGTGTTCATGACGTTTGCTTGGTATGGGCATCTCAAAAGCTTGGCCAATTCACCTTGGTATACCGCTGTCTTGGTGAGTTGGGGCATTGCTTTGATGGAGTATGTGCTGCAAGTTCCTGCCAATCGCATTGGCTTTCATGATGCTGGTTTGCAGGTGGGGCAACTCAAAATCATGCAAGAGGTGATCACGTTGGCGGTCTTCGTTCCGTTTTCGGTGTTTTTCCTCAACGAACCACTCAGACTCAACTATTTATGGGCAGGTTTGTGCATGGTGGGGGCGGTGTATTTCATTTTTAAAGCGTGAGCAACGATTACACTTCCGCCTGTCATCAAAATGTCACATGCAGTTGGATTCACAGGAGTACCGCATGCTATTTGGAAAGTTGTTGCCCACAGAGGGCAATTTTTTTGAAATGTTCAACCAGCACGCCGACCGCATCGTCGAGGCTGCGGTGGCCTTTTCTAATTTGGTTGCCAACTACAGCGATCCCATCTTGCGTGACAAATACAACCAAGAAGTGGACAACGCCGAGCGCGCTGCCGACCGTGTCACCCACGAAGTCAACCGTGCGATTCACAAAACCTTCATCACACCGATTGATCGCGAGCAAATTCACTCGTTGATCAACACCATGGACGATGTGGCCGACCTGATTCAAGACTCCGCCGAAACCATGGCTTTGTATGACGTGCGTCACATGACAGACGAGATTTCACGTCTGACAGATTTGAGTTTGAAGTGCTGCGAGCGCGTGCGCCATGCGGTGAAGTTACTCGACAAAATCACTGACCCAGCCACCGCTGAAGCCGCGCTCAAAACTTGCGAAGAAATTGACAAGCTTGAGTCAGACGCTGATCGCGTGATGCGCAGCGCAATGAGCAAACTGTTTCGTGAAGAGCCTGATGTGCGCGAAGTCATCAAACTCAAAGCGATTTACGAGTTGCTCGAAACCATCACCGATAAATGTGAGGACGTCGCCAATTTGATCGAGGGTATCGTCCTCGAAAACTCCTGAGTACAGGCGCCCCATGGAATCCGTACAAACTGCGTTTTGGGTGGTCGCTTTGTTGGTCGTGATGGCGTTGCTGTTTGACTTCATGAACGGCTTTCACGATGCGGCTAACTCGATTGCCACGGTGGTCTCCACCGGTGTGCTCAAGCCGGCTCAAGCGGTTTTGTTTGCCGCTTTTTTTAACTTTGTCGCAATTTTTATCTTCCACCTCAGTGTGGCCGCCACGGTGGGAAAAGGCATTGTTCAACCGGGCATTGTGGACACCCATGTGGTGTTTGGTGCGCTGTTGGGCGCCATCACTTGGAACATCATCACCTGGTACTACGGCATTCCCAGCAGCTCATCGCATGCATTGATCGGCGGTATTTCCGGTGCTGTGATCGCCAAGGCAGGCACCAGTGCCTTGATTTCAGGCGGCATCTTTAAAACGGTTGCCTTTATTTTCGTGTCTCCTGTGCTGGGTTTCTTGCTTGGCTCGTTGATGATGGTGGCCGTGGCCTGGATTTTCAGAAGCTTTCGTCCGTCACGCGTGGACAAATGGTTTCGCCGTTTGCAACTGATCTCGGCGGGTGCTTACAGCTTGGGTCACGGTGGCAATGACGCGCAAAAAACCATTGGCATTATTTGGATGCTTTTGCTGGCCACCGGCTATGCGTCCAGCGCGGAATCATCTCCGCCCACATGGACCATCGTGTGTTGCTACGCGGCCATTGGTCTGGGCACCATGTTCGGTGGCTGGCGCATTGTCAAAACAATGGGTCAGAAAATCACCAAACTCAAACCTGTGGGGGGCTTTTGCGCTGAGACAGGGGGGGCCATGACGTTGTTCTTGGCCACCGCCTTGGGTATTCCTGTTTCGACTACTCACACCATCACTGGTGCGATCGTCGGTGTGGGCTCGACTCAGCGTGCCAGTGCGGTGCGCTGGGGCGTGGCGGGCAACATTGTGTGGGCTTGGATCTTGACCATTCCTGCGAGTGCCTTTGTGGCAGGCGTGGCGTATTGGGTCAGCTTCACTCTGTACTGAGTCACTGCGAGATTTTCTGCGCTTCTTCGATTTGGTATTCGAAGTAGCGCTGACCACTGAACACGATGCTGGACATCAGTGCTGTGGCCCCAATCATGAGTGACACCACGATGGCCCCAATGGTTCCCCAGTTGGTTTGTCCGGCTGGGTCGTCACTGTTAGCCACTGGGTTGAATTTGGCATTCCAAACTTCTGGCGTCATCAAGGCATACACAATGGCATTGAGGGCACAGGCCGCGATCGTGAAACCCAGCATGGGGATGAGCCACCAACTGGCCATGTCATCCAGCCCGTTTTCTTGCACCCGCTCGATCCCGTAGAGTCCGAGTGCCGTTGGTATGGGCAGCAGCCAGCCCAAGGTGTCATTGAGTCCAAACAGGTAAAAGCGGTGCAGTCCCAAGGGGCCACCCAGGAAGGTCAGCCAAGCGGCGATGGTTTTGTTTTTCATGGCATCAGTGTAGACGGCTATAATGGAGAGCTTTTCAGCGTGTCGCAGGCCGGGTGGCCTTAGCGCGTGTCTCAAACGTTGAAAACACCCACCCACCCGAAGGATTCATCATGGTCGTCATTCGACTCTCCCGCGGCGGCTCTAAAGCCCGTCCGTTTTTTAACATTGTTGTGGCAGACAAGCGCGTTCGTCGCGATGGTCGCTTCATCGAGCGTATCGGTTTTTACAACCCCATCGCCAAAGGCGGTGAAGAGGGCCTGCGCATTGCGCAAGATCGTCTGACCCACTGGACTGGTGTGGGCGCACAGTGCTCGCCTACGGTCGAGCGTTTGATCAAGCAAGCTGCCAAAGCAGCCGCTTAATCGACCACAGGCATGGCGATGACCCTGGGCTTGGAGCCTGCAGATTTACCTGCAGACGCCGTGGAAGTCGGGCGCATCGCCGATGCATGGGGCATCAAGGGCTGGTTCAAGGTCCTGCCCTACAGCGCTTCTCCGGAAGCGCTTTTTTCTTCCAAGCGTTGGTTTTTATTGCCCGCTGAAAAAGGTGCCAAAACTTTCGCTGGCACCCTGCTTCTGAAAATTATTGAAGCCAAAGAACATTCCGATACGGTCGTGGCCAGTGCCCAAGCCGTCTCAGACCGAACGGCTGCTGAAGCCCTCAAAGGCGCGCGTATTTTTGTCGCCCGTTCTAGTTTTCCCACCCCAGATGCCGACGAGTACTACTGGGTGGACTTGATCGGGTTGGATGTCGTCAACCGTGAAGGCGTTGCCCTTGGGCAAGTCAAAGAGTTGTTGCATACCGGTCCGCAAACAGTGCTGGTTCTGAGCTTTACCGAAGGCGATACCGTCAAAGAGCGCATGATTCCGTTTGTCGGTGTGTATATTGATGCGGTGGATTTAGCCGCACGTCGCATCACCGCTGACTGGCAGCCCGATTACTGATGCGCTCGGCTGGGGTTATTCGTGCGTTTTGACGTCATCACGTTGTTCCCTGAGTTTTTTGAGCCGTTTTTGAAAACCGGTGTGACCCGTCGCGCCTACGAGTCGGGTGCTGTTGTGGTGAGGTTGTGGAATCCTCGTGATTACGCACAAGGCAACTACCGCCGCGTGGATGATCGGCCCTTCGGTGGCGGCCCAGGCATGGTGATGATGGCCGAGCCATTGTTGCTTTGCTTGAACGCCATCCGCGCCGATCGAGGACAAAACCGCGAGGTCGCGCCTTTGCTGCTGTTTTCACCCACGGGCGATCTGATGCTTCATGCTTTGGTGCAGCGCTGGTCCGACAGTGCGGGTGCTGTCTTGCTGTGTGGTCGTTATGAAGGTATTGACCAGCGATTCATTGATGCGCATGTGGACGCCCAACTCAGTTTGGGCGATTTTGTGCTCTCTGGTGGTGAATTGGCCGCCATGGCTTTGCTGGATGCCGTGGCGCGTCTGCAACCCGGCGTCCTCAATGACGAAGGTAGCCACCAATTAGACAGTTTCAACCCGGCGTTGGATGGTTTGCTGGACTGTCCGCACTACACACGGCCTGAGGTGTGGGAAGGGCAGGGCGTGCCCTCTGAGCTGTTATCGGGGCATCATGTGCACATTGAACGTTGGCGACGCGACCAGCGTTTGCGGTTGACCGCGCAATTGCGCCCAGAGTTGATTGAAGCGGCACGTGCGGCCCATCGGCTCAGTGCCGTAGACGAGGCCATTTTGGCGGCTAAGAAACAGCTATAATCATGGGCTTTCGATCCTCTGATCGGCCGCTTCTTGTCACCGTGCCAGAAGCCTTTTGTGTAGCGCGATCAAGATCTTTAGAGGAAAACATGAACCTGATCCAAACCCTTGAGGCAGAAGAAATTGCTCGCCTCGGTAAAACCATCCCCGAATTCGCACCTGGCGACACAGTCATTGTGAGCGTCAACGTGGTTGAAGGCACCCGCAAGCGTGTCCAGGCCTATGAAGGTGTGGTGATTGCAAAACGTAACCGTGGCCTCAACAGTGGCTTCACGGTGCGTAAAGTGTCCAGCGGCGAAGGTGTGGAACGTACCTTCCAAACCTACAGCCCCTTGATTGCAAGCATTGAAGTCAAGCGTCGGGGCGATGTGCGTCGTGCCAAGTTGTACTACTTGCGTGATCGCAGCGGCAAATCGGCTCGCATCAAAGAAAAGTTGGTCAGCAAGTCGGCAGCGGCCTCCAAGGCAGCCGCCGCAGCGCAGTAAGCAGGTTTTACCTCGTCAGCTGTTTGCTACCCACAAAGCCACCCCAAGTGAAAGCTTGCGGTGGCTTTTTCTATGTCTAAACCCCCCTTGTTCGATCCCCTGCAAGTTCCCGTGATTCGCGTGGATCAGCATTTGCCGGCGGTTTCACCAGATCAACTCACGCCACAGGCTTTGGTTGCGAGATTTGCACACCCGCCCTTGTGGGAGCCTGAGCTGGTGCGTGAGCGTCGATTCATGGACCGTGAGCCAGCTCACGCCGCTGTCTTGCTGGGGGTGGTGATGCGCGACCAGCCCACAGTGTTGCTGACGCAGCGAACAGCGCATTTGTCGACCCATTCAGGGCAGATTGCGTTTGCCGGGGGTAAGTCAGATCCCGAGGATGTGGATGCTGCTGCGACCGCCCTGCGTGAGGCACATGAGGAAGTCGGGCTGGAGGCTCGCCATGTGAAAGTATTGGGGCAACTGCCGATCTACATCACGGGGTCTGCTTTTCACGTCACGCCAGTTGTTGCGTTGATTTCTCCAGACATGGCCTTGCAGCCCAACCCTTTTGAGGTGGCCCATACGTTTGAAGTGCCTTTGGCGTTCTTGATGGACCCTGCCAACCACCGTTGGCATCGTGTGGAGCATGAGGGGTTTCATCGGGAATGGCTCTCTATGCCCTACCAAGATGGCGCGCACTTGCGCTTTATTTGGGGCGCCACTGCGGGCATGTTGCGCAACTTCTACCGTTTTTTGCAGGCCTGATTTAGAGGTTGGAGCGTCCCGCTATCATCGACCCATGAGTTTTTTGGCCCTGCTCTTTGCTTTGTTGATTGAACAAGCCCGTCCCTTGTCCTCGGACAACTGGTTGCGTCGTTTGTTGCGTAGCTGGATTTCTTGGATCAGTCGAACTTTGGATGCTGGGCACCATCAATTGGCCTGGACCACTTGGTCCTTGGCGGTCGGTGTACCGACGCTAGTGACACTGTCTGTGCATTGGCTGTTGCTGTATTTTTTGGGCTGGCCTGTGGCCATGGTGTGGAGCGTGTGTGTGCTCTATGCCTCTTTGGGGTTTCGTCAATTCAGCCACCATTTCACAGACATTCGTGATGCTCTGGATGCTGGTGACGAACGACTTGCCCGCGAACTGCTTGCGCAATGGCAGCACGTGTCGGTGGGCAGCTTGCCCCGCAGTGAACTGCTGCGCCATGTGATTGAGCACTCAGTGCTTTCCGCACATCGTCATGTGTTCGGTGTGCTGGCTTGGTTCTCTGTGTTGGCTGCTTTGGGCTTTGGGCCTGCGGGTGCCGTGTTTTATCGCATGAGTGCTTGGGTCTCGCGTTCGTGGCAGGCGTCATCTCAGCCTAAAAAAGGCTGGGTCAGCGAGCCCTTGCAAATGGCCGCACAAACAGCCTGGCATCGGGTGGACTGGCTGCCCGCACGCGTCACTGCCGTGGCCTTCGCGGTGGTTGGCAATTTCGAAGAGGCCATCGATTGCTGGCGTACGCATGCACAGCGATTTCCAGATGACAACGATGGCGTGGTCTTGTCTGCCACGGCGGGTGCGTTGAATGTGCGCTTAGGGGGCGAAGCCCTGAATGCACAAGCCGAACGTGGTGGCATGTTGTTGAGCGACGAACCTCATGAGTCGCAAGATAGCGAAAGCACGCCAGGACGAGCCCCTGAGTTGGCACATTTGCCCAGTGTGGTGGGCTTGGTGTGGCGCAGCGTGGTGTTGTGGATGGTTCTGCTGGCTTTGTTGACCTTGGCACGTTTGCTCGGTTAGAGACCGTCCACGTTTCAATAATGAGCGGGCTGTGTCAGCTCTGCAAATAACAAGCCATACAAACGGTAGCGCGAGGCGTTGATGGATCCGTTTTCCACGGCATCCCGCACCCCACAGCTGGGCTCATGCAAATGCGTGCAGTTGTAAAACTTGCAATGCGCCACATGGGGTTTGAAGTCAGGCATATAGGCAGCCAGCTGCATGGCATCAATGTGGTGTAGGCCAAACTCTTGGAATCCTGGTGAGTCGATCAAGCCCGTTGTGCGCTCACCATCGACCCAATGCCAAGTGGTTGCCGTGGTGGTGTGTTTGCCAGAGTTGAGCGCGTGCGAAATTTCCCCCGTGGCGACGTTGGCGTTGGGAATCAGAGCATTGATCAAGGTGCTCTTTCCGGTGCCTGAGGGGCCTAAAACCAAGGTGGTTTTGTGATTCAGGCGTTCGGGCAAGTCACCTAAATCACCCGTCTTAAGTGCGAGTGACAACACGGTGTAACCCATGGCCACATAAGGTTGCAAGCGAGCCAAGGCTCTTTCAAACAAAACGGTCAGATCACGTTTGTTCAGGGCGATCACAGGGGTGATATGTTCTGCCTCGGCGGCAATCAAAGCACGCGCAAGTTGCATCTCCGAGAACTCAGGCTCTGCGGCGATCAAGATGAGTACTTGGTCTAAATTGGCAGCGAAAGACTTGGTGCGCACTTCATCTTGTCGGTAAAACAAATTGCGCCGTGGTTCGACTTTTTCGATCGTCCCTTCATCTTCACTGGCCAGCCATTGAACCCGGTCGCCCACCACGACCTGACTTTTTTTGCCCCGAGGATGGCAAATGCGGCGCTCGCCGTCAGGTGTTTCCACCACACAGTGACGTCCGTGGGTGGCAATCACCAAGCCGCTGAGCGTCATGCGGCGATCCGCGCCAAGCGTTGTGAAGCCGGTGGGTGAGAGTAATAAAACGTCACAAACCAAGGATCGGGTGTGAGTGTGGAGGCATTGTCTTGGTACAGCTTGAGCAAAGCGCTGCCCAATGCTTGGGCATTGCTATTGGCCACTGCGTAAGCGTCAGCCTCAAACTCAAAACGCCGTGATCGACGCGCCGATAACGGGGACACAAAGAAAGTCACCAAAGGAAGTGTCAGCATGAACAACAGCAATGCCAACGCGCTGTTGCTGCTGTTTAAATTGGGAGACACCCCCAATCCGGTGTAGAACCACACTTGCTGTGACAACCAGCCCAGCAGAGCCAAGCCACCTAAGCTGAAAGCAAAGCTGGTGAGCATCATTTTCAAGATGTGACGGTGCTTGAAATGTCCTAGCTCGTGCGCCAACACAGCCTCCATTTCATCGGCATTGAGTTGTGCCAACAAGGTGTCAAAGAACACCACCCGTTTGGCTGATCCCACGCCTGTGAAAAACGCATTGGAATGGGCGGAACGACGGCTGCCATCCATGACAAAAAAACCTTTGGCAGTGAAACCCGCGCGGTTCATCAATGCAGTCACGCGTTCTTTCAAGGTGGCGTCTTCCAAGGGGGTGAACTTGTTGAACAGAGGCATGATCACATTGGGTGCAATCCACATCACCAGCAATTGGTAGGCCACCAAGGCGCCCCAGGCATAAAGCCACCAGGTGGCACCTCCCGTGTCCATCAACCACAACACCAATGCCAAGATGGGTAGACCCAACACCAACCCCACCAACAGTCCTTTGAGCATGTCGCTCACCCACAAAGCGGGCGTCGTGTTGTTAAAGCCAAAACGTTGTTCAATGCCAAAGGTTTGATACAAGGTCAGGGGCAAACCGATTAGGCCACCGATCAACGCAAAACTCACCACCAACACCAGTTGCTGGGTCATGCCTGCACCCAGCCAATTCAGCGTCAATTGGTTGAGTGCATCCAAACCACCCAGCAAGGTCCACCCCATCAACAGGACTGCATCCAATGCCATGTCAATCAAGCCCACGCGTGCCTTGGCCAAGGTGTAGTCCGCCGCTTTTTGATGTGCATCTAATGAAATCGTGTGTGCGAATGTTGCCGGCACGGCCTGGCGGTGCTGTGCCACATGGCGCACTTGACGCCCGCTCAGCCAGAGTTTGGTGAGCAAATTAGCCAGCAAAACCACAGCGAGCGCGACAGACATCGAAAGAGAAGGATTCATCATGTGGGGGAGTTTAGATGAACGTGTCGTGGCGATGGGTGACAATCTCTCCCCATGTCTGAAGTGTCTTCCCCCACCCCTGTGCCAAGCTTGGCGAAATCTGATCTGAATTTGGTCTGGCTTGATTGTGAAATGAGTGGACTCGATCCTGATCGTGAGCGATTGCTGGAAATAGCCATCATCGTGACTGGTCCCGACCTCACTCCCCGTGTCGAGGGGCCAGTGCTGGTGATCCACCAAAGTGATGAGCTGTTGGGCAAGATGGACGCTTGGAACAAAGGCACACACAAAAAGAGTGGTTTGATCGACAAAGTCAAAGCCTCGACCTTGACGGAAGAGCAGGCACAGGAGCAACTCATTGCCTTTCTGAAGCCCTATGTGTCTAAAGGTGTTTCGCCCATGTGTGGTAACACCATTGGTCAAGACCGTCGCTTCTTGAACAAGTACATGCCCAAATTGGAAGCCTGGTTTCACTACCGTAATTTAGATGTGAGTACCTTGAAAGAGCTGTCTCGTCGTTGGAAGCCTGAGGTGTTCAATGCATTTAAAAAAGCACAAAAGCACACCGCTTTGGCTGATGTGCACGAGTCCATCGATGAGCTGATGCACTACCGCGAACACTTCTTGAAACTTTAACTCGGGTTTTCCCGAATTTGTGCGACAATACAGATTGCAACATGAAACACGTGTTCGCTTTCATCGCACATCTACCTCACACACAAGGGCTCACACAGTGAGCCGCCCGCGCCGAGCACGGCGTAGAACTTCGTTTGATGGTTGATGTTGTTCAACCCTCGACGGAGCCGCTGCATCAATGCGAGCGGACGTGAAAATGACCGACTCTTTTGAGCTGGGCACTGCTGTGCCAGCTGATCTTTCCATTGTTACTGACGACTTAGCGCTTGCGCCTGAGACTGAGGTGATTGACGAGCCTATGGCGCCTGCTGCGCCTAATGGTTTCCAACTTTTAGGCTTGGCCCCTGAGTTGATCGCTGCAGTGGCTGACCTGGGTTATACCCAGCCCACCACCGTGCAATCCAAAACCATTCCATTGGCCATGAACGACGGCGCAGCCGGTAAGTTCAACGACCTGATGGTGTCTAGCCAGACCGGTAGCGGTAAGACAGCCGCTTTCTTGTTGCCTGTGCTCAATACCTTGATTGCTCAGATGCACGCCCAAGACGCCCAAGAAACGGCTGAATGGGAAGCCGTGGTGGCCGAAGCCGCTGCCAAAGGCGAGCCTGCGCCTAAGCGTGCACGCCGTAAAGATCCGACCAATCCACGCAACTTCAAGGCGCCAACGCCTGGCGCTTTGATCGTTTGCCCAACCCGTGAGTTGGCTCAGCAAGTGGCGCATGATGCCATCGGCTTGGTCACCCACTGCCGTGGTTTGCGCGTGGCCAACGTGGTGGGTGGCATGCCTTACCAACTGCAAATCGCCAAGCTGCAAAACGCCAATTTGGTGGTGGCTACCCCAGGTCGTTTACTTGACTTGCAGCGCTCGATGCAAATCAAGCTGGATCAAGTTCAATTCTTGGTGGTCGACGAGGCTGACCGCATGTTGGATTTGGGCTTCTCGGATGACTTGGCTGAAATCAACCAACTCACCATCCAACGTCGCCAGACCATGATGTTCAGCGCCACTTTTGCGCCGCGCATTCAGCAATTGGCAACACGTGTGATGCGTGAACCCCAACGTGTGCAAATCGACTCGCCTCAAGAAAAGCACAACAACATTCGCCAAATCTTGCACTGGGCCGACAACGCAGCGCACAAGCGCCGCCTGTTGGATCACCTCTTGCGCGACACCACGATTGACCAAGCCATTGTTTTTGCCAGCACCCAAATCGAGTGCGATGGCTTGGCCAATGACTTGCAACAAGACGGTTTTTCCGCTGTGGCATTGCATGGTGCTTTGAGTCAAGGTTTGCGCAATCGCCGTTTGATGGCACTGCGCCAAGGTCAAGTTCAAATCCTGGTTGCCACCGACGTGGCCGCTCGCGGCATTGACGTGCCCACCATCACCCACGTGTTCAACTTTGGCTTGCCCATGAAGTCGGAAGACTACACCCACCGCATTGGCCGCACAGGCCGTGCCGGTCGTGATGGCTTGGCCGTGACGTTGGCTGAGTTCCGCGACAAACGCAAAATCTTTGATATCGAAGCCTACACACGCCAGCCGTTCACAGCTGAAGTGATCCCAGGCATGGAGCCGACCCAACGCGTCGAGCGCGGGCGTGACTTCGCACCGCGCAAAGGTGGTGGCAAGTTTGACGGCCGCCGTGGTGGCAACTTCGGTGGTGGTGGTGGTTTCGGCGGCAACGACCGTTTCGATAACCGCAAAGCCGGTAATTCATTCGAGGCCCGTCAAGGCGGCGCACCTCGTGGCGGTTTTGGCGAAGGTCAGAGCCAAGGTCGTGGTGGTTTCGGTGGCGGTCAAGGCTTTGCCCATCCCGCAGGCCCACGCAGCTTTGATGACCGTCCTGCACGTGGCCCACGTCAGGCTGGTTTTGAAGCCGGTCGCACCCCGTTTGACAAGCCTGCCCGTCCGGCAGGCAAGCCTTTCAGTGGTGGTGGCTTTGATGCTAAAAAACGCAGCCCCAAACCACGCTTTGACCGTTAAGCGCTGAGCATTCTTTGCTCTAAAAAGGCCAGTTGTTTCGGCAACTGGCCTTTTTCATGTGCGCTCAGCACTTAGACAAAGATCAATGACAACATGGCTGCATCGTCGATCAAGTTGATCACCGCATAGGTGGCCAATCGATACAGCATCCAGGTGAATGCTTCCAACCACTCAGAATTCGGTAACGTTTCGCTCAAGAATTCTCTTCCTTGTTTCGATCAAGTTGACTCAGTTGAGCACGCAGCCGTTCTAGCTCGCGTTGGTAGCTTTGGGCATCACCATAGTCCACAAAACCAGCGTAATAGGGATGTGCCTGCAGCACTTTGCGCGCATGCTTGATGGGGCACCAATACATTTCGGTGCGCGCCACGATCTCGCGTGCATAGGCCATCAGGCCATTGCCATACGAGCAATAGGCGCAGTTGACTTTCTCGATCACATTCAAATACGCCAAGTGGGTGCGGTCATAGACAAAATAATCGCTGCGTTTGACGCATGGAATGCCATAAATGGGAAAGCAAACGCGCTGGTACACCGTCACGAACACATCCAGCAGCAACAAAGGGCCCAACACGGAATAAATCAGCGGAGCTGTCAACACACTCAGCCAGTTGGCCGTGATCATGTAGTTGAGCAAGCCTGTTTTGAAGCGGCGGTGTTGCGCCAAGACCTCTCGCTCGAAGCGCACACGTTTGTCTTCAAAATCGGCTTGCAACTCGGCGCGTCGCCGTTTGGTTTCTTCCTCAATCTGGTGCTCGATCTCGCGGATACGATCTAGCAGTTCGCTGATTTTGGGGTTCATAGAGACCTTTGTTTAGACAGATTATGCGTGCAGGGCGGTGTAAATCAGGGTCAACCTGTGGCCTAATATAGGGTTTTAAACCTATCTCTGGAAAATTAAATGGGCAACAAAATCGTCACCGAAGCCGACCGCAAGCGCACACCTGCTCCTACCCCCTTGCCTGGCACCACGCCACGCACCGGTGGTCGTGGCCAACGCATCAGTCTGGAGCGCGGTGTTGCCACTCGCAGCAAGAAAAATCCGGGCAAACGCTCAAGCAAGGGCGGTTGATCCGCTGTTGCGTGCGACACCAAAAAACAAAGCGTCCCGAGGGACGCTTTGTTTTTTTAGTTTGTGAGTTGTGTCGCGTCAAGCGTCAGGCAACTCAATCTTGACTTCCAACACTTCCAAATTGTCATGACGCTCCACATTGACTTTGATGTCGCTGGGGTTGATCTTGACGTACTTTGACAAAACGGCAACCAAGTCGCGTTGCAAGGCAGGCAAATAGTCTGGCTGCGTGTTGCGGTCTGTGCGCTCGTGGGTCAGGATGAACTGCAAACGTTCTTTGGCAACGTTGGCAGTTTTTTTCTTTTCGCCGAGTAAAAAAGACAGGAGGGACATGACTTATTTCCCACCAAAAATGCGTTTCAGGAAACTGGGCTTGACGTGTTCCGTAAAACGCATCGGCAGATCTTCGCCCAAGAAGCGACTGATCACGTCTTTGTAGGCTTCCGACACGTCGGTATTGACCAAGTGAACGGCAGGCAAACCTTGGTTGGAGGCTGTCAGAACCGTCTCTGACTCAGGAATCACGCCAATCAGAGGAATACGCAAAATGTCCTGGATGTCTTCCAGCGAGAGCATCTGGCCTTCTTCCACACGGCTTGGGTTGTAGCGTGTGATCAGCAAGTGTTCTTTGATGGGTGTGTCACCCTCAATGGCGCGCAGCGTTTTGCTGCTGAGCATGCCCAAGATGCGGTCTGAGTCACGCACCGAAGACACCTCAGGGTTGGTCACCACCAAGGCCTCGTCTGCAAAGTGCATGGCCATCATGGCCCCCACTTCAATGCCGGCAGGTGAGTCGCAAATGATGTAGTCAAAGCCCATCCCTTTGAGCTCGGTCAGAACGCGTTCAACCCCTTCTTTGGTCAACGCATCTTTGTCGCGTGTTTGCGAAGCGGCCAGCACGTACAAGTTGTCGCACTGCTTGTCCTTGATCAAGGCTTGGTTCAGCGTGGCTTCTCCGTTGATCACGTTGATGAAGTCGTACACCACGCGACGTTCACAGCCCATGATCAGATCCAGATTGCGCAGGCCGACGTCAAAGTCAATCACGACTGTCTTGAAACCGCGTAACGCCAAGCCAGAGGAAAAACTGGCGCTGGTCGTGGTCTTGCCTACGCCGCCCTTGCCAGATGTCACCACAACGATTTTTGCCATGAAATAAGCCTTTGGTTGTTCTCAAAATCAATCGGCAATTTTACAGCCGCTGCATCACCAACTTATCACCCAGCAAAGAGATTTGCGCCGGTTTACCCGCCACCTCAGGCGGCAGTGGCGTATCGCTGGTGCGGTAAGTGCCTGCGACAGAAATCAATTCAGCTTCGAGCGACAAAGTGAAGATGCGCGCCTCTTCGTTGCCGCGTGCACCTGCAATCGCTTTGCCACGCAGGGGCGCATACACATGGATATGTCCATCGGCCATGATTTCTGCGCCTGGATTGACCATGGCCAGCACGACCAAGTCACGTCCCTTGGCATACACGTGCTGGCCAGACCGCAAGGGCTTGTCGATCACCATCGCACCCATGTGCTCGGCGGGCACCTCACGCACGACTTCGACCTCACGAATCACCTCTTGAATCACAGTCTCCACGCGCGAGGCGCTTGCTTTTTGTGAGCTCAAGTCACGTGCTTCAAACAAGCCGGCGCTTTGAGCGTTGGCGATGTGGTGTGGCTGCCCACCACGCACTGCCACAGGCACCATGCGGTGCTTGCGCAGCAGCACGCAGATGGCGGCAAAGTCCAAGGCGCTATCGGGTTGTTCCAGGTTGCTGAGGTCAATCACCACCGGGTCGTTGTCAAAGAAATCGGGCGTGTCTCCAAGCCGACGTGTCAAATCGGCTTCCAACGCAGACAGGTCATGTGTTTTGAGGACAAAAGCAACCAAAGGCAGCGAGGCGCTCTTGATCTCATAGGCGTGGGGCGCAGCAGCGTGGCTCATGGTTCGGGCAAACGAAAATTAAAACCCAGACTTTACACGGCAAGGGCTTTCACCAACCGGTAAACTTTTTGAAATGACAACACCCCATTTTTTGCGCCACTTGCTGTGGTCTTTCCCTTTGGCAGTGAGCGTAGATTGTGCCCATGCACAACAACAACCTGCTGCGCCAGTCCAAGATTTGGGTCGTGTCGAAATCACCAGCGGACGTGACAACGACACGCAGCAGCGTCGCGAATCGACGGCTAGCAAAATTGTCATTGGTCGCGAGGAGATTGAACGCCAAGGCGATGCCAATTTAGGCGAAGTCCTCAAACGCATGCCCGGCATCACCTTGGGCGGCGTCCCTGGGCGCGGTTCTGGCGTTCGCATGCGAGGGTTGAGTGCGGGGTACACCCAAATCTTGTTGGATGGCCAGCGCGTGCCGCCGGGTTTTTCGGTGGAGTCTTTGACCCCCGAGATGATTGAACGCGTTGAAATTTACCGCGCACCCACTGCCGAAACCGGTGCACAAGCCATTGCGGGCACCATCAACATCATCACCCGTGAGGGCCGCCGCGGCATGCCGGCGGAACTCAAAGTCGGGTCTTCATGGCAAGGCGGATATGCCTCGCCCAACGGATCAATCACCAAATACCAAGAGACCGAACGCTGGAGCAGCAACTACACCTTGTCGGTCAACCGCTATGCAGCCCCTGATCACAGCGAATCCTCACTCGATCGTGTGTCTGGCCCTTTGCAGCGCAACCGTGTCAGTGACAGCCACTACGTGCGTGAAGGCCTCAACACCACCGCGCGCTTGCAGTGGAAAGGCGACCCAGGAGAAAGCCTCACCCTCATGCCTTTTCTGGTGGTGTCTCATGGCACCACCCCTGGCAGCATCGCGCTAGACCAAAGCACCAACAATGCCGCGCGCATTTACGACAGTGCCAGCACCTTGAACGACAACCACTTTGGTTTGGCGCGTATGAACGGTCAATGGCGCCGCAAACTGAGTGCCGACAGCAATATGGAGTGGAAATTCAACGTGGGGGGCTGGGACAGCCGAAGCAACTTCACACAAACACCCACAGGCTCCGGTTCGGTCTACACCTCCACCCTGTCAGAAGCCACGCTCACCAAAGACCGTTCTGCCAGCCTGAACGGCAAATACACCCACGTGTTGGGGGGCGGGCATCAGTGGGTCAGTGGTGCTGAAGTGGAGGCTGTGCGCCGCACCCAAAACGCCACTGCCACCTATGCCGACGGTGATGCCGACTTGCAAGCGCAATCAATGCGCTTTGCTGCCTACACCCAAGACGAGTGGCAACTCAACCCGCACTGGTCTGCCCACGCAGGTGCCCGCTATGAGCAACTCACGACAGAGGGCAACACCACCAGCGGTGATGTAGTCAACCGAAGCAGCGTCTTCACCCCGCTCTTGCACGCGTTGTGGAAGCCCAACCCAGAGAGTCGCGACCAAGTGCGCATGAGCCTCACGCGCAGCTTCAAAACGCCGAACATGCAAACTCTGCTGGCGCGCTACGTGCGCTCGCGCGACGATGCTCTGGGGGGCAGCAACGGCCCCACCAATCCCGACCGCATTGGCAACCCCAACCTCAAACCTGAATTGGCCACAGGCATTGACGTGGCCTTGGAGCGGTATTTGCCCCAGGGCGGCGTGCTCAGTGCTTCAGTCTTTCACCGCAACATTCAAAACCTGATCCGCAACGTTACCGTGCAAGACGCGACGTATGGCAATCGTTGGGTCTCCACCCCACAAAACTTCAGCCAAGCCGTGACCGAAGGCGTGGAGCTGGAGGCCAAATTTCGGCTGGACCAATGGATCGAGGGAGCCATGCCTGTGGATGTGCGCAGCAATGTGAGCTTTTACCGTTCACGCGTGCTCAGTGTGGTGGGGCCCAACAATCGGCTCGACCAGCAGCCCGACATGACGGCCAACCTCGGTGGTGACTACCGTTTGCGTAGCATGCCCCTGACGGTGGGCGGCAACATCAATTACAACCCCGGATACACCACGCACTTGAGTGACCCGGAGTTCATCACTGTGTCGCAAAAGCGGGTGATGGACCTGTACGGCTTGTGGCGGGTTGACGCCACCACCTCGTGGCGTTTGACCCTGAGCAACCTCGACCCACGCAACTACGTGACCGATCGCAGTTACAGTGGCGTCGAGAGTAGCAGCACGCGTGACCGCAGTTGGACCAGCGTGCAAATTCGTTTGGAGAAAAAATTATGAGTTCCACCCCGCCAGATGGCGCATGGCTAGACCGCATGTACAACAACCGAGCCTTGGTGCCGGAGCATGCAGCACACTTTGCGCATTGGCGCGAGGCCTCACAGAAAACGCGTGCCACAACACGTTGCTTCCAAGACGTGGCTTATGGACGGGGATCGAACGAAACCCTTGATATTTTCCCGACGGACAAGCCGACAGCCAAACGGGGGGCACCCGTGCTCGTGTTCATTCACGGTGGCTACTGGCGCTCACTGGACAAAGCAGATCACTCCTTCGTGGCCCCAGCCTATACGGCGCAAGGTGCTTGCGTCGTGGTGCCCAATTACGCGTTGTGCCCGGCTGTGACCATCCCAGACATCAGCTTGCAAATGGTCAAGGCCTTGGCTTGGGTATGGCGCAACATTGCGCGTTTTGGCGGTGACCCGAGTCGCATCACGGTGGTGGGACATTCGGCGGGTGGGCACTTGGCGGCCATGCTGTTGGCCTGCCACTGGCAGGCTTATGCCAAAGACTTGCCCGCAGATTTGGTGCCACGCGCCATGTCGATCTCAGGCCTGTTCGAGTTGGAATCGGTGCGCTTGACGCCGTTTTTGTCTGACCTGCATCTCACCCCGAAAGATGCGCTGCGCTGCAGCCCCGCCTGGATGCTAGCACCCAAGGCGGGCCGTTTCTACACCGTGGCTGGTGCTTTGGAGAGTGCGGAGTTCTTGCGTCACAACCTGTTGATTCAACAGGCCTGGGGCAAACAACGCGTGCCCGTGTCGGAGGCCTTGCCTGACTTGCAACACTTCAGCATCGTCGAGGCCTTTGCGCAACCCGGTCATCGTTTGCACCAACTCACGTTGGATCTGATGGCCTAAAAAAACAGCCTGCGGTGCGAGGGCACAGCAGGCTGTTTGAGGGGCGTGGTGCCGCTTACATCAACAGGTGTTCGCCTGCGTTGTCGCCACCCAGGATGACGTAGTTCACCTTGCGCACATCCATCAGCTTGGTGCCGCCGGAATAGCTGATCGAGCTTTGCACGTCTTGCTCCATCTCGATCAGTGTGTCGGCCAGCTTGCCTTTGATGGGCTCCAAAATGCGCTTGCCTTCCACGTGCTTGTACTCGCCCTTGTTGAAGTCTGATGCTGAGCCGTAATACTCTTTGAACAATTCGCCGTCCACTTCAACCGTTTTGCCAGGGGACTCTTCGTGACCGGCGAACAACGAACCAATCATCACCATCGAGGCGCCAAAGCGGATGCTCTTGGCAATGTCACCGTGGCTGCGAATGCCGCCGTCGGCAATGATGGGCTTGGTGGCCACGCGGGCACACCACTTGAGCGCTGACAGTTGCCAGCCGCCTGTGCCAAAGCCGGTTTTGAGCTTGGTGATGCACACCTTGCCAGGGCCCACACCCACTTTGGTGGCGTCAGCGCCCCAGTTTTCCAAGTCGATCACCGCTTCAGGCGTGGCCACGTTGCCAGCAATCACAAAGCTGGTGGGCAACTTGGACTTGATGTAGCCAATCATGTCGCGCACGCTGTCGGCGTGGCCATGGGCAATGTCGATGGTGATGTACTCGGGCACCAGGCCTGCGGCTGCCAGTTCATCCACCGTGGCGCGGTCGGGGACTTTCACGCCCAAAGAGATCGAGGCATAGACGCCTTTGGCGTGCATGTCACGCACAAACTGGACGTTGTCCAGATCGAAGCGGTGCATCACGTAGAAATAGTTGTTTTGTGCCATCCACAGGCAGATGCTTTCATCCACCACGGTTTTCATGTTGGCGGGCACCACGGGCAAGCGAAACTTGCGGTTGCCGAGTTCTACGCCAGCATCGCATTCTGAGCGACTTTCCACGCGGCACTTGCGTGGCAACAACAAGATGTTGTCGTAATCAAAAATTTCCATATCCCAAGCTCCAGAAAAAAACGTTCGAAGATTGAGCGCTTGGCTTGGTCGGCTTTTCTGACGCACAAGGGCAGTCCAAAAAAAACCGAGCGCAAGAATCTTGGGCCCGGTGGCTGATTTTAGCAGCTTGTATACACGCCCACGGCGAGTGGCTACCACGGCGGTCTTTGGCCGTATTAGCGCTTAAGATTTGACCTTTGAAAATAATAAATTTCGCCTCATCCACATGACTTCGTCTAACTTCACCTACGGCTCATCATCAGGCTCTACGCGCCATGCCGTGAGAGAAGAGCACATTGAAGACGGTTTCATTGGCAAGCTTCAATCGCTCAAATACGAATACCGCCGCGACATCCGTGACCGCGCAGCGCTGGAGCGCAACTTTCGTGAAAAATTTGAAGCGTTGAACCGCGTCAACCTCAGCGATGGCGAATTCGCCCGCTTGTTAGAAGACATCGTTACCCCTGACGTGTTCACCGCCGCCCGCACCCTGCGCGAGCGCAATGCATTTACGCGCGACGACGGCACGCCGCTCAACTACACCTTGGTCAACATCAAAGACTGGTGCAAAAACACCTTTGAGGTGGTCAACCAGCTGCGCATCAACACCGACTACAGCCACCACCGTTACGACGTGCTCATCCTCATCAACGGCGTGCCTTGCGTTCAGGTGGAGCTAAAAACGCTCACCGTCAACCCGCGCCGCGCTATGGAGCAAATCGTTGACTACAAAAACGATCCGGGCAACGGCTACGGCAAAACCTTGTTGTGCTTCTTGCAGTTGTTCATCGTTAGCAACCGCAGCAACACCTATTACTTCGCCAACAACAACACGCGCCACTTTGCGTTCAATGCAGACGAGCGCTTCTTGCCCATCTACCAGTTCGCCGACGAAGCCAACACCAAGATCAACCACCTCGATGACTTCGCCGAGAAGTTCTTGCCCAAATGCACGCTGGGCGAAACCATCAGCCGCTACATGGTGCTGGTGGCCAGTGAACAAAAGTTGTTGATGATGCGGCCCTATCAGGTGTACGCCGTCAAAGCCATCGTGGACTGCATTCACGACAACTCTGGCAATGGCTACATCTGGCACACCACGGGCAGCGGCAAAACGCTCACCTCGTTCAAAGCCTCTACGCTGCTCAAAGACAACCCCGACGTTGAGAAATGTCTCTTTGTGGTGGACCGCAAAGACTTGGACCGTCAAACCCGCGAAGAGTTCAACCGCTTCCAAGAAAACTGCGTTGAAGAAAACACCAACACCGCCAGTCTGGTGCGTCGCCTGCTGTCTGACGACTATGCCGACAAGGTGATCGTCACCACCATCCAAAAGCTAGGCCTAGCATTGGATGAAAACAGCAAGCGCAATAAGCAACGCACCAACAGCGGCCAAGCCACCTACAAAGAACAGCTCGCGCCGCTGCAAGACAAACGCATCGTCTTCATCTTCGACGAATGCCACCGCTCGCAGTTTGGCGAGAACCACAAAGCCATCAAAGCCTTCTTTCCCAAGGCTCAGTTGTTTGGCTTTACCGGCACGCCCATTTTTGAAGACAACGCCAGCCGCACGCAGATTGAAGACGAGCAAGCCAGCCTGCGCACGACTGAAGATATCTTTCAAAAGCAGCTACACGCCTACACCATCACCCACGCCATTGAAGACGCCAACGTGCTGCGCTTTCATGTGGACTACTTCAAGCCCGAAGGTAAAAGTGTGCCCAAGCCTGGCGAGGCCTTGGCTAAGAAAGCTGTGATTGATGCCATCTTGGCCAAGCACGACACCGCCACCGCAGGCCGCCGCTTTAACGCCGTGCTGGCCACCGCCAGCATCAACGACGCCATTGAGTACCACGCACTGTTTAAAGAGGCACAAGCAGCCAAGCAAAAGGCTGATCCTGCCTTTGTCCCGCTGAACATTGCCTGTGTGTTTTCACCGCCCGCCGAAGGCAATCCCGACGTGCAGCAAATTCAAGAAGACTTACCGCAAGAGAAGCTTGACAACCAGGTAGACCCCGACAACAAAAAAGCCGCACTCAAAGCCATCTTGGCCGACTACAACACGCGGTATGGCACGAACCACACCATCAACGAGTTCGACCTGTATTACCAAGACGTTCAAAAGCGCATCAAAGATCAGCAGTGGCCCAACGCCGACTACCCAGCCGCCAATAAGATTGACATCACAATAGTGGTGGACATGCTGCTGACCGGCTTTGACAGCAAATACCTCAACACCCTGTATGTGGACAAAAACCTCAAGCACCACGGCTTGATACAGGCCTTCTCGCGCACCAACCGCGTGCTCAACGGCACCAAGCCCTACGGCAACATCCTCGACTTTCGTTCACAAAAAGACGCGGTCGATGCCGCCATTGCTTTGTTCTCTGGCGAAAAGAGCGAAGAAAAAGCCCGCGAAATTTGGCTGGTCGACAAAGCGCCTGTCGTCATCGAGAAGCTGCAAGCTGCCGTGCAAGAGCTGGCCGACTTCATGCAAACACAAGGCTTGGCCTGCGCCCCCGAGGCGGTGCCCAACCTCAAGGGTGACGATGCCCGCACCGCTTTTGTGAAGAAATTCAAAGAAGTGCAGCGCCTCAAAACCCAGCTGGATCAATACACCGACCTCACCCCAGACAACGCTGCTGCCATTGAGCAGATATTGCCCAGCGAAGTGCAGCAAGGCTTCAGGGGCGCGTACATCGAAACCGCGCAACGCCTCAAAGCGCTGCAAGATAAAGCAGGCAAAGACGAAGGTGGCAACACCACCGACGAGGTGGACCAGCTCGACTTTGAGTTTGTATTGTTTGCCAGCGCCGTCATTGACTACGACTATATCGTGGGCCTCATGTCGCGCTTCTCTAGCCAAGCGCCGGGCAAGCAGAAGATGAGCCGTGAAGAGCTGATTGGCCTCATCAGCGCCGACGCCAAGTTCATGAACGAGCGCGATGACATTGCGGCCTACATTGCCACCCTCAAGGTGGGCGAGGGCTTGAGCGAGGCCTCTATCCGCGATGGCTACGCCCGCTTCAAAAAAGAAAAAGACAGTGCAGAACTGAGTGCCATGGCCGAACAACACAACTTGGCCCCCGCCGCACTGCAAGCCTTTGTGGACGGCATCTTGCAGCGCATGATTTTGGATGCCGACGCCTTGACCGACCTAATGGCCCCGCTGGAGCTGGGCTGGAAAGCCCGCGCACAGGCGGAGACGGCGCTGATGAAAGAGCTGGGGCCACTGCTGACCAAACGCGCCCAAGGGCGTGAGATTTCTGGATTGAGCGCGTATGAGCACTGAAGAGAAAAAGACGCAGGTGCCTATGCTTCGCTTTCCTGAGTTTTTGGAAGCTGATGCATGGGTAAAGGGCAAGTTAATTGACACTGCCGATCGCTCAATTAAATGGAGTTTTATTGGTGGTCCTTTTGGTTCTAACCTGAAATCTTCAGACTATGTTGAGACTGGTGTGCGGATCATTCAGTTACAAAATATTGGTGATGGCGAATTCTTTGACGACTACCGCATCTTTACAACAGTCGGAAAAGCCGATGAGCTGCGGAGTAACAATATTTACCCTGGCGAAATCATCATGTCGAAGATGGGTGATCCAGTTGGACGCGCTTGTTTGATTCCAAATTTGCACGACAGGTATGTCATGTGCTCAGACGGCATTCGGCTTGTAGTTAATGAAAAAATACATGCAAAGTACTTTGTGTACTCACTCATTAACTCCCCTCGGTTTCGCGCAACTGTAGAAAAAACTGCAACTGGCTCTACGCGTAAACGAATAGGTTTAGACGAACTAAAGAATTTGCCAATGTTGCTCCCGACAAAAGGGGAGCAACAAAAAATCGCCGAATGCCTAAGCTCCTTGGACGAACTGATCGTCGCGCAAGGGCGCAAAGTGGATGCGCTCAAGACTCACAAAAAAGGGCTGATGCAGCAACTCTTCCCCCGCGAAGGCGAAACCCAACCACGGCTGCGGTTTCCTGAATTTCAAAACGCTGAGGGGTGGAGTTCCGATGCGTTGGGAAACCTCTTTGACACTTCATCTGGCGGGACTCCAGACCGCACCAAAGGGGAATTTTGGAATGGGAACGTACCTTGGATCACGACGTCATTGGTTGGCTCCAGCGTCATCATGTACGCAGACGAATTTATCAGTGATGAGGGACTGAAGAATTCATCGGCGAAGGTCTTTCCAGAAAAGACGATTTTGATGGCAATGTATGGCCAAGGAAAGACGCGCGGTCAGGTCGCAATGCTTGGGATCAAAGCTGCGACAAATCAAGCATGCGCCGCAATCCTGCCACGGGACGAAATTGATCCGCTTTTCGTTTTTTTGAATCTGGCCAGTCGCTACGAAGAACTGCGGGGTTTAAGCAACAGTGGTGGGCAAGAAAACTTGAGCCAAGGGCTTATTCAGGGACTTCAGTTTTCGTATCCTGGAGACAAAGCTGAACAACAACGCATCGGCTCGTGCCTGAGCAGCCTCGATGCCCTCATCACCGCCGCCACCCGAGAACTCGACGTTCTCAAGACCCACAAAAAAGGTTTGATGCAGCAGCTTTTCCCCTCGGCGCAGGCGTTTGAAGCATGAGCGGCAATCAGAAAGTTCAAAGCTTCGAGAGCTTGCAAAAACTGGTCACTCGTTTGCGTGATGACTTGAATGGCGGCAATCAAGACTTTGTGCTGCTCTATGCCTACAACGGCACGGGTAAAACGCGGTTGTCGATGGACTTCAAGGATGCTGGAAAAAAAACGAGAACGCGCCCATTCGATGTGAATGATGCGGTTGACCAGCCTCTCACCATCAAGGATGCATTGGGCGATACGCTGTATTTCAATGCTTTTACCGAAGACCTTTTTTATTGGGATAACGACCTAGAGAAGGATAGCGAGCGTCGGTTTCATATCAATGCTGACTCCAAGTTTTTCAAGGGTCTCAAAGACTTGGCGCTGGATGAGCGCATCGGGTTCTACCTTGCGCGTTACGCAGACTTTTTGTTTGACATCGACTACGACCAATGGACTGTGAGTTTTCGCAAAGGCGATGCACAGCACATCAAGGTGTCTCGTGGTGAAGAGAACATTTTCATCTGGTGCATCTTTCTAGCCATCTGCGAACGGGTGATTGACGGTGCGGAGTCTTATGAATGGGTGCAGTACATCTACATTGATGACCCGATTACCTCATTGGACGACAACAACGCCATTGCCGTGGCTAGCGATCTGGCCAAGTTGCTTAGAAAAGCCAAAGGACGCCTCAAAAACGTTGTGACTGGGACGGAGTTCTCTGAAGGAAAAGAGACAGTCGTCATACAACAGATGGCCGACCCCATCAAGGCGGTGGTTTCGTCTCACCACGCGCTGTTTTTCAATGTGGTGTGCAATGAGCTGAAGATCGATAAACACAAAAAGTACTTTTTGCATCGTCCCGATCGAGGCACGGCCTACACCTTGCGAGCTACAGACGAGACGCCGTTTTTTCACCACGTGGCCATGTTGGCGGAACTTCAAAAGGCCGCAGACAGCGATAAGTTGTTCACCTTTCACTTCAACATCTTGCGCAGTATTTTGGAGAAGACAGCCACATTCTTTGGGCGGGATGATTTTTCAGCCTGCATTCATGGCCTTGAGGATTCCGAGTTGTTTGCTCGTGCGCTCAATTTGCTGAGCCACGGCAAATACGACATTTACCAACCCATGGAAATGGTGGATGACAACAAGAAGCTATTCCGCCAGATCTTGAATGCTTTTTTAGGCCGCTACGAGTTCTCTTTGCCAGAGATTTTTGGGCGTACGTCTAAAGATGCCAACGGAGTCGTGCCTGCATGATGTTCTCAAGCTCAACGCTCATAAAGGGACACTGATGCCCCCTAAAAACCAGATGCCATCTAAGGCCCCAGTCCACCAAGCCGAAGGCATTACCCCTTTGCTGGGCAGCCTGCGCCAACTTATTGCCAAATCACGCCAGCAAGTGCTGCGTGCGGTGGACGTGGTGCAGGTGCAAACCTACTGGCACATTGGGCAGCACATTGTTGAGTTTGAACAAGGCGGAGCACAGCGGGCAGCCTATGGGCGTGGCTTGCTGGTGCAGCTGGGGCAGGCGCTGTCCGTCGAGTTTGGGCGCGGGTTTGATGCCACCAATTTGCGCCATATGCGGGGCTTTTACCTGGCTTTTCCAATTCGCGACGCAGTGCGTCGCGAATTGAGCTGGACGCACTACCGCCTCCTGCTGCGGGTGGATAGCCCAGAGGCCCGCCAGTGGTACGTGAATGAGGCGGCCACCCAAAACTGGAGCACACGGGCATTGGAGCGCCAAATTGGCAGCCTGCATTACGACCGTCTGCTGCTGAGCCAAGACAAAGCGGCCGTAAACGCCGAAGCGCAGGCCAACTTGGCTGCACTGGATGAATCCCCCAGGGCTTTTGTGCGCGACCCGGTGATGCTGGAGTTTTTGGGCCTGCCCGACACGGGGCGCTTGCTAGAGGCCACGCTCGAAACAGCGTTGATGGACAAGCTACAGCAGTTTTTGATGGAGCTGGGCAAGGGCTTTGCGTTTGTGGCCCGCCAGCAGCGCATCAGCACCGAAACTCAAGACTTCTACATCGACTTGGTGTTTTACAACTACCTGCTCAAATGCTTTGTGCTGATCGACCTGAAAACCGGGCCGCTGACGCACCAAGACGTGGGGCAGATGGACATGTATGTGCGCATGTACGACGAGCTGCGCCGAGGTGAAGGCGACAACCCCACGGTGGGCATTTTGCTGTGTGGCAGCAAAGACCAATCGGTGGCACGTTACTCGGTGCTCAACGGCAGCGAGCAATTGTTTGCCAGCAAATATCGCCTGATATTGCCCAGTGAGGAAGAGCTGCGCCTAGAGTTGCAACGCGACCGCCAAGCCATTGAAGAACATAAAAATTTGAGCATTGAAGACGACACCCCATGACCGAACAAAACCAAAAACAATTGGGCAAGACGCTCTGGGCCATTGCCGACCAGCTGCGCGGCTCGATGGACGCAGACGACTTTCGCGACTACATGCTGTCGTTTCTTTTCTTGCGCTACCTGTCTGACAACTACGAAGCTGCCGCCCAAAAAGAGCTGGGCGCTGATTACCCCAAGGTAGATGCTGAGGCCAAGCAAGTGCCACTGGCGGTTTGGTATGCCGCCAACGCAGCAGATGTGCCCGCGTTTGAAAAGCAGATGCGCCGCAAGGTGCATTACGTCATTCAGCCTCAGCACTTGTGGAGCAGTGTGGCCCATATGGCGCGCACGCAAGACGGTGAGCTGCTAAACACGCTGCAAGCGGGTTTCAAGTACATCGAAAACGAATCGTTCGAGAGCACGTTTGCAGGCCTGTTCTCTGAGATTGATTTGGGCTCATCCAAATTGGGCAAGGGCTACAGCGAGCGCAATGCCGTGCTGTGCACCGTCATTCAAAAAATTGCCGAAGGCTTGGCTGATTTTTCGACCGACATTGACGCGCTGGGCGATGCCTATGAATACCTGATTGGCCAGTTCGCCGCAGGGTCGGGCAAGAAGGCGGGCGAGTTTTATACGCCGCAGCAAATTTCAGACATCTTGTCCACCATCGTCACGCTGGACAGCCAAGAGCCCAAGACCGGTGCCAAGCAGCGGCTGGAGAGCGTGATGGACTTTGCCTGTGGCTCTGGCTCGCTGTTGCTGAATGTGCGTAAGCGCATGGGGCCGCACGGCATTGGCAAGATTTACGGCCAAGAAAAAAACGTCACCACCTACAACTTGGCACGCATGAATATGCTGCTGCACGGGGTGAAAGACACCGAGTTTGAAATCTTCCACGGTGACACACTCACCAACGAATGGGACAAGCTGCGCGAGCTGAACCCCGCCAAGAAACCATTGTTCGACGCCATCGTGGCCAACCCGCCGTTCAGCCTGCGCTGGGACGCCAGCGAGGCCATGGCCGACGATGTGCGGTTTAAAAACCACGGTTTGGCCCCAAAGTCAGCAGCAGACTTTGCCTTTTTGCTGCACGGTTTTCACTTCCTCAAAGACGAGGGTGTGATGGCCATCATCTTGCCGCACGGCGTGTTGTTCCGTGGCGGGGCCGAAGAGCGCATTCGCACCAAGCTGCTCAAAGACGGGCACATTGATACGGTGATTGGCCTACCGTCCAACCTGTTTTATTCCACTGGCATTCCGGTGTGCATCTTGGTGCTCAAAAAGTGCAAGAAGCCAGACGATGTGTTGTTCATCAACGCGGCAGAACACTTTGACAAAGGCAAGCGCCAAAACCAGTTGAGCGAAGCGCACATTGCCAAAATCATCGACACCTACAAGAACCGCCATGAAGAGGCGCGTTACTCACGCAGGGTCGAGATGGCTGAGATTGAGAAGAACGATTTCAACCTCAACATCTCGCGCTACATCAGTACAGCGATGGCAGACGCCGAGATTGATTTGTCGGCCACACACCAGCAGTTGGTCAGCATTGAAGCGGATATCAAGGCCGCCAAAGACAAGCACAACGCTTTTTTGAAAGAGCTGGGTTTGAGTCTTTTGCCTTGATCGGGCAGCACCTCCGGGGCTTTCTACAATTCCCCAATGCACTTCTCTACCGGGCTTGACGCCTTTGCCCCATCCCAAACCGCTGCTGGCAGCACATCCCCCTTGCTGCAAGGCCTCAACCAAGAACAGGCGGCAGCGGTCACCTTGCCGCCTGAACATGCGCTGATCTTGGCCGGTGCTGGCTCGGGCAAGACGCGGGTGCTTACCACCCGCATTGCCTGGTTGTTGCAAACCGGGCAAATGTCTCCCGGCGGTGTGTTGGCGGTGACCTTCACCAACAAGGCCGCCAAAGAAATGCTGACCCGTTTGACCTCCATGCTGCCCGTCAATGTGCGTGGCATGTGGGTGGGCACCTTCCACGGTTTGTGCAACCGCTTTTTGCGCGCGCACTGGAAACTGGCCAACTTGCCGCAGACGTTTCAAATCTTGGACACGCAGGACCAACTCAGCGCCATCAAGCGCCTGAGCAAACAATTCAATGTCGACGAAGAGCGCTTTCCCCCGAAGCAAACCATGTGGTTCATTGCGGGCTGTAAAGAAGACGGCTTACGCGCCAAAGATGTGGAAGTGCGCGACGAGGAAACCCGCAAAAAAGTGGAGCTGTACGAGCTGTACGAAGCCCAGTGCCAACGCGAAGGCGTGGTCGATTTTGGTGAGCTGATGCTGCGTTCCTACGAGCTGCTGCGCGACAACGATGCGGTGCGTGAACACTACCGTCGTCGCTTTCAGCACATCCTGATTGACGAGTTTCAAGACACCAACAAGCTGCAATACGCCTGGATCAAACAACTTGCCGGGCCTGTGGGGCAGGGCGGCGGGGCCATCTTTGCAGTGGGGGACGACGACCAAAGCATTTACGCCTTCCGTGGCGCACGCGTGGGCAACATGGCCGACTTTGTGCGCGAATACCAGGTGCAGCACCAGATCAAGCTGGAGCAAAACTACCGCAGCTTCAGCAACATCTTGGACAGTGCCAACCACCTGATCAGCCACAACAAAAGCCGCTTGGGTAAAAACCTGCACACCACCCAAGGCGCGGGTGAGCCGGTGCGCGTGTACGAGTCCCCCACCGACTTTGCCGAAGCTCAGTGGATGGTCGATGAGATGAAGCAATTGCTGCGCGATGGCCAAAACGGCGATGGCAGCCAAGGCGTGGCGCATCGCCACGAAATTGCGGTGCTCTACCGCAGCAACGCGCAAAGCCGGGTGATTGAAACCGCGCTGTTCAATGCGGCCATGCCGTACCGGGTGTATGGTGGCTTGCGCTTTTTTGAGCGTGCCGAAATCAAACACGCCTTGGCCTATTTGCGACTGTTGGAGAACCCGCGTGATGACACCAGCTTCATGCGGGTGGTCAATTTCCCGCCGCGTGGCATTGGGGCACGCAGCATCGAACAGTTGCAAGACGCTGCGCGTGCCATGGGCTGCGCCATGCATGACGCGGTGAGCGCGGTCTCCGGCAAAGCCGGTGCCAACCTGAGCGCGTTTGTAGCCAAGATCGATGTGCTGCGTGAGCAGACCCAGGGCCAAACGCTGCGCCAAATCATTGAGTTGCTGTTGGACCACTCCGGCTTGACCGAGCATTACAAGGCCGAGCGTGAAGGCGCAGACCGTCTGGAGAACTTGGCCGAACTGGTCAACGCGGCGGAGAGCTTTGTGACCCAAGAAGGCTTTGGCCGCGAGGCCGTGGCTTTGCCGGTGGATGGCCAAATGATCAACCCCGACACGGGTGAAACCATGTCCCCTCTGGCGGCATTCTTGACCCATGCCGCGCTGGAGTCTGGCGACAACCAAGCCCAGGCGGGGCAAGACGCGGTGCAGTTGATGACGGTGCACGCCTCCAAAGGTTTGGAGTTTGACTGCGTGTTCATCACCGGCATGGAAGAGGGCCTGTTCCCCCATGAAAACTCGATGAACGACTACGACGGGCTAGAGGAAGAGCGCCGCCTGATGTACGTGGCCATCACACGCGCACGTCGGCGCTTGTACCTCAGCCATTCGCAAACCCGCATGCTGCATGGCCAAACCCGCTACAACATCAAGAGCCGATTCTTTGAAGAGTTGCCTGAACACACCCTGAAATGGATCACGCCCGCACGCTCGGCCTTTGCCGATCCGCAAACCTCACGGCGCGATGCTTGGCAAAACCCCGCATGGCAAAACAACCCCTGGGGTGGTGGCTCTGCCACGGCCGCGGCACCCGTGGTGCAACGCGCGGCACCCACCAGTGGCCCCAATGCCTGGGTGCGCAGCGGCGTGCAGGTGTTTCACACCAAGTTCGGTGAGGGCACGGTGATCAGCTTGGAAGGGGTGGGAGATGACGCCCGCGCCCAGGTGAAGTTTGGTCGCCATGGCATCAAGTGGCTGGCGCTCAGTGTGGCCAAACTCACCCAGGTGTGAGCGTCACACTCAGGCGTAAATCACGTCGGACACGAAGCTGTCGCGAAAGCTGTAGTAGGTCGAGCAAAAAAACATCGCGGCCAACATCAGCATGACGGGCAGCAAAGCCAGCGAAGCAAATTCGCTGTCGCCCGTGAAGCTGGAAATCAGCGTGATCACCAACGCCGTGAGCAGAAAAATAAACGACCACAACAGGCCGAACACCAAAAACGCACGCCAGTTGCTCAAACAGGCCACGGTGCTGAAAAACAAACTCTTGATAGCCGGCACGCCATGCCAATGCACCAAGGCTGGCGCATGCCAGAACACAGCCGACAAAGGCAGGTACAACAACATCGATAACCACATGGCGTTTTGAAACTCCGGCGTCATCAACGTTTCCTTGTCCAGCGCGCCACCGACCAGGTAGAGCTTGGCAAAGTCACCGCCATCGACCAGCATGGACAAGCCCATCACGCCTATGAAGCCCAGCGCATAAAGCAGCCCCAGCACCAGCATGTCACGCTTGCGTTCTTTGCCCGCGCGAAACCCACTGGCCAAAATCATTGGCATGGGGAACTTACCCAAATCCACCTCACGCGTGGCCGCCATGAGCCCCAAAGAAGCGGCAGGCAGCAGCATGAGTGCAAAAAAGCTCCCTATTACGGGCACCAGCGATGACACCGACATCAGCGCCATGAACATGAAAAACAAGCCGCTCAACGCGATGGGCTGTTTCCAGAAAGTGCGAATGCCTTGACGTACCCAAAGGGCGCCGGTGCGTGCAGGAACAACATGGAGTTTCATGGTCACAGGTGTACCGGTTGGGTCACGCGTTCGCGCAACACGTGCTCGAAGTGGCTGGGGTCGTGGGCCTGCAACAAGCTGGCTTCACGCGGCAAATGGAAGTCCCACAAGCGTGAGACCCAAAACCGCAAAGCACCGGCACGCAAGGTGGCGTTGAACAGCTGGCGCTCTGCGGCAGTCAGTGGGCGCACGGCTTGGTAGGCCTTGACCAGGGCTTGCATTTTTTCGGGGTTGTGGCGGCCATCTGTTGACGCGTCATGGTCAATGCACCAATCGTTGATGCACACAGCCAAGTCAAACAACCAGGTGTCCACACCTGCGAAATAAAAATCAAAAAAGCCGGTCAATTCGGGCGTATCGAGGGGGCCATCAAACATCACGTTGTCGCGGAACAAGTCGGCATGCACCGGGCCACGGGGCAGCGCGGTGTAAGCCGATGAAGCCGCCACGTGGTGCTGGTAGGCCAATTCCGATTGAATCAAGGTGGACTGTGAGGCATCTAAAAACGGCAACACCACAGGCACGGTCTGCGCCCACCAGTCCAGCCCACGCAAATTGGGTTGCTCACGCGCAAAGTCGCGCCCTGCCAGGTGCATGCGTGCCAGCATGTCGCCCACTGCCGCACAGTGGATGGGGGTGGGTGCCAGCTCGCTTTTGCCGCGCAAACGGTTCACCACGGCGGCAGGCTTGCCTTGCACGGTGAGCAAGATGTCGCCGTGGCGGTCAGACACCGGGTCTGGCACCGGAATGCCACGCTCAGCCAAATGCTTCATCAGGTACAGATAGAAGGGCAGTTGCGCGTGGGTGAGTCTCTCAAACAGGGTCAGCACATAAGCGCCTTCGCTGCTGGTGAGGAAGTAATTGGTGTTTTCAATCCCGCCTTGGATGCCCTTGAGTTCGACCAATTCACCCAGCTTGAGTTGTGTCAGCAGATCTTGCGCGGTGGACTCGGAAACTTCGGTGAAAACAGCCATGACGGGTTGGGGGATGAAAAGTATCTGAATTGTAGTGGTCGCCCTTGCGGGCCCCCGCTGGACGCCAACAACAGGCCATGGGCACGGCACAATCGCGGCATGTCAGAAAACAAGACCTTGCTGCTGGTAGACGGTTCCAGCTACCTCTACCGTGCTTTCCATGCCATGCCCGACCTGCGTGCCGTGCCGGGTGATCCCACCAGTGCCGCCACCGGCGCCATTCGCGGCATGATCAACATGATGCAGGCCTTGCGCAAAGAAGTGCCCACCCAATGGGCCGCCTGTGTGTTTGATGCCAAGGGCCCGACCTTTCGCGATGCCATGTACCCCGAGTACAAAGCCCACCGCTCGCCCATGCCCGACGACTTGCGCAGCCAAATTGAGCCCATCCATCAGATGGTGCGCATGCTGGGCTGGACCGTGCTGGATGTGCCGGGTGTGGAGGCCGATGACGTGATCGCCACCTTGGCGGTGACGGCTGCTCAGCAGGGCATGACGGTCGTGGTCTCCAGTGGTGACAAAGATCTGAGCCAATTGGTGAACGAACACATCACCATCATGGACACCATGAACGGCAAAAAACGCGACGTGGCGGGCGTGACCGCCGAGTTCGGCGTGCCGCCGAGTTTGATGATCGACTTTCAAACCTTGGTGGGCGACACCGTGGACAACGTGCCCGGCGTGCCCAAGGTCGGCCCCAAAACAGCCGCCAAGTGGCTGATGGAATACGGCTCGCTCGACGCCTTGCTGCAAAACGCCGATGCCATCAAAGGGGTGGCCGGGGAGAACTTGCGCCAGGCCCGCGAATGGCTGGTCACGGGTCGCCAGTTGGTAACCATGAAAACTGATTGCGATTTGTCAGACCATGTGCCGGGCTTGCCGGCGCTGGACGCCCTGCATTTGGCTGAGCCTGACAAGCCTGCGCTCAAAACCTTTTACGAAACCTATGGCTTCAAAGGCCTGGCGCGTGCAATGGGGGAGGCACTTGCCAGCCCTTGGGCAAGTGCGGCAGACACACACAGCTCAGGCGCAGGCGATCAGTCGCCGGGTGGCAATTTGGGTTTGTTTGACGAGCCAGCGCCCACGCCTTCGCAAGTCACCACCAAGTCCTATGACTGCGTGCTCAGCTGGGAGTTGTTTGATGCCTGGTTGACCAAAATTCAAGCCGCTGAGTTGGTGGCGTTCGACACCGAAACCACCTCGCTCGACGCCATGCGCGCCGAGGTGGTGGGCTTGAGCTTTTCTGTGCAGCCCGGTGCCGCCTGTTACATCCCACTGGCGCACAGCTATGGGGATGCACCCACGCAGTTGCCCCTCAACGAAGTGCTGGCCAAACTCAAACCCTGGTTTGAAAACCCCGACGCCAAAAAGCTGGGCCAGCACATCAAGTACGACCGCCACGTCATGGCCAACCACGGCATCGAGGTGCAAGGCTATGTGCACGACACCATGCTGCAAAGCTATGTGCTGGAAGTGCACAAGCCGCATGGCTTGGCCAGTTTGGCCGAACGCCATGTGGGCCGCAAAGGCTTGAGTTACGAAGACCTGTGCGGCAAGGGCGCACACCAAATTCCGTTTTCCCAAGTGGATGTGGCACCTGCCACCGAGTACTCGTGCGAAGACTCGGACATGACGCTGGAGGTGCACCAAGCCCTGTGGCCGCGTTTGCAAGCCGACGACAAGCTGCGCTTTGTCTACGAGCTGGAAATTGCCAGCAGCGAAGCGCTCTACCGCATTGAACGCAACGGTGTGTTGATCGACGGGCCCACCTTGGCGGCGCAAAGCCATGCTTTGGGCCAGCGCATTGTGCAACTTGAAGCTGAGGCCTATGAGATTGCTGGGCAACCGTTCAACTTGGCCAGCCCCAAGCAGTTGGGCGAAATCTTTTTTGACAAGCTCGGTTTGCCCGTCGTCAAAAAAACCGCCACTGGGGCGCGCAGTACCGACGAAGAAGTGCTGGAAAAACTGGCCGAAGACTACCCATTGCCTGCCAAGATTTTGGAGCACCGCTCCTTGAGCAAGCTCAAAGGCACCTACACCGACAAGCTGGCGCAGATGGCGCTGCCGCGTACCGGGCGCGTGCACACCCATTACGCACAAGCGGTGGCGGTGACGGGACGTTTGTCCAGCAACGACCCCAATTTGCAGAACATCCCCATCCGCACCGCAGAAGGTCGCAAAGTGCGCGAAGCCTTTGTGGCCCCTGCTGGCAGCGTGATTGCCAGTGCTGACTACAGCCAAATCGAGCTGCGCATCATGGCGCATTTGAGCGACGACGAGGCCTTGGTCAAAGCTTTCCATGACGGCTTGGATGTGCACCGTGCCACGGCTGCCGAGGTGTTTGGTGTGGCGGTGGACCAGGTGAGCACCGAACAGCGTCGCTATGCCAAAGTCATCAACTTTGGTTTGATCTACGGCATGAGCGCCTTTGGCTTGGCCAAGGCACTGGGCATCGACAACACCGCTGCCAAAAACTACATCACCCGCTACTTTGAGCGCTTTGCCGGTGTCAAACGCTACATGGACGACACCCGCGCGCAGGCCAAAGCACAGGGTTATGTGGAGACCGTTTTTGGCCGTCGCTTGTATCTGCCTGAAATCAACAGTCCCAATGGCCCGCGCCGCGCGGGGGCAGAGCGGGCGGCCATCAACGCGCCCATGCAAGGCACGGCGGCAGACCTGATCAAGCTCAGCATGGTCAAGGTGCAACAGGTGCTGGACGCGCAACACCGTTCGATCAAAGTGATCATGCAAGTGCACGATGAACTGGTGTTTGAAGTGCCCGAGTCAGAAGTGGATTGGCTCAAGACCGAAGTACCACGCCTGATGGCCGAGGTGGCACAGCTCAAAGTGCCCTTGCTGGCGGAAGTGGGCGTGGGTCGCAATTGGGACGAGGCGCATTAGAAACAATTGCTTGCTATTGCGTTTCAACTGAATAGGCCTGAATACGTACCCCTAATGCATGCATGACTTTCAGCATGGTGTCAAAGCGTGGTTTTGAGCCAGCCCTCAAAGCTTTGTAGAGACTTTCGCGTCCCAAGCCTGAATCAATTGCGACTTGCGTCATCCCACGTGCCTTGGCAATGTCTCCAATGGCCAAAAGCAGCAAGTCGGTATCGCCGCTTTCAAAGGCAAGGTTAAGGTATTGGGCAATCATGTCCTCGCTGTCAAGATAGCTTGCAGCATCAAATTCAATGGTCTTGCTCATCGACGTATTCCTTTGCCAGTTTGAGTGCGCGTGCAATGTCTTTCGCTTGGGTCGATTTATCGCCGCCTGCCAAAAGCAAAATTAACTTTTGGTTGCGTCGTGAGAAATAAACCCGATACCCCGGTCCGATGTGAAAGCGTAATTCAGCCACGCTGTTTTCGAGTTGCTTGAAATCGCCCAAGTTACCTGCTTCGATGCTCTTGAGTCTCAACACAATCGCAGCTTTTGCTCGAATATCTTTGAGCCATTTCACAAATTGAGGTGTTTGTGAAATTTGGTAAATTGTATCCACTTGGATACTCCTTGTCTTTGGCTTGTGTGTTCGTGAAGAACTCTAAAAAGACAGTTCCATGGGTGCTGAGGGTGCGACTTACAAAGTCCCTATGATTCACCCATGACGTTGCTTTCTATTCTGGTCGGCACTTTGGTCGCTGGCATGGGCAGTGTGTGGCTGGCCGCTTTGCTAGCCTATGCCTTGCTTTCTCGTTTCACCCAACACTTGTTGAGCTTGGCGGCGGGCGCTTTGCTGGCCACGGCTTTCATGCGCTTGTTGCCCGAGGCGTTCGAGCAGTCGGTGTCGGCAGGCGTGTCGGCACAGGCCTTGTTTGCGGTGTTGCTGGTGGGCTTGGTGTTTTTCTTTCTGCTCGACAAGGCCGAGTTGTGGCACCACGGACATGAACACCACCAAGCTGAGTCACAAGCAGAAGTCCACAGCCATGACCCCCACGACGCACACCATGGCCATGTTCATCCACATGCACATGCAGCACATGCCGGTGCAACGCACGACCATGGCCATCACCACGCACACGGCGGTGGGTGGGCGGTGTTGTTGGGCGACAGCGTGCATGCGTTTGGCGACGGCATTTTGATTGCGGCTGCTTTTGTGGCCGATTGGCGTTTGGGCTTGGCGTCTGCGGTGGCCGTGATGGCCCACGAGGTGCCCCACCATGTGGGGGACTTGGTGGTGTTGCGCCAAACCTTGGCCACACCGCGTGCGGCCTTGTTCAAACTCTCACTGGCCGGTGGTGTGACGGCCATTGGCGGTCTGGTGGGCTATTTGCTGGTGGGGGCCATGCACGAGTACCTGCCGTACTTTTTGGTGGTGGCTGCCAGCAGCTTCATCTATGTGGCGCTGGCCGACTTGATTCCGCAATTGCAAAAGCGCCTGAGCCCTGCGCAAACTGCCGCGCAAGTGGCGTGGTTGTTTTTAGGCATGGGCTTGGTGGCCTTGCTGGGCGAGTTGGCACAGCACTGATCGCGCAGGCCGCGCCTTCGATCGGGTTGTGGCCGACCCCGCGCTGCCACTCAGTGGCTTAGCCCCTGGCCACGGGCAAGCCAGGGGTGGTGCACCACTCGCTCCAGCTCCCGGCATACAAGCCGCTGCCACCCAACCCTGCCACTTCCATGGCCAACACATTGGGCACTGCGCTCACACCGCTGCCGCAGTGGTGCACCACACCTAGGGGCGTGCGCCCATCCAACAGAGCCACAAATTCTGCGCGCAACACCTCAGGTTTTTTGAAAAAACCTTGTTCGTCCAGGTTGCTGTTGAAGGGCCGGTTCAGCGCACCTGGAATGTGGCCTGCCACGGGGTCGATGGGTTCGACCTCGCCACGGTAACGCGGGGCGCCTCGGGCGTCGATCAAGGTTTGTTGCGGCACATCCAGTCGACTTGCCACGGTGGGGGTGTCGACCAAGGTCACCAACGGCGCATGCAAGGCGAAGTGAGACGGTGTGGGGGTGGGCGCGACGCCTGACGCGGTGGCACCGCCCGCAGCTAGCCAAGCTTGCCAGCCGCCATCAAGCACCGCCACGGCGTCGTGCCCACACCATTTGAGCATCCACCACAAACGGCCACAGTAGTTCATGCCGTTGCGGTCATACACCACCACTTGCATGTCGTTGGTCAAGCCAATGCTTTGTAACCATTGGGCAAATACTTCACGTTTGGGTAAGGGGTGGCGTCCACCGTTGACCGCGTGGGCAGCGTCTTTGGCACTCAGGTTGTCATTCAGGTCGGCGTACAACGCACCCGCAATGTGCTGCTCTTGAAACTGTTGCGGTCCTACGGCGGGTTGCATCAAATCGCAAGTGCAGTCGATCACCATCACGGGCGCATGCTGCGACTGCAAGGTTTGCAACTGGGTCACGCTGATGAGGGTGGTGTACATGGTGTCTCCTGGATGGTTTCAGTGTTCTTCTGCGGGTGCGTTGGGCGCTGCGCGGGCACGTAGCAAGGTGGCCACCATGCCACTGGCCACGATCAAGGCCATGCCAGCCCAGCCCATGAGCGGAATGTCGTCACCAAACAGCAGCAAGCTGTAGAGTGCCGCAAACACAATGCCCGAGTATTGCAAATTGGCAACCACCAGGGTTGCGCCCTGGCTGTAAGCGCGTGTCAAGCACAGTTGACCCAGTGACGCAAACACACCAACAGGCAGCAGCCACACAGCATGTTGCCAGTCCCAGGCAGAGACGCCATCAAACACCATCACGCCGCCGCCCGCCACCGCAGTTCCGATGGCAAAGTAAAACACGGTGCGTGTTTCCGGTTCACCCACACGGCCCAACGCCATGACTTGCATGAAGGCAAATGCGGCGACAAAGCCAGACATCAAACCGATGAGGCCGGCAAAGATTTGGTTTTGGTCGATGGTGGGGCGCAGCATCATCACCACCCCGGCAAAACCGGTCAGCACGGTGACGGCCAGCGGGCCTTGTGACCATGCGCTTTGTCCATCTTGGGGGTTCCAGTTGAGCAAGGCCCCGCCCACCAAAAAGGCCGCCACCCACACACCACTCATGTAATTGAGGGTCATGGCCGTGGCCAAGGGCAGGTGAGCAATGGCATAAAACCAAGACCCCAGCGACAACACGCCCACCGCCGAGCGCCACACATGCATGCCCGGATAACGCGTGCGCAACGAGATGCCTTGTTGCTTGGCAATGACAGCCAAAAACACGATGCCGACCAAGCCACGGTAGAACACCAGTTCAGCCGGGCTGAAATAGGCGGATGCAAACTTCACACACACGCCCATGGTGGCGAAGAAGGCTGCGCCCAGCAGCATCCACAGGGCCTGCATGGACGTTACGCGGTGGTGAAGTTCAGCTTGCCGCGGTACCACTCGTGGAAGTGCTGCATACCGTCTTCCATGGGGCTTTGGTAGGGGCCTACTTCGTTGTCGCCGCGTTGCATCAAGGCCTTGCGACCTGCGTCCATGCGCTCTGCAATTTCGTCGTCTTCAATGCACGTTTCCATGTACGCGGCTTGTTGTGCTTCCACAAATTCGCGCTCAAAAGCGACGATCTCTTCGGGGTAGTAAAACTCCACCATGTTCAGCGTCTTGCTGGGGCTGATCGGGTGCAGTGTGGACACGGTCAGCACGTGGGGATACCACTCCACCATGATGTGCGGGTAGTAGGTGAGCCAAATGGCGCCTTGCTCGGGCAGCTGACCGTTGCGATATTTCAGCAGCACGTCATGCCACTTTTGGTAGGTGGGCGAACCGGGCTTGCCAAAACCGCTGGACACACCCACGGTTTGCACCGAGTAGTTGTCTTTGAATTCCCAGCTCAGGTCATCGCAGGTGACAAACTGGCCCAGTCCTGGGTGGAAGGGCCCCACGTGGTAGTCCTCTAGATACACCTCAATGAAAGTTTTCCAGTTGTAGTTGCACTCGTGCAATTCCACGCGGTCCAGCGCAAAGCCTGTGAAGTCCAGCGCAGCGCGTGGCCCCATGTGGGCCAGGTCCGCTTCGATGTCTAAACCGTTGTCTTCAAACAGCAGGCCATTCCACTCCCGCAGTTTGTAGTTGTTGAGGTTCAGGCACGGATCGTGGGAGAAGTGCGGGGCCCCCAACAATTGGCCAGAGGGCGAATAGGTCCAGCGGTGCAGAGGGCACACGATGTTGCCACCGGCTGCGCCCACGCCTTGTGTGTTGAGTGAGCCACGGCCTTTGAGCATGACAGCTTGGCGGTGACGGCAGACGTTCGAGATGAGCTCGATGCCTTGCTGTGAGCGCACCAAAGCACGCCCTTCGCCTTCGTGCGGAAGCGCGTAGTAGTCGCCCAATTCGGGCACAGCCAATTGATGGCCCACATAACGGGGCCCGAGCTGAAAGATGGTCTCCAGTTCACGCTGAAACAGCGCTTCATCGAAGTAACTGGTAACTGGTAGTTGGCTAGATGCCTGCTGCAGTTGAAGACTTAAATCAGACATGGGGGACCTGACCTAAAGACTCCCCACAGGGAGGTGGTATGACAAAAATAAATCAGCCCATAGGCTGATTAGAGAAGCACCATTGTACCTTTCGGGGGCAGGCCCTCTCAGAGAGCCGCCTAAAATACACAGCTCTTTGACCTTTCTCACATTAGAAAGCCCGTACCGCATGCCCAAGGCAACCCCTACCACCCGTGCAGACACTGCGCCTGCCAGCTACGAAGCGGCTTTGAAAGAGCTGGAGAGCTTGGTCCAACACATGGAGTCCGGGCAAATGCCGCTGGCCGAGTTGTTGTCGGGTTACCAGCGTGGCGCTGAACTTTTGGCTTACTGTCGCGCCCAACTTGATGCTGTCGAGCAGCAAATACAGGTGTTGGACAACGGGGTCATGAAACCTTGGACGGCGACTTGAGCACCATGCGCATCTCTACAAACAACGCCTTCGATTTAGATGCCTGGAGTGACCAAGCGCTGACTCGTGTGGAGCAAGCCTTGTCGCTGTGGATCAGCCCCCAAGCCCCGGCGGGTTTGGGCGAAGCCATGCGCTACGCCGTGTTGGATGGTGGCAAACGTTTGCGCCCCTTGCTGGTGTTGGCTGCACGTCAAGCCGTGGCAAACGATGAGCCCCACTTGGGGTTGGACGAGGCGGCCTTGCGCGCGGCATGTGCGGTTGAACTGATTCATGCGTATTCCTTGGTGCACGACGACATGCCCTGCATGGACAACGACGTGTTGCGTCGTGGCAAACCCACGGTGCACGTCCAGTTTGGCGAAGCCCAGGCGCTGTTGGCGGGGGACGCTTTGCAAGCCTTGGCGTTTGAGTTGCTCACGCCTGAGTCCTTGACCATTGACGACGCTGTGCAAGCCCGTTTGTGCCGTTTGCTGGCACGTGCGGCAGGGCACGCTGGCATGGCCGGTGGCCAAGCCATTGACCTGGCCAGCGTGGGCTTGAGTTTGAATGAAGACCAGTTGCGCCAGATGCACCGCCTGAAAACCGGTGCGTTGCTGGAAGCCAGCGTGCTGATGGGGGCGGCTTGTGGGCGTCCCAGCGTCGAGGCTATTCAAGGTTTGCAGCGTTACGGTCAGGCCTTGGGCCTGGCCTTTCAGGTGGTGGACGACATCTTGGATGTCACCGCCGACTCGGCCACCTTGGGCAAAACTGCTGGCAAAGATGCTGCCAATGACAAACCCACCTATGTCTCACTGCTGGGGTTGGCGCGCGCACAAGCCTACGCCAATGCCTTGCTCGACGAGGCCTTGACCGCCTTGACTGCCAGCCAATTGACCCACACCCAAGCGCTGGCGGCACTCGCTCAGCGGGTGGTGAACCGGAATACCTGACCCCTATGTCTTCTTTGTTGTCCACCATCAACTCTCCCGCCGATTTACGGGCTTTGCCGCGTCAGCAATTGGGCACGCTGGCCGATGAGTTGCGCAGTTATCTGTTGCACAGCGTGGCCAAAACCGGTGGGCACTTGAGCTCCAACTTGGGCACGGTGGAGTTGACGGTGGCGTTGCACTACGTGTTCAACACGCCCGATGACCGCGTGGTGTGGGACGTGGGTCACCAAACCTATCCGCACAAAATTTTGACGGGTCGTCGCGAGCAGATGGCCTCTTTGCGTCAACGTCATGGTTTGAGCGGTTTTCCTAAGCGAGATGAAAGCGTGTACGACGCCTTTGGCACGGCGCATTCTTCCACCAGCATTTCTGCTGCACTGGGTATGGCGTTGGCCTCGCAGCAAAAAGGTGAGCAACGCCACGCCATTGCCGTCATCGGCGACGGTGCCATGACGGCGGGCATGGCCTTTGAAGCGCTCAACAATGCGGGCGTGAGCAATGCGCGCTTGTTAGTCATCTTGAACGACAACGACATGTCCATCAGCCCGCCTGTGGGCGCACTCAACCGCTACTTGGCGCAACTCATGAGCGGGCGTTTTTATGCCGCAGCCAAAGAAGTGGGCAAGCAAGTGCTCAAAGGTGCGCCGCCGCTGTTTGAGTTGGCCAAACGTTTTGAAGAGCATGCCAAAGGCATGGTGGTGCCTGCCACCTTGTTTGAAAAATTTGGTTTCAACTACATCGGCCCCATCGATGGCCATGACTTGGACTCTTTGATCCCCACGCTGGAAAACATCAAACACTTGGAAGGCCCGCAGTTCTTGCACGTGGTCACCAAAAAAGGCCAAGGCTATGACTTGGCTGAGGCCGACCCCGTCGCCTACCACGGCCCCGGCAAGTTTGATCCTGCTGTGGGCTTGACCGCACCTGCCACACCCGGCAAAACCACCTTCACGCAGGTGTTTGGTCAGTGGTTGTGTGACATGGCCGAACAAGACCCGCTGCTGGTGGGCATCACACCGGCCATGCGCGAAGGCTCGGGCATGGTGGCGTTTCATCAGCGCTTTCCCGATCGCTATTACGACGTGGGCATTGCCGAACAACACGCCCTGACTTTTGCGGCCGGTTTGGCCTGTGAAGGCGTCAAGCCGGTGGTGGCGATTTACTCCACCTTTTTACAGCGTGCCTACGACCAGTTGATCCATGACGTGGCCTTGCAAAAGTTGCCCATGGTGCTGGCGCTGGATCGTGCGGGCATTGTGGGCGCTGACGGTCCGACCCATGCAGGTTTGTACGACATTGCATTTTTGCGTTGTATTCCCAACGTGAGCATCGCGTGTCCGGCTGACGAAAACGAATGCCGTCAGTTGCTCACCACCGCTTACCAGCAAGACCACTGCGTGGCCGTGCGCTACCCGCGCGGCGCCGGGGCCGGTGTGCCTGTGCAAGCTGGTTTGAATGCACTGCCTTTTGGCAAAGCTGAAGTTCGACGTCAGGGGCAACGCATTGCCATCTTGGCCTTTGGCACTTTGCTATACCCCGCCTTGCAAGCAGGAGAAGCACTGAACGCCACGGTGGTCAACATGCGTTGGGCCAAGCCGTTGGATATTGATTTATTGGCGCAAATCGCAGCCAACCATGAGGCCTTGGTCACAGTGGAAGAGGGTGCACTGATGGGCGGCGCAGGCTCTGCCGTGTTGGAGGCTTTGCAGCAGTTGCAACTCCTCAAGCCCGTGCTGACATTGGGCGTGGCTGACGTCTTCACAGAGCATGGAGACCCAGTGAAGTTGCTGGTTGAACTGGGCTTGGATGCTGCCGGTATCCAAGCCTCCATCACCCAGCGATTTGGAAAATGACGGACTGCGGCTTGATGCCTTTTCACGTGGCGTGAAGTTTTTTTCAACGCCATCTGTCTCTGGTAGAAACCCGCACGAAGTCGCGCGAGCGACTGCATACAATGCCCCATCCTTTAGGCGAGCCTCTCAGAAGCGAAGCCTGTTCAGGATCTGTTGTAACAACTCAAGGGAGTCTTCATGGACCGTCGTTCCGTTATTAAAAACGCAGGTATTGCAGGTATTTTGGCAGCCGGTGCTGCTCCCGCAGTGCATGCACAAGCCGCCATCCGTTGGCGTTTGGCTTCGAGCTTTCCCAAGTCGCTGGACACCATCCATGGTGCTGCCGACACGTTTGCCCGTGCCGTCAAAAACATGTCAGGCGGCAAGTTTGAAATCTCGGTGCACGCTGCTGGCGAAATCATGCCTGCCTTTGGTGTGGTGGATGGTGTGCAACAAGGCTCCATCGAAATGGCGCACACAGCCCCTTACTATTTCTTCGGTAAGGACGAAACCTTTGCCTTGGGTTGTGCCATTCCTTTCGGCCTGAACAGCCGTCAAATGACCGCCTGGATGTACGAAGGCAACGGCTTGAAGCTGATGCGCGAGTTCTACGCCAAGTACAACATCGTCAACTTTCCTGGCGGCAACACGGGCGCTCAAATGGGTGGTTGGTTCCGCAAGGAAATCAAATCGGTGGCAGACCTGAAAGGTTTGAAATTCCGTATCGGTGGCTTTGGCGGCAAAGTGCTCGAGCGCTTGGGCGTGGTGCCCCAAAACATTCCAGGCGGAGACATTTACCCCGCCCTGGAAAAAGGCACCATCGACTCTGCCGAGTGGATTGGCCCTTATGACGACTTGAAGCTGGGCTTCAGCAAAGTGGCACCGTTCTACTACTACCCAGGTTTCTGGGAAGGCGGCCCTGAGCTTGACTTCTTCATCAACGACAAAGCCTTCAATGCTTTGAGCCCTGAGTACAAAGCCATTGTGGAAGCTGCTGCGGCACAAGCCCACACGGACATGCAAGCCAAGTACGATGCACGCAACCCTGGCGCCTTGAAGCAATTGGTGGGCTCTGGCACCAAGCTGCGCGAGTTCCCCAAAGACGTGATGGCAGCCAGCTTCAAAGAAGCCATGGCCTTCTACGAAGAGCTGTCTGCCAAGAACGAAAACTGGAAGAAGGTCTACACAGACTATTCCAAATTCCGTGGCGATCAGAACCTGTGGTTCCGTTTCACTGAAGCGCGTTTTGACGCATTCATGCAAGCACAAAAGCTGTAACCAGCCTTTTAGCTGACCAAAAAAACCGCGCTCTCGGGCGCGGTTTTTTTATGCGTGGGTGTTGAACTTCACATCTGGCGAAATGCTTTGAGTTCCGCAGACAGGCGCTCGCACTCAGCCAAGACCGTGACGTCTGTCACATAGAACACGGCGAACTTGCCCACCAAGGTGCGTACGTACAAGCGTGGCGCCATGAACCATTCCAAGCCACGAATGCGAATCAGCTTGGCAAATGCCAAGTCATCAAACGCCATGTGTTTGTCCCAGATCCAGGTTTGATGAATGCCCTGCGCATCGATGCGGACACGGCTTTGCAGCACATGCCACGCGGTCCAGGCCAGCAAGGCCCACGCCACGATGAACCAGCCAGCGGCTTTCAACCCAGCCACGCCTGTGTCACCGCCAAATTTGCCTTGTTGCCACAAGCTCAATAGCCAATAGGCAGAGCCCAACACGATCAACCCGGTGAGGGTTTGAAAGCTGCGTGAAAACGCGGCCCCCTCCAGCACCTCGGGGTGCGGTTGAAAGTGGAAAGGCGCGATGCCTGGTTTGGTCTGCGGCTCAACAGAGGCAGGCGAGTGAGTGTCGTGGTTCATGGGTTACCAAGAAAAAGCCCCTCACGGTTGGACCGGAGGGGCTGGAGAGAGGGAGACGATTTATTTTTTGAACAAGTCGTCGATCTTTTTCTGCTCATCGGCAGCATTTTCCGCAGCCGACGGCTTGCTGCCATCGAGCTTGAGTTCGGCTTCTGGCACTTCTTGTTCAGAAGGCATGTCGATCACCACTTTGTCGAGGTCCACCTTTTCTTCTTTGTCCAAGAACATGGTGACGGTTTCAGGCACAAAGATCACGATCACGACCAAGATCAATTGCATGATCACCCAAGGAATGGCACCCATGTAAATGTCGTTCGAGCGCACGGGTTTTTCAATGCGACCTTCTTTGAACAAGGTGTCGGCAATGCCGCGCAGGTAGAACAGCGCAAAACCAAACGGCGGGTGCATGAAGCTGGTTTGCATGTTCACGCACAACAGCACGCCGAACCACACCATGTCGATGCCCATTTTTTCGGCCACGGGCCCGAGCATGGGCAAGATGATGAAGGCGATTTCAAAGAAGTCGAGGAAGAAGGCCAGGAAGAAGATGAACACGTTCACCACCACCAAAAAGCCCACTTGACCGCCGGGCAAGCCCGACAGCAAATGCTCCACCCATTTCGCACCATCGACGCCTTGGAACACCATTGAGAATACGCGTGAGCCGATCAGGATGAACACCACCATCGCCGTCAGGCGCATGGTGCTGTGCATGGCTTCCCAAATCAGGTCTTTGTCCAAGCGCTTGTGCATGGCCGCCAAGACCAAGGCACCCACGCAGCCCATGGCCCCTGCTTCGGTGGGGGTGGCGATGGCAGTGTTGATGCCAGGCAGTCCGCCCATCGAGCCCAACACGGCAAAAATCAAGAACGCGGAAGGAATGATGCCGCGCAAGCACTTGGCCCACAGCGCCCAACCGTTCAAGGTGCGTGCTTCTTTGGGCACGCCGGGCACGTACTCGGGTTTGAGCAGTCCCAAGCCAAAGGTGTAGAGCGCGAAGATGCCCACTTGCATCAGCGACGGGCCCCAAGCCCCTTTGTACATGTCGCCTACTGAGCGGCCCAGTTGGTCAGCCATCACCACCAACACCAGCGAAGGCGGGACCAATTGTGTGATGGTGCCCGAGGCCGCCAGCACGCCGGTGGCGTAACGCATGTTGTAGCCGTAGCGAATCATCACGGGCAAGGAGATCAAGGCCATGGCAATCACTTGACCCGCCACAGTGCCGGTGATGGCGCCCAAAATGAAGCCCACGATGATCACCGAGTAGCCCAGGCCGCCTTTGACGGGGCCAAAGAGCTGACCCATGGAGTCGAGCATGTCTTCGGCCAGGCCGCATTTCTCAAGAATGGCCCCCATGAAGGTGAAGAACGGAATGGCCAGCAGCAAGTCGTTGCTGAGAATGCCAAAAATGTTCAAGGGCAGATTGGCCATAAAGCTGGCGGGAAACCAGTCCATGCTGATGGCGAAAAAGCCGCAGGCCAGACCTAGAAAGGACAGCGAGAAAGCGACCGGGAAGCCAATCAACATGGTGAGCACAAGGCCCACAAACATGATGGGTGCGAAGTTTTCCATTTGCATGATCGTGTGTCCTTTATTGCACCGGCTTTTCGTAGTGCGTGTCCATTTCAAACTTGCCTTGCAAGTAAGCCACGCGCTTGATGATTTCACTCACACCTTGCAGGAACATCCACGCAAAGCCCAACGGCAGCAACAACATGGCGGGCCAGCGGATCAGGCCCCCAGCGTTGCTGGACATCTCGTTGGTGACCAACATTTTCAAAAACAAGGGAAAGCTCAGGTAGGTCAAGGTCACCATGACAGGCAACAAGAACACAACCAAACCCAACAGGTCGATGTAGACCGGACCCTTGCCTTTGAGCTGGCCGTAAAAAATGTCAACGCGCACATGCTCGTTGAGCTTGAGCACCAAAGGTGCACCCAACATCACCGTGGCTGCAAACAGATACCACTGAATTTCGAGCCAGCCATTGGAGCTGACATCAAAGCCATAACGAATGAACGCATTGCCCGCAGAAATCAAGGCTGCTGCCAGCACGGTGAATGCGGCCACATGCCCAAACTGTTGACTCGTCTTGTCAACACCCAATGCAAATTTAAGAAGTTTTGACACGTTGTGTCTCCATTTTTTGCCAACCGGCGATCCTACCAATTCTTGGCATCTGGCTGAATACTTCAGGATGAACTTTCACCCTGTATTTGTGAAATTACTTCAATCTGGCGTCGGGTTTACCCGTTGACGCGTAAGCCGCTGCCTGCTTGAACTGTGCCAATCACGCGGGCTTGTTCGAAGCCGCCTTGCTGAAAAAGTCCCAACACATCGGCGACGGCTTCGGGGGCACAACTCACCAGCAAGCCGCCGGAAGTTTGGGGGTCACTGAGCAGCGCTTGGTCAGCGCTGGCAAAACCGCTGGGCAGTTGCACTTCGTGGCCGTAGCTGGCCCAGTTGCGGCCCGACGCGCCCGTGATGAAGCCTTGCTCGGCCAAGGCACGTGCCCCCGCCACCAATGGGACAAGTTTCCAATCGATCGTGACTTGGTTGTGTGCGCCGCGTGCGATTTCCAAGGCATGACCGGCCAAGCCAAAGCCCGTCACGTCCGTCAAGGCATGCACCCCGGGGTGCTTGGCCAAGGCAATGCCCGGTCGGTTGAGTTGGGTGGTCAAGCGGATCATGTCTTGGTAGCCGGCTGCGCTGAGCGCTTCTTTCTTGAGTGCGGCAGACAAAATGCCCACACCCAGAGGTTTGCCCAGCACCAACACGTCGCCCACTTGTGCGCCGTTGTTGCGCTTGACCTGAGAGGGGTGGACCAAGCCCATCACCACCAAACCGTAAATCGGCTCCACCGAGTCAATGGTGTGTCCGCCTGCGATGGGAATGCCTGCGGCATGGCACACGTCTTGACCGCCTTGCAAGATGCGGCCAATCGTTTCAACGGGCAACACATTCACCGGCATACCGACCAAGCCCAGCGCCATGATGGGGGTGCCGCCCATGGCGTAAACGTCGCTGATGGCGTTGGTGGCGGCAATGCGGCCAAAGTCATACGGGTCGTCCACGATGGGCATGAAGAAGTCGGTGGTGGCGATCAACGCCTGCTCATCGTTGAGTTGGTAGACCGCCGCATCGTCGGCGGTCTCAATGCCCACCAGGAGTTGCGGGGGCATCACAAAACCGGTGCTGTGCTGCATGCTTTGCAAGATGTCGCGCAGCACGGCGGGGGCAATCTTGCAGCCGCAGCCGCCGCCATGCGACAGCGAACTCAAACGGGGGACAGGGGGTGGGGTGAGGGAGGGGGGAGAGGCAACCATGCCCCAATTATCGGGCGGCCTTGGTTTCTGACTTTTTGGCGCGCTTGAAGGTCCACCAGGGCAACAAGGCGCGCAGCGACTGGACCTCACCACTGTGGTCACTTTGGTAGCCGGCCAGTGCGTTGAGCTGCGATGCCCATTCGGTGGTGCGCAACACGTGGCGCAGAGCTTGGGTGGCCGGTGTGTCCAGGGCCGACTTCAAGCAGACCAGATGAAAGTGTTCTTGTGTCAGCGCCACAAAACCCAAGCCCCGTGCACGTGCCGTGCTCTCTAAACCCAGGCCCACATCGCCCCGACCGGCTGCAATGGCTTCAGCCAGTGCTGTGTGCGAGGGCTCGGCGTCTGCGTTGCAGTTCAAGCTGGCGCTGTTGAGCTGTGCTTGTTGCAACAAGTCGTCCAGCAAGACGCGCGTGCCTGTGCCCAGGCTGCGCTGTACAAAACGGGCTTGGGTGCGCGCCACATCCATCAGACTGTGCAAGCGCAGCGGATTGCCGGGGGCCAACATCAGTCCTTGGGTGCGTGTGGCAAAGCCAATGATTTTGTGCAAGCCGGGTTGGAGCAGATGTTCGTAGGCTTGTTTGGTGTGTGTGCCCATGCCCGGTTGCGTCTGGGTGTGAAACCCCGCCAGCGTGCAGCGGCCTTCGTTGAGGGCGCGGATCGCGTCCACACTGCCACAAAAACGAATGTCCAAGTGCAGGCCAACGCTGCTCGTGTGTTCACGCAAGCGCGGCAGTGCGTCGTCATGGCTGGCGTACAGCGTCAGCACATGGGCCTTAGGGTCAAACGCCACGGCAAAGGTCCGCTCCAGATCGGCGCGCAGGGCTTCGATTTGTGGGGCCAGACGGGCCTGGGTTTGGCGTTCGGCCCACATCAGCTTGGTGCCGAATTCGGTCAACCTGGCCGACTGGCCTTTCTCCCACACGATCAACTCTTGCCCCATCACCTCTTCCCAGCGTTTGAGCTCGCCCCACACATGACGGTACGACAAGCCCAGGTCACGTGCCGCAGCAGAGATCGAGCCGTGCAAGGCCACGGCTTGCAGCAGCGTGATCAGGGGATGGCGCAGCAACGCGGCGTCGTTGCTGGGGGCGCTGTCATCACGATGGCCGAGGGTGTAGTGGAGGTTGACGCTATGCACAGGGGTTCATATGGCAGGGTTTTAGAAGCCTCACTACGATAGCGCAACTTTTTTGGCTCCGATGAATTCTTTCTCTGACAGCGCATGGTCTGCGCTGGAACTCCTTTTCAATGTGGATCCCGTGCTGTGGTCCATCGTGGGCCGCTCGTTGTGGGTGAGTCTGCTTGCGTGCAGCATCGCTTGCACGGCCGGTGTCGTGTTGGGTGCATGGCTGGGCGTGGCGCGCTTTGCCGGGCGTGATGCGCTGCTGACGGTGCTCAACACCTTGTTGGCCTTGCCTTCGGTGGTGGTGGGCTTGCTGGTGTACTTGCTGTTGTCGCGCAGTGGGCCATTGGGATTTTTAGGCTGGCTGTTCAGCATCAAAGCCATGGTGTTGGCACAAGCCGTGTTGGTGCTGCCCGTGGTCACCGCGCTCACGCGCCAGTGTGTCGAAGATGCGGAGCGCAGCCACGGAGAGCAATTGCAGTCTTTGGGCGCACACACGTGGATGCGCAGTCTGTTGCTGGCCTGGGACGAGCGCTATGCCTTGCTCACCGTGCTGATTGCCGCATTCGGGCGTGCCGTGTCTGAGGTGGGGGCCGTCATGGTGGTGGGTGGCAACATCGAAGGCTTCACCCGCGTGATGACCACGGCGATTGCTCTGGAAACCAGCAAGGGCGATTTGCCGCTGGCGCTGGCCTTGGGCTTGGTGTTATTGGCCGTGGTGCTGGTGCTCAACGTGTGTATTTCTGCGCTGCGTCGCTGGCGCCAAGGGCTAGATGGTGCATTGATCACCTCGTTGCAAGGAGGTGTGTCATGACCTCGGCTGTCCTGCGTTTGGATCGGGTCTCTGTGCAGTTCGGTTCGCATGTTGCCTTGCGTGATGTGCAGTTGTCTATCCGTGCTGGTGAGCGTGTGGCCCTTGTAGGTGCCAATGGTTCTGGCAAGAGCACGTTGTTGCGTGTGGCCCATGGCTTGCTGCCCGCCACCCGCGGTGAGGTGCAAGCAGCCCCTGCGGTCCGTCAGGCGATGGTGTTTCAGCGCCCGCATATGTTGCGCACCAGCGTGTTGCGTTTTGTGGTCTGGGGCTTGTGGTTGCAAGGTGTGGCTTGGCGTCGTGCCCATGCGCAAGCAGCGGCAGCCTTGCACCGCGTCGGGCTGCATGATTTGGCCGAACGTTCTGCCCGCACCTTGTCTGGAGGTCAGCAACAACGCTTGGCCTTGGCCAGGGCATGGGCCTTGCAGCCCGACGTCGTGCTGCTGGACGAACCCACCTCCAGCCTGGATCCACATGCCAAACGCGAGGTTGAACGTTTGGTGTCTGACTGGTTCTCGGCGGCGGGCACCACCTTGCTGTTCAGCAGCCACAACCTGGGCCAAGTCAAACGCTTGGCCACACGCGTGATTTATTTAGAGGCCGGCCGTGTCATGGCCGACTTGTCTGTCGACCATTTTTTCAACCAATCGTTGGTGCACAGCCACCCCGAAGCCCATTTGTTTTTAAAAGGAGAACTGGTATGACCCGTCGTTCGCATCTCATCGCTTGTGTGACCTTAACGGGCGCTTTGTTCGCAGGCCACGTTTGGGCACAAAGTACACCGTCTCTCGTGATGGCCTCGACCACCTCCACCGAGCAGTCAGGCCTGTTTGCCCACTTGTTGCCAGCATTCAAGCAAGCCACGGGCATTGAGGCCAAGGTCGTCGCACTCGGTACGGGCCAGGCCTTGGACATGGGCCGTCGTGGCGACGCGGATGTGTTGTTTGTGCATGACCAAGCCGCCGAAGAAAAGTTTGTCGCTGATGGCTTTGGCGTCAAACGTTTCCCCGTCATGTACAACGACTTTGTGTTGGTGGGCCCCGCCAGTGACCCAGCCAAAACACGCGGCAAAGACATCGTGTCTGCCTTGCAAAAAGTAGCCGCTGCGCAAGCGCCTTTCATTTCACGCGGCGACAAGAGTGGCACCCACGCCGCCGAGTTGCGCTACTGGAAGCAAGCCGGCCTGGACGCCAAAGGCGCGGGCTACAAAGAGTGTGGCTGTGGCATGGGCCCGGCACTCAACATGGGGGCATCGATCGGCGCGTATGTGCTGACGGATCGTGGTACCTGGTTGAGTTTCAAAAACCGACAAGACTTGCAGATTTTGGTGGAGGGCGACAAACAGTTGTTCAACCAATACGGCGTGATGGTGGTCAACCCCGCCAAGCATCCGCATGTCAAAGCGGACTTGGCGCAGAAGTTTGTGGACTGGGTGGTCTCACCTGCGGGCCAAGCCAACATTGCCAGCTACAAGGTGGGCGGAGAAACCTTGTTTTTCCCAAACGCCAACAAGTAAAGCATGCGTTGCGTCCTTTGACGCCGCGTCGTCTCTAGCCCACCTTGGCGTGGGCTTTTTTTGCTTTCTAGGGTTAGTCCTTAGGTTGGGTGCTTCATAGGGTTCTCAAAATCCTATGCATACCCATTCATAGAGAAGGGGTGTTCACCATCCCTGCCTCAGGAGACACAGATGCAAAAAATCTTGCACATCAACCCCGACAAATGCACCGGCTGCTTGCAGTGCGAAATGGCTTGTTCTTTCGAGAACTACGGCACCTTTGCCACTGCCAAGTCGCGCATCAAGGTGTTCGACTTCCACGAAACCGGCAAAAAAGTGCCCTACACCTGCACCCAGTGTGACGAGGCCTGGTGCTTGCACGCGTGTCCCGTGGAGGCCATCACGCAAGACAAAACCACCGGCGCGATGGTGGTCAACGAAACCACCTGCGTAGGCTGCAAGGTCTGCACCATTGCCTGCCCGTTCGGCACCATCAACTATGTGCAAGAAACCGGCAAAGTGCAAAAGTGCGATTTGTGCGGTGGTGACCCGGCTTGCGCTTCGGCTTGCCCCACCGGTGCCATCACCTTTGTCGACGCCAACTGGACCGGCCTCGACAAGATGAAGCAGTGGGCCAACAAATTGGGCAACCAAGCGTCTGCCGCTTGAGCCAACACAAGGAGAACACATCATGACTTGGGCTGGAAAAATCCTCCGCATCAACCTCACCGCAGGCACCGTCAAAAGCGAACCCCTGAACATGCAATGGGCGCGCGACTACGTGGGCTCACGCGGTTTGGGCTCCAAATACCTCATCAGCGAAATCGACCCCAAGGTGGACCCGCTGTCGCCTGAGAACAAACTCATCTGGGCCACGGGCCCCTTGACCGGCACCATGGCCTCCACGGGTGGGCGCTACACCGTCATCACCAAGGGGCCCTTGACGGGGGCCATTGCCTGTTCCAACTCGGGTGGCTACTTTGGCGCCGAGCTCAAGATGGCGGGCTGGGACATGGTGATTTGCGAAGGCAAGTCGCCCAAGCCGGTTTACCTCTACATCAACGACGGCGTGGCCGAGTTGCGAGATGCCGCTGATATTTGGGGCAAGAGCGTGTGGGAGACCGAAGCCCACCTCAAAAAGACCTTGCAAGACCCGCTGGTGCGTGTGTCGTCCATCGGCAAAGCGGGCGAGAACCATGTGCTGTATGCCTCGGTGGTGAACGACTTGCACCGTGCGGCAGGCCGCTCAGGCGTGGGCGCTGTGATGGGCAGTAAAAACCTCAAGGCCCTGGCCGTACGTGGCACCTTGGGCGTGGGCAATGTGCGCGATCCCAAGGCCTTCATGAAGGTCACCGCCGAGAAGAAAAAAATCTTGGCCGACAACGCGGTCACAGGCCAGGGCTTGCCTACGTTTGGCACCCAGGTTCTGATGAACGTCATCAACGAAGTGGGGGCCTTGCCCACGCGCAACCACCGCGATGTGCAGTTTGAAGGTGCCAAAGACATTTCTGCCGAAGCCATGGCCACGCCGCGCGAGAGCGACGGCAAAAAACACCTGGTCACCAACCAGGCCTGCTTTGGTTGCACCATCGCTTGCGGGCGCATCAGCAAGATGGACGAGACCCACTTCACGGTTCAAAACAAACCGCAGTATTGGGGCGCGTCTGGTGGCTTGGAGTACGAAGCGGCCTGGGCTTTGGGCGCGGCCAACGGTGTGAACGACTTGGAGGCCTTGCAGTACGCCAACCTGCTGTGCAACGAAGAGGGCATCGACCCCATCAGCTTCGGGGCCACCGTCGGCGCCGTGATGGAGTTGTACGAAATGGGCGTGCTCACCCAACAGCAGCTGGGCATCGACGCCAAGTTTGGGTCGGCCCAAGCCCTGGCCTTCTTCGCGGAAGAAACTGTCAATGGCCGAGGCTTCGGCAAAGAGATTGGCCAAGGCTCCAAGCGCCTGACCGAAAAATACGGCCACCCCGACCTCAGCATGAGCGTCAAAGGCCAAGAGTTCCCAGCCTATGACGGTCGCGCCATCCAGGGCATTGGCTTGGCGTACGCCACCTCCAACCGGGGTGCCTGCCATTTGCGGGGCTACACCATCGCGTCGGAAGTGTTGGGCATTCCCGTCAAGACCGATCCGCTGGAACACGAAGGCAAGCCAGAGTTGGTCAAAGCCTTCCAAGACGCGACCGCTGCGTTTGACTCGTCGGGCTTGTGCATCTTCACCACCTTTGCGTGGGGGCTGGCCGACTTGGCACCGCAAATGCAAGCCGCCTGCAACGAGGACTACACCACCGAAGAGCTGGAGAAAATTGGCGAGCGCATTTGGAACATGGAGCGCGAGTTCAACAACGCCGCAGGCTTCACCTCCAAAGACGACAGCCTGCCCAAGCGCTTGTTGACCGAAGCGGCCAAGACCGGCCCGGCCAAAGGTAAGGTCAGCATGCTGCCGCAAATGTTGCCCAAGTACTACGACGTGCGCGGTTGGGACAAGGACGGTCGTCCGACCGAAGCCACCAAACAACGCCTCGGACTTTGAGGCGTTAGGTCATGACCCATCACGTCATTCTTGGTGCTGGCCCAGCGGGCGTGATTGCCGCAGAAACCATCCGCAAGCACGCGCCCCACGACCGCATCACCCTGGTGGGCGATGAGACCGAGCCACCATACTCGCGCATGGCGATTCCGTACTTGTTGATCGGCAACATCGATGAGCGTGGCACCTATCTGCGCAAAACCGCAGACCATTTCAAGCGATTGAACGTGACGCAGGTCACGGCCCGCGCGGAATCGGTGGATGTGTCCGTACGCCAAGTGGTGCTCGACAACGGCAGCCGTTTGGACTTTGACACCTTGCTGATCGCCACCGGATCGCGTCCGGTGCGCCCACCCATTCCAGGGATCGACAGTGCCGGCGTGCACCCATGCTGGACCTTGGAAGACGCACGCGCCATCATGGCCTTGGCTCAACCCGGCGCACGCGTGTTGCAAATGGGGGCGGGCTTTATTGGCTGCATCATCATGGAAGCCTTGGCGTCACGCGGTGTGAAGTTGAGTGTGGTGGAGATGGGTGACCGCATGGTGCCGCGCATGATGGGCCCGGTGGCCGGCGGCATGATCCGCAACTGGTGTGAGGCTAAAGGCGTGCGGGTGTTCACAGGTGCCAAGGTCGAGGCGATTGTGCCGACTGGCGGCGCGCACGACACCACCGATGCTCACCTGCAAGTGCGCTTGTCCACGGGTGACAAAATCGCCGCCGATTTGGTGATCAGCGCCACCGGTGTGAAGCCCTGCATCGACTTTCTTCAACACAGCGGCATCACCTGCTTGCAAGGGGTGTTGACCGACGAGCATTTGCAAACCAATGTGCCGGGCATCTACGCTGCGGGCGACTGCGCCGAAGCGTTCGACAAAGTCAGCGGCACCACCATCGTCAGTGCCATCCAACCCAATGCGGCCGAGCAGGCTCGCGTGGCTGCCTTGAACATGGTGGGTCAACACACGGCCCTCAAAGGGGTGACGCAAATCAACGTGCTCGACACCCTGGGGCTGATCTCGGCGAGCTTTGGCAACTGGCAAGGTGTGCCCGGCGGCGAACACGCCGAACTCACCGCCGATGGTCGCCACCTGAGCTTGCAGTTCAAAGACGATGTGCTGGTGGGCTGCAACAGTGTGGGCTGGACCGAGCATGTGGGCGTGATGCGTGGCTTGGTCGAAGGTCAGGTGCGACTGGGCGCTTGGAAAGACAAGCTACGGCAAGACCCCACACGCCTGATGGACGCCTACTTGGCGTGTGCCCAGGGGCAGGGGCAGTGGTCGGGTGCCACGGATCACCGCCGCCGTTGAGGCGTGCGTGTAGAGTCTCGCGGCATGCAGATCACCTTCAAGCTTTTTGCCACGCTCACCGACTACCTGCCGCCCGCTGTGCGGCGTGACAACCTGATACAGCTAGAGGTGGCGCCTGAGGCCACCATTGCCCAAATCATCGAGCCCTTTGGCATGCCCCCGAAGCTGGTGCACTTGGTGCTGGTGAATGGCCGCTACATCGAACCCGAGAAACGCTTGACCACCACCTTGGTCGAGGGCGATGTGCTGGCCATTTGGCCGCCAATCGCGGGTGGTTGACGTTCAGTTCACCCTTTACTCCCTCGCGCCCCGAACCTTTCCAACTGTGCAATCGCATTACGACGCCTCCTTTGCCCGCGAGACGGGATGCACTGAAGCCGAGTGGTTGGGCTGGTTGCCTGCTGCCATCGGCGCCCATGCCTGGCAGCGCGAGGGGCAGTGTGTGTGCATCACCTTGAACGAACCCAACACTGTCCCTGCCGGCTTGTGCATCCGCTGGTCGGTGGGCGAGCCCCGTGTGATCGCGCTGGTGCGCATCCCGCGCTTGCTGGTGCAGTTTGATTTCAGCGCGGCCGATGCGGCGCAGCGTTACCGCTTCATGCGTCGCTTTGACCTCTACATGCAACGTGGTGGTGGCTAAGATCTCGCGATGTTGTTAGAGCGTTTGAAATACATGCCCCTGCGCGACGCCACCGAGGCACGTGCAATGTTTGCGGCTGGGCAGGCCTTGGCCGCCCAGCATGGGCTGGCCATGCGTTCACCGCCGCCCGAGCCCACCACCTGTTGTGGCCGTGGCTGCAACGGGTGTGTGTGGGACGGATTCTTGAGTGCTGCCGAATACTGGCGCGAAGACGTGCTTACTTCTCTACACCCATGACCATGTCGGGCAGGATGGTGACGATTTGTGGGAACACCGTGATCAACACAATGCACACCACCAAGCAGGCAAAAAACGGAATGGCCGCTTTGGCAATCGTGTTGCTGTCTTTGCCGGTCATGTTTTGCAACACAAACAGGTTGAAACCCACAGGCGGTGTGACTTCGGCAATTTCGACCAGCAGCACAATGAAAATGCCAAACCACACCAAATCGAAACCTGCTTTTTGAATCATCGGCAACACCACCGCGCTGGTGAGCACGATCATGCTGATGCCGTCGAGCGCCGTGCCCAAAATCAAGTACACCACGGTCAACACCGCGATCAAGGCCAACGGTGACAGGTGCATGCCATTGACCCACTCAGCCAGTTCACGCGGAATACCGGTGAAGGCCATGGTCTTGGTGAGAAACGCCGCACCGGCCAGGATGAACATGATCATGCAGCTGGATCGGGTGGTGCCCATCAGGCCTTCGCAGAAGTTGTTCCAGGTCAGGCTGCGACTCCAGGCAGCCAAAGCCAACGAGCCCACCACCCCGTATGCAGCGCATTCGGTGGCGGTGGCGTAGCCCGCAATCAGCACCCAGCAAACAAACACAATCAAGGCGCCGCACGGAATGAGGCTGCGTGAGAGTTTGATTTTTTCCCAAAAGGTGGTGGGGGCGTCCGCCGGTGGTACTTGGTCGGGGTGGCGCAAGCTCCACCACATAATGTAGCCGCTGAACAGCGCCATCAACAGCAGCCCCGGCAGAAAGCCCGCCAAGAAAATACGAATGATCGACGCATCGGCGGCCACCGCATACACCACCATGGTGATGGAGGGTGGAATTAAAATACCCAAGGTGCCCGCTGTGGCCAGCGAGCCCAAGGCCAGCTTTTCGCTGTAGCCGCGTTTCATCAACTCGGGTAAAGCCACCTTGCTGATGGTGGCGCAGGTCGCCGCCGAAGAACCGGACACCGAGCCAAAAATGCCGCAACCCAAGATGGTGGTGTGCATCAAACGACCCGGCACCCGGTTGAGCCAAGGGCGCAGGCCTTCAAACATCTCTTCACTCAGCTTGGTCCGAAACAAAATTTCGCCCATCCAAATGAACAGTGGCAACGCGGCCAGCTCCCAGCTGGCGTTGCTTTCCCAGAATGCGCTGAACAGGTTTTTACCTGGTTGCGTGTCAGTGAAGAACGCCTGACCCACCCAGCCGCAAATGGCCAGCGTCATGGCAATCCACACGCCACCCGAGAGCAGCATGAACATGATGAGCAGCAACAAGCCGCCTACGAGAAGAATTTCCATAGAACCTTGGGGCTTAGACGTCGGAAGAAAAGTCACCGCGTGCGTGCCGCTCTTCGACCTCGCGCACATACGTGGGGGTTTGGCCGCGCAGCACCAAGACCAGCTCATCGAGCACGGCAATCAGCAGCAGCACCGAGCCAATAGCAAAGCTCAGTTGTGGAATCCACATGGGGATGGGCAACAGGCCTTGGGCGATGTCGTTGAATTCCCAGCTCTCGTAGGTGAATTTGCAGGCCCACCAAGCCAGGTAAGCCACCGCGACCGAACCCACGCACAAGGCAGCAAGTTCGAGGCGCTTGCGCCAAGGGGCAGACACCGCTTCGAGCAACAAGGTCACGCGCACAAAGTCGCCGTGCTTGAAGGCGTGGGCCATGGCAAAAAATGCGGCCGCGGCACAAAACCAAGACACCACGTCGTTGACGGCGCCCGTGCGCACACTGAACTCACGCAGAATGCTTTGGGCCACCATCAAGACACAAATCAAGGCAATGAAAAGGGCCCCCAGGGCCCCCGCGGCAAGGTAGAGCCGATCGAGAAAGCGGCGCATCACTTCTTGCCAGCTTTGGCCGCAGCCGGTGCCGACTTGGCATAGGCCGCAATGATGGCTTCACCATCGGGCCCGGCTTTCTTTTGCCAATCGGCCAGCATGATGCTGCCCACTTGCCGCATGTCCTCCATCAGCTTGGCGCTGGGTGTGACCACCTTCATGCCTTTTTCACCCAAGGCTTTTTTGTAGAAGCCGTCTTTTTCTGCGCTGACCTTCCAACCACGCGCTTCCGCTTCGGCAGCCGTTTTGGTCAAGGCGGCTTGGGTGGCAGGGTCGAGTGCTTCGAACGCCTTCTTGTTCACGATCACGGCGTTCTTGGGCAACCAGGCCTGGGTGTCGTAGAAGTACTTCAAGCTCTCGTAGGTTTTGGTGTCGTAGCCCGTGGAGCCCGAGCTCATGTAGCTTTCCACCACACCCGTGGCCAGGGCTTGCGACAACTCAGCCGCTTGGATGGTGACGGGTTGGGCGCCAATCAGCTCGGCAATTTTGGCGGTGGCGGGGCTGTAGGCGCGCCACTTGATGCCCCGCAGGTCGGCCACCGAGTTGATTTCTTTCTTGGCAAAGATGCCTTGCGAGGGCCAAGCCACGGCAAACAGCAACTTCATGCCCTGGGCACCCAGCAGCTTGTCGAGCACCGGCTTTTGCGCGTCGTACAAACGCTTGGAGTCGGCATAGCTGGTGGCCAAAAACGGAATGCCGTCGGTGCCGTAAATCGGGTTTTCGTTTTCAAAGTTCACCAACAGAACTTCGCCAATTTGTGCCTGACCGCCCTGCACGGCGCGTTTGATTTCGTTGGCTTTGAACAGCGACGCGTTGGCATGCACGGTGATTTTGAGTTTGCCAGCAGTGGCCGTGTCCACGTCTTTGGCGAACTGAATCAAGTTCTCCGAATGGAAGTTGGTGGCTGCATAGGCCGCGGGCAAGTCCCATTTGGTTTGAGCGAATGCGCTACCAGCAAACAAGGCGAGGGCGAGTGCGGTGAATGGGAAGCTTCGACGTTGCATGAAAACTCCAAATAGAAAAGGGATACCCACGAGGGTGGTATGGCTTGACTATAGCCAGTGTTGTACTGGAGCTTACCTCAGTGATTTCCCGTATTGTTGATAAATTGTCGGTAATTTGTTGTTTAAATTTCTACAATCTCGCATGGCTAAAAAACCCACCCCACCGGCTGCCCACAAGTCGCACATCGTGTCGTCGGCCCACTTGGTGTCGCCCCAGAGTGCCGAGTTGAGCGAGTTCGAATTTGGCCTCATCGTCTCAGGCAACGCCTTTGAACGCTGGATCGTGCATTGCATGAGCGCGGCCGGTTTGAAAGACCTCACGCCTTTGGATGTGCTGGTGTTGCACCACGTGACCCACCGTGCGCGCGACAAACGGTTGGCCGACATTTGTTTCATCATGAATGTGGAAGACACCCACCTCATCAACTACGCACTCAAGAAGTTGCTGGGCTTGGGTGTGGTGGCCGCGCAAAAGAAGGGCAAGGAAGTGACCTACGCCGCCACGCCCGAGGGCCAAGGCTTTGTGCAGCGTTACCGAGAGATTCGAGAAAACTGTTTGATCCAAGTGCTCAAAGCCGACCCGGCCTTGAACAAAGACATTGGTGACCTGGCGCGTCTGTTGCGCGTCTTGTCGGGTATGTACGACCAAGCGGCACGTGCTGCCGCATCGCTTTAATTGTTGAGACTGTGTATGACCTCATTGGCAACCCCTGATCCCCGCTGGCAATTTTGGATTGACCGCGGCGGCACCTTCACCGACATCGTGGCCAAGCGGCCCGATGGCAGCCTGGTGACCCACAAGCTGTTGTCTGACAACCCCGAGCAGTACCGCGACGCCGCCGTGGCGGGCATTCGCCACTTGCTGGGCTTGCAGCCCGGCCAAGTCATTTCGGCGGACCAAGTGGCCTGCGTGAAGATGGGCACGACAGTCGCCACCAATGCGTTGTTAGAGCGCAAAGGTGAACCCACGTTGTTGGTGACCACCCAAGGGTTCAGAGATGCTTTGCGCATTGCCTACCAAAACCGTCCACGTTTGTTTGACCGCCACATCGTGCTGCCCGAGCTGCTGTACCAAGAGGTGATCGAGGCGCATGAACGCGTGGGCGCCCACGGTGAGGTGGTGCAAGCTTTGGACCTTGCCCATTTGCGTGGCGAGTTGCAAGCCGCATTCGCGCGTGGCCTGAGTAGCGTGGCGGTGGTCTTCATGCACGGTTACCGCTACACCGCACACGAACAAGCGGCCGCCCAACTGGCGCGTGAGGTGGGCTTCACCCAGGTGAGCACGTCGCACGGCACCAGCCCGATGATGAAGTTCGTCAGCCGGGGTGATACCACGGTGGTGGATGCGTATTTGTCGCCTATTCTGCGCCGCTATGTGGACCAAGTGGCCGCCGAGATGCCGGGCGTGACACTGTTTTTCATGCAGTCCTCGGGCGGCTTGACCGACGCCCATGTGTTTCAAGGCAAAGACGCGATTTTGTCGGGTCCAGCGGGTGGCATTGTGGGCATGGCACGCACGGCCGAACTGGCCCATGCCGAAGACGCACCGGGCGATGGCGTGAAGGTGATTGGCTTTGACATGGGGGGTACCTCGACCGATGTGTCGCACTACGCCGGTGAGTTTGAGCGTGAGTTTGAAACCCAGGTGGCAGGAGTGCGCATGCGCGCGCCCATGATGAGCATCCACACCGTGGCGGCAGGGGGCGGGTCGATTTTGAGCTTTGATGGTGCTCGCTTGCGCGTGGGGCCACAAAGCGCAGGCGCCAACCCGGGGCCTGCCAGCTACCGACGTGGTGGGCCACTGACCGTGACCGACGCCAACGTGATGCTGGGCAAGGTGCAACCCGCGTACTTTCCGAAAGTGTTTGGCCCGCAGGCCAACGAGCCGCTCAACCACGCCGTGGTGGCGCAGCAATTCGAGGCGATGGCGCATGGCTTGCAGCGCACGCCCGAAGCCCTGGCCGAAGGCTTTGTGCAGATCGCGGTGCAACAGATGGCCAATGCCATCAAGAAAATATCGGTGGCACGCGGCTATGACGTGACGCGCTACACCTTGCAGTGCTTTGGTGGTGCGGGTGGACAACACGCGTGCCTGGTGGCCGACGCCTTGGGCATGACCCGTGTGTTGGTGCATCCCTTGGCGGGGGTGCTGTCGGCCTATGGCATGGGACTGGCCGACCAAAACGTGATCCGTGAACAAGCCATTGAGCTGCCCTTGGTGCCGGCCAGCATGGACAGCCTCACACAGACCCTGGCCTCGCTTCAGGCCGCAGCACAAGCCGAACTGTTGCAGCAGCAAAGTGCCCCAGGCGCGGTGTCGGTGCGGCGCAGCGTGCATGTGCGCTACCAAGGCAGTGACTCGGCCTTGCGTGTGCCCATGGGCGAATTGCCCGACATCGTGGCCGCGTTTGAAGCCGCTTACCGCCAGCGTTTTGCATTCTTGATGACGGGCAAAGCCTTGGTGGTCGAGGCCGTGTCGGTGGAAGTGCTGCTGGCGGGCGATGCCCCTAGCGAGCAGCGCCACACCGTGCATCCCCCCCGTGAGGTGCCACGTCGCGACACGGTGCGCATGTATGCCGAGGGGGCTTGGCACGACGCCGCGCTGGTGGTGCGCGAGGACTTGCAAGCCGGCGACGTGGTCACGGGCCCGGCTATCGTGGCCGAGAAAAATGCCACCACGGTGGTGGAGCCGGGTTGGCAAGCGCGCTTGAGTGCGCTGGACCACTTGGTGTTGACCCGTCACGTGGCACGCAGCGTGCGTTATGCCGCAGGCACGCAGGTGGACCCGGTGCTGCTGGAGGTGTTCAACAACCTGTTCATGAACATTGCCGAGCAAATGGGTTTGCAACTGCAAAACACCGCGCACTCGGTGAACATCAAAGAGCGGCTCGACTTTTCGTGCGCCTTGTTCGACGCCCATGGCCATCTGATTGCCAATGCACCGCACATGCCGGTGCACCTGGGGTCGATGGGGGAGAGCATCAAAACCGTGATCCGAGAGAACGCCGCCACCATGCAGCCGGGTCATGTGTATGTGCTCAACGACCCGTACCACGGCGGCACCCACTTGCCCGACATCACCGTCATCACCCCGGTGTATCTGGACGATGCGGTACAGCCGAGTTTTTATGTGGGTTCACGGGGCCACCATGCCGACATTGGCGGCACCACGCCGGGCTCCATGCCACCGTTCTCCACCCGCATTGAAGAAGAGGGTGTGCAGCTCAACAACGTGCTCTTGGTTGAGCGCGGTGTGTTGCGCGAAGCCGAGATGCTGCGCCTGCTGCAAAGCGGCGACTACCCCAGCCGCAACCCGGCGCAGAACATGGCCGACTTGAAGGCGCAAATTGCCGCCAACGAAAAAGGCGTGCAAGAGCTGCGCAAGATGGTGGCGCAGTTTGGCCTGGACGTGGTGCAAGCCTACATGGGCCATGTGCAAGACAACGCCGAAGAGGCGGTGCGTCGCGTGATCACGCGCTTGAAAGACGGGCAATTCACGCTGCCGCTGGACAACGGTGCGCAAATTCAGGTGGCGATTCGTGTCAACGTGGCTGAGCGCACGGCAGAGATTGACTTCACCGGCACCTCGGCCCAGCAACCCAACAACTTCAACGCCCCCACGGCGGTGTGCATGGCCGCTGTGTTGTATGTGTTTCGCAGCTTGGTGAACGACGACATTCCGCTCAATGCGGGTTGTTTGAAGCCGCTTCGTGTGACCATTCCTGCGGGCTCCATGCTCAACCCCAACCCACCGGCCTCGGTGGTGGCGGGCAATGTGGAAACCTCCACCTGCATCACCAATGCCTTGTTTGGGGCGCTTGGGATGATGGCGGGCAGCCAGCCCACCATGAACAACTTCACCTTTGGTAACGCGCAGTACCAGTACTACGAAACCATCTCCGGTGGCAGCGGTGCCGGTGTGGAGACGGACGATGCAGGCCAGGTCACAGGCGGCTTTGACGGCACGAGCGTGGTGCAAACCCACATGACCAATTCACGCCTGACCGATCCCGAAATTTTGGAGTTCCGTTTCCCGGTGCGCTTGCTGAGCTACGCGATTCGGGAAGGCTCTGGCGGCGCTGGACGTTGGCGTGGGGGCGATGGTGGGGTGCGGCGCATTGCGTTCTTAGAACCCATGACGGCCAGCGTGTTGTCGAACGGTCGCATCCATCCCGCGTTTGGCGCCGCAGGCGGGCACGCTGGTGCGGTGGGCATCAACCGTGTGGTGCGCTCAGATGGACGCATTGAGGACTTGGGCCACATTGCCCAAGCTGAGATGGCGGTGGGCGATGTGTTTGAAATTCACACGCCAGGGGGTGGGGGCTACGGGGCTGAGGGTTAAGGCTTCAGGGGTTGACCGTTGACGGTCAGCCCTTGGTCTGAGAATTGCTGAGCTTTGGCAGGTCCAAAGCCTGAGACACGCTTCATCACATCGCGCCAAGATTCAAATGGCCTTTGCTCACGCGCTTGCAACACCTTGGTGCTGAGCGCCGGGCCCATGCCACGCAGGCTGTCGAGTTCGGCGGCGTTGGCTTGGTTGATTTCGAGCGCATAGCTGCTGACGCATAGGCACATGGCGCACAGGCCTGAGGCGATGCGCCAACGAGATGCCGTGAGGTCATGGAGCAGGGCGCGCATAGGGTCTGAGCGAGGTGTGAGGCTGTGCACGTGTGACGCTCAGCGATTCCCCTAGCGCATGTCCGTCAGCCATCAGGCTGTTTGGCTCAGCGTGGCCATGTACTGTGTCACGCCGCTTTGCACATCGGCAAAGGCGTGGTCGCAACCGCTGGCGCGCAAGGCGGTCAAGTCGGCCTGGGTGTAGCACTGGTATTTGCCACGCAGTGCATCGGGGAAGGGCACGTACTCGATCAAGCCCGCTTGGGCTGCGCCTATCAAGTCAAGCGCGCTGTCGCCCTTGGTCGCGCGCAAGGCATTGACCACCGACAGCGCCACGTCGTTGAAGGGTTGTGCCCGGCCCGTGCCGAGGTTGAAGATGCCTGATTGGTTGGGGTGGTCGAGGAACCACAGGTTCACGGCCACCACGTCGTCGATGAACACAAAGTCGCGCATTTGGCCGCCCGCAGTGTAGCCACCGTAATCACCAAACAACTTGACCCGACCTTCGGCGTTGAACTGGTTGAATTGGTGAAACGCCACACTGGCCATACGGCCCTTGTGCTGCTCGCGTGGGCCGTAGACGTTGAAGTAACGAAAGCCCACCACTTGGCGTTTGAACTTTTTGAAGTTGTCCCCGCACTCGCGGCGCATGCGCTGGTCGAACAGCAACTTGGAGTAGCCATAAACATTGAGCGGGCGCTCAAATTCGGGCGTTTCGCGGAAGGTGTCGCTGCCGCCGTAGGTGGCGGCTGACGAGGCATAAATCAGGCGTGTGCCTGCTTGCTGGCAACTGTTGAACAAGCCACACGACAAGGTGTAGTTGTTGTCCATCATGTACTTGCCGTCGCTCTCCATGGTGTCGCTGCAAGCGCCTTCGTGGAACACGGCTTCGACCTTGCCAAACGCACCTTCGGCAAACAGTTCGTAGAACACGTCTTTGTCGAGGTAGTCGGCAATTTTCAGGTCCGCCAGGTTGCGGAATTTGTCGCCCTCGGTCAGGTCATCGACCGCGATGATGTTGTCGATGCCGCGGGCATTCAAGCCCCGGATGATGTTGCTGCCAATAAAACCCGCGGCGCCGGTGACGACGATTTTCATGAGGCTTCCTTTACGCGCATCGCGCCAGTGTGTGTGGTCAAAAAATTCACGCGAACAATTCCTCAAAGCTGACCGTGGCGGTGCCAAACTTGCCCACCACAATGCCACCGGCGCGGTTGGCCAGGGGCATGGCCTCGCGCAAGTTCAGGCCGCTGGCCACCAGGGCAGCGAGCGTGGCAATCACCGTATCTCCTGCACCGGTGACGTCAAACACTTCGCGTGCTTGTGCCGACACATGCAGCTCGCCTTGGGCGTCAAACAAGGTCATGCCTTCTTCGCTGCGGGTCAGAAGCAAGGCGTCGAGTTGCAACTCCTCTCGCAGTGCGTGGGCTTTGTGGCGCAAGTCGTCTTCGCTGGTCCATTCGCCAATGACTTGTTGCAGTTCTGCGCGGTTGGGGGTGATGCAGCTGGCCCCGGCGTAGCGCGAGTAGTCGCTGCCTTTGGGGTCAATCAACACGGTTTTGCCTGCTGCGCGGGCGGCGGCAATCATCTGGCTCACGTGGGCCAAGCCGCCTTTGCCGTAATCAGAGAACAACACCACGGCATGCGCGGGTAGCAGCTTGGCAAACAGAGCCGACTGTGATGCCAGTACTTCGGTCTGTGGTGTGTTTTCAAAGTCCACCCGCAGCAACTGTTGCTGGCGACCAATGATGCGCAGCTTGACGGTGGTTTGGAGTTGGGCGTCGCGCCCGAGATGAGGGGCAATGCCAGTCTTGGCCACCAGATCTTCCAGCAAGTGGCTGGCGTCATCGTCGCCCACCACCGACAGCAAGCTGGCATGCGCGCCCAGGCTGACCACGTTGTAAGCCACGTTGGCGCAACCGCCCAGGCGGTTTTCTTCGCGTGTGACGCGCACCACGGGCACCGGGGCTTCAGGGCTGATGCGCTCCACCGCGCCATACCAATAGCGGTCTAGCATCACGTCGCCCACCACCAGCACCTGGGCTTGGGTGAGTTGTTCACGGCTCACGGTCATAGTTCCTCCACCCGCCTAGCGGGGTAGCTGTCCCAGGCTTGGCAGCCGGGGCATTGCCAAAAATGTTGGCTGGCTTCAAAACCACAGGCGGCGCAGCGGTAGCGTTGCAGCGGCTTGGCCGCACGCTCCAAGGCACGTTGTACCTGCGGGTGAAATTGGTCATGTTCGAACTTCTCGTGCGCAATCCATTGCGTCGCGGCTACCAATGAGGGCTCACGTTCCAGGTGTTGGGCGTAACGGGCGTTGGTGTGGGCATCGCCTTGTGCGGCACGCAGGCTCACGATGGCGTTGAGCACATCGAGCGAGGCAGTTTGGGCATAGCTGGCTTCGAGCAGGGCCAGCGCCTGGTCGATGCAACCCAAGGTGTGTGCCAAGGCGGCGAGCTTAGGCGCCAACAAAGGCCAAGCTGAGGGCACGTGTTGGGCCAAGGCTTCGAGGGTGGCGTAGGCGTCTTGCGGGCGCTGGCTATCGGCCAAGGCTTGGGCCAGGGCCATGCGTGCGCGTGCTGATTGGGGGGCCACGGCGATGGCGCGCTCGAGCAAGGCCAGCACGTCGTCGCCATGCTGTGCCAGGTCCAGGCTGGCTGCTTGCTCGCACAGGTAGTGGGCCAAGCGTCCTTGGAAGCTGCCTTGTCCGCTGTCGCTGAGTTTTTGGGCGATGACCGAGGCTTTGGCCCAGTCGCGTGAGCGCTCATAAATGCTCAGCAGCGCCAGGTGGGCTTGGGGGGCATGCACCGTGCCTTCGAGTTTGTGCAGCGCGTCTTCGGCGCGGTCTAACAAACCGGCCTTGAGGTAGTCGAGGGCAAGTGCGTGTTGGGCACGGTCACGGTCGTTTTGGCTCAGGTCGCCGCGCGACAGCAGATGCTGGTGTACTCGCACCGCACGTTCGTATTCGCCGCGGCGACGAAACAAGTTGCCCAGTGCAAAGTGCAGCTCCGAGGTGTCGGGGTCGTGCTGAACGGCTTCGATGAAGGCATCGATGGCCTGGTCTTGCTGCTCGTTGAGCAAGTGGTTCAAGCCCTTGAAATAGGCCTTGGGGGTTTGTCGGTTTTCCAGTCGCAGCTGGCGCAAGTCCATGCGTGAGGCCAACCAACCCAAACCAAAGGCAATGGGCAGGCCAATGAAAATCCAGGTGAAATCAAATTCCATGGGTGGGGTCTGTCTGTGTGGTGTTGGCGCTGGCTGGCGCTTGCTTGGCCAAACGACGATGACGCCACCAGCGGGGCACCATGCCGAGCACGCCTACGGCCACGCCCACGACAAAAGCACTCAGGACCACCAGCACCAAGGGTGCTTGCCACGTCGTGCCAAAAAAGAAATGGACCACGGCGTCGTGCTGGTTGTTGAGTGCAAAAGCGAACAGGGTAAAAAAAATGGCTGCTTTCAGTGTTAACTGAAGCAGCCACATGAGGTTTTTCAAGGCGACTCCTCTGTGACGAGGAGAATTTTAGCCCCGCCTCTGGTTAACTTTTGAGTTCTGACTTGGCCAGCAGTTCTTGCGTGCGAGCGTCCACCGCTTCGCGCAGGGCTTTGCCCGGCTTGAAGTGAGGGACGCGCTTTTCCGGAATCGCCACACTCTCGCCAGAACGCGGGTTGCGTCCCATGCGAGGAGGGCGACGGTTGATGGAAAAGCTGCCAAAGCCGCGCAGCTCGATGCGGTGCCCGCGCACCAGGGCGTCGCTCATCGCGTCAAGCAAAGTCTTGACTGCGAATTCGGCGTCGCGGTGCGTGAGCTGGCCAAACCGAGCGGCCAGTTCTTCGACCAAGTCGGAACGGGTCATCAGTTGTTGTTGTCAAGCTTGGCACGCAACAAAGCGCCCAAGCTGGTGGTGCCAGCGTTCTCACGGGCCGACTGTTGCGACAAGGAAGCCATGGCTTCTTGTTGGTCCACAGCGTCTTTGGCTTTGATCGACAACTGGATGTTGCGGGTCTTGCGATCCACGTTCACCACCACGGCTGTGACTTCGTCGCCTTCTTTGAGCACGCTGCGCGCGTCTTCCACGCGGTCACGCGAAATTTCGCTGACGCGCAAGTAGCCGATGATGTCTTCGCCCAGGTCGATTTCAGCGCCCTTGGCATCCACGGTCTTGACCTTGCCTGTGACGGTTTGGCCTTTGTCGTTGACCGACACAAAGGTGGTGAAGGGGTCAGAGTCGAGTTGTTTGATGCCCAAGCTGATGCGCTCGCGGTCCACGTCCACAGCCAAGACCAAGGCCTCGACTTCTTGACCCTTCTTGTATTCGCGCACGGCGTTTTCGCCGGTTTCGTTCCAAGACAGGTCAGACAGGTGCACCAAGCCGTCGATGCCGGCAGCCAAGCCCACGAACACGCCGAAGTCGGTGATCGACTTGATCGGGCCTTTGACGCGGTCGCCACGCTTGGTGTTGAGCGCGAACTCTTGCCAAGGGTTGGCTTTGCACTGCTTCATTCCCAAGCTGATGCGGCGCTTGTCTTCGTCGATCTCGAGGACCATGACTTCGACTTCGTCACCCAAAGACACGATCTTGGAAGGTGCCACGTTCTTGTTGGTCCAGTCCATTTCAGACACGTGGACCAAGCCTTCGATGCCGGGTTCGAGTTCCACAAACGCACCGTAGTCGGCGATGTTGGTGATCTTGCCGAACAAACGGGTGCTTTGTGGGTAGCGGCGGTTGACGCCCATCCAAGGATCGTCGCCCATTTGCTTCAAGCCCAAAGACACGCGGTTTTTCTCGGTGTCGAACTTGAGGATCTTGGCAGTGATTTCTTGACCGGCCGTGACCACTTCAGAGGGGTGACGGACACGACGCCATGCCATGTCGGTGATGTGCAACAGGCCGTCGATGCCGCCCAAGTCCACAAACGCACCGTATTCGGTGATGTTCTTGACCACACCGTGCACGATGGAGCCTTCTTTGAGGGTTTCCATCAGCTTGGCGCGCTCTTCGCCCATCGAAGCTTCCACCACAGCGCGGCGTGACAGCACGACGTTGTTGCGCTTGCGGTCGAGCTTGATGACCTTGAATTCCATGGTCTTGTTCTCGTAGGGAGACAAGTCTTTGATCGGACGGGTGTCGATCAGTGAGCCTGGCAAGAAGGCGCGGATGCCGTTGACCAACACGGTCAGGCCGCCCTTGACTTTGCCGCTGGTGGTACCAGTGACAAATTCGCCAGATTCCAGTGCTTTTTCCAAGCTCATCCACGATGCCAAACGCTTGGCGGTGTCGCGGCTGAGGATGGTGTCGCCGTAGCCGTTTTCAACGCTACCAATGGCCACAGACACGAAGTCGCCAGCTTGGACTTCGAGTTCGCCCTTGTCGTTTTTGAATTCTTCGATTGGCACGTAGGCTTCAGACTTGAGGCCAGCGTTCACAACCACGTGGTTGTGCTCGATGCGGACCACTTCAGCAGTGATCACTTCACCTGTGCGCATTTCGGAGCGCTTCAGGGATTCTTCAAACAGGGCGGCAAAAGATTCAGACATGTAGTTCCTTGTGTCTAACCACGGGAAAGAGGGCAGCACCATTGCTGCGCCACATGGGCCTGCGGTTAGCGGTGGGTTGTGGCGTGAGCCACGGGTTAAGTTGTCGATCCACTCAAGCCAGTGCGCATGTGCCGCGCGAGAGGAGCCGAGTGGGCCAGGGTGCAGCCTAGAAAGGCTGCTTGGCTTTCCACCACGTCAACACCTGATCCACCGAAGCCTCGATGGACAACGCGGAGTTGTCGAGTTGCAAAGCATCTTGTGCTGGTTTCAAGGGCGCCACGCTGCGCGATGAATCGCGGGCGTCACGAGCCTCCAAATCGGCACGAAGACTGTCAAGTGTAGTCGAAAAACCCTTTGAAATCAATTGCTTATGACGGCGCTCGGCACGCTGTGCGGCACTGGCAGTCAAAAACACCTTCAACGGGGCTTGCGGGAAGATCACGGTGCCCATGTCGCGACCGTCGGCGAGCAGCCCAGGCAGGCGCTGAAAGCTGTGTTGCAGGGCTACCAAGGCGGTACGCACGGTGGGTAAGACGGACACCTTGGAGGCATTCATGCCCGCTTCTTCGGTGCGAATGGCCTCGCTCACATCCTGGTCGCCGAGCCAGACGGTGTCGCCTTCAAAGCGCACCGGCAGGCTGCGGGCCAAGTCGGCAATGGCCGGCTCGTGGGCTGTGTCGAGCACCAAGCCTGCTTGCAGCGCTGCGTAGGCGGTGACGCGGTAGAGGGCGCCCGAGTCGAGGTAGTGGTAGCCCAAGGCGTGTGCCACGCGGCTGGCCAGCGTGCCTTTGCCTGAGGCGGTGGGGCCGTCAATGCAAATCACGGGGATGTGCGTGGTGTTGGCGTGCGCCACCGAGAACAGGGTTTCAAAGTAGTCGGGAAAAGTTTTGGCGACGCACTTGGGGTCTTCGATGCGCACGGGCAGTTGCTTGGCATTGAAGGCGGCGAGCGAGAAGCACATGGCCACCCGGTGGTCGTCGTAGGTGTGGATGCTGGCGCGCTGCCAGTGCCCCTGTGCCGATGTGTTGGCGGATGGGCCGTTGGGCAGCGGGTGGATGCGCAGCCAGTCATCCCCTTCTTCCACCGTGGCGCCGAGTTTGCGGCATTCGGTGGCCATGGCGGCAATGCGGTCGGTTTCTTTGACACGCCAGCTGGCGATGTTGCGCAGGGTGGTGGGGCTGTCGGCGAAGAGCGCCATGACGGCCAGGGTCATGGCGGCATCGGGAATGTGGTTGCAGTCGAGCGCTATCCCGTGCAGCGGCCAAGCCCCGCGCTGTACCTGCAGCCAGTTGGGGCCGCTGGTGATGTGCGCGCCCATCTGGGTGGCGGCTTCGATGAAGCGGATGTCGCCCTGAATCGAGTCGGCCCCCACGCCTTGGATGCGAATGCCTTCGCCGCTGGCGATGGCGCCGAGTGCGATGAAGTAACTGGCCGACGACGCATCGGCCTCGACGTGGATGCTGCCCGGCGACTGGTAGCGACTGCCCGCAGGAATGGTGAAGCGTTGCCAGCCTTCGCGCTCAACGGCGATGCCGTAGCGTGTCAACAAGTTGAGCGTGATGTCGATGTAGGGCTTGCTGATCAGCTCGCCCACCACCTCGATGACGATGGGTTTGTGTTGCGCCGCCAAGGGCAGGGCCATCAACAAAGCGGTCAAGAACTGGCTGGACACATCGCCGCGCACTTGGATGGGCGCATCGAGTTGCAGTGTGGGTTGCCCAATGTGCAGCGGAGGAAAACCTTCTTGGCCCAGGTAGTCAATCTGGCACCCGAGCAAGCGCAGCGCATCAACCAAGTCGCCAATGGGGCGCTCGTGCATGCGTGCCACGCCGGAGAGCGAGAAGTCGCCCCCCAGCACGGCCAAGGCGGCGGTGAGTGGACGCATGGCGGTGCCTGCATTGCCCATGAAGAACGCGACGGGTTCGTGGTGTGCCAGTTGACCACCTAAGCCGGTGATGGTGACGGTGCTGCCTTGCACGTCGACGCCACATTGGAGTTGCCGCAGTGCGTCGAGCATGACGCGGGTGTCGTCCGAGTCGAGCAGGTCCTGGACCACGGTGGTGCCTTGGCACAGGGCCGAGAGCAAGAGCACGCGGTTGGAGATGCTTTTGGAGCCCGGCAAGGTCACGGTGCCGGAGGCACCCTGCAAGGGTGGCAAGTCGAGAAAGGCCGTGGAGAACATGACGGAAAAAAGTAAGACCTGAAGCTTAGGCGTCAGAGGTCGTGTTGCACGAGGTGTGGGCTTGCAGTTGCCAGCCAGCGCGTACCTCGCTGGCTTGTTGGATGAGTTGTTGCAAAGCGTGTGTGTTGCCACTTTTCAGCGCAGCTTCGAACTGGTCGAGTGCGGCGCGAAAGTGCGCTGCTTGGGTGAGCACTTCTGCACGGTTGGCGCTCAGAATGTCGCGCCATACGGCCGCATCGCTGGCTGCGATGCGTGAAAAATCTCGAAAACCTGGGCCCGCCATGTCCAAGAACGCTGCCCCCTGAGGCTGCGAGGTGAGGGCATTCACCGCTGCAAAGGCCAACATGTGGGGCAAATGGCTGACGGCGGCAAAGGTGGCGTCGTGGGCCTCGGGTGTCATGGTGCTGACGTGGCTGCCAATGGCGGCCCAGACGTCGTGTGCGGCTTGCAAGCGCGCTAAGCCCGTCTTGGGCAGCGGCGTGAGGATGGTGCGGTGGTTTTGGTACAGGGCCGCTTCGGCGTGCTCAATGCCCGCGACTTCTTTGCCTGCAATCGGATGGGCGGGGACAAAGCAAGCCAGGCGTTCGCCCAAGCCTGCTTGAGCTGCGGCGATCACGTCGCATTTGGTGGAGCCCACGTCCATCAGCAAGGCGTTGGGGGCCAGTGCATCACGCATGGCTTCAAAGCTGGTCTGCATGGCTCCTACGGGCACAGCCAGCAACACCAGGTCGGCGCCTTGCACGGCTTGGGCCACGCTGGTGCAGGCTTGGTCGATGACCTTGAGCGCTACCGCACGCTGGCGGGTGGCGTCCGACGAGCTAAAGCCTGCGATGGTCTGGACCATACCTGCTTCACGCAAGGCCAGGGCAAAGGAGCCGCCCATCAAGCCGCAGCCGATGAGTGCCAGGCGTTGAAATGTCGGCGAACTCATTCGCTGACGGGGTAAGAGCCCAAAACTTTGTAGAAGGCGCACAGGCCTTGCAATTCTTGCAAGGCGGCGGCCACATGGGTTTGAGAGATATGGCCTTGGATGTCGATGTAGAAGTAGTACTCCCACTGGCCCGATTTGGCCGGGCGCGACTCAAAGCGCGTCATGGACACGCCGTTGTTTTTGAGTGGCACCAACAGGTCGTGCACGGCACCTGGGCGGTTGGGCACCGACACCACCAAGCTGGTGCAGTCTTTCCCTGACGCTGGAGGCGTGGCCAAGGTTTGCGGCAGGGTGATGATGGCAAAGCGGGTGCGGTTGTAGGCCTCGTCTTGGATGGCGTGGTGCACGATGTGCAGGCCAAACTGACCCGCGGCACGTTCACTGGCCAAGCCCGCCCAGGCGGGGTTGGTCGCGGCCAGCCGTGCGCCTTCGGCATTGCTGGAGACTGCACGTCGTTCGGCGTTGGGCAGGTGTTGGCTCAGCCAGACCTGGCACTGCGCCAGGGCTTGAGGGTGTGCCATGACCACCTCAATGCCGTCGAGAGAATTGATTTGACGCAACAGGTTATGACGCACCAAGAGGCTGACTTCGCCCACCACATGCACGGGGGAACGCAAGAACAAATCGAGCGAGCGTGCCACCACACCTTCGGTGGAGTTTTCCATCCCGACTACACCGTATTGGGCGGTGCCCGCCGCTGTGGCGTGGAACACCTCGTCAAAGTTGGCGCAGTAAATCAGGTTGGCGGCGCTGCCAAAGAACTCAATGGCGGCTTGCTCGCAGAAGGTGCCTTGTGGGCCCAACACGGCCACGCGTTGCGGGGCTTCAAGGGCCAGACACGCCGACATGATTTCGCGCCAGATCGCCGCGACATGTTGGTTCTTCAGCGGGCCTGGGTTGGCTTGGGTGATTTTGTCGATCACTTGAGCTACGCGGTCTGGACGAAAGAACGGTGAACCTTCGGCGCGTTTGATTTCACCAACTTGCTCGGCCACATGGGCGCGTTGGTTGAGCAGGCTCAGCAGTTGTTTGTCCAGCGCGTCGATTTGCACGCGCAGCTCGCCCAAGGCGTCAGACTGAATAGGTGTTTGGCTCATGGTGCTCAAAAGGCGTCAAGCCTGAGTTTGTTCAAACGCACGCATGTAGTCCACCAAGGCTTGTACGCCTTCGATGGGCATGGCGTTGTAGATGCTCGCGCGCATGCCGCCCACCGACTTGTGGCCTTTGAGCTGGAGCAGTCCAGCCGCTTTGGCGCCTGCCAAGAAAGCGTCGTTGCGCGCGGCGTCGGCCAAGAAGAAGGGCACGTTCATGCGTGAGCGGCAGTCAGCGGCCACGTGGTTGCTGTAGAAGCTGGAGCTGTCCAAAAAGTCGTACAGCAGTTGGGCTTTGGCGATGTTGCGTTGTTCCATTGCCGCCACGCCGCCTTGGCGTTTGAGCCATTGAAAGGTCAAACCCGCCATGTAGATGCTGTAGGTCGGCGGGGTGTTGTACATCGAGCCGTTGTCGGCCACAGTTTTGTAGTTGAACGCGCTAGGACACACCTTGAGCGCGTGGCCCAACAAGTCTTCACGCACCACCACCAATGTCACACCGGCAGGGCCAATGTTCTTTTGGGCGCCGCCAAAGGCCAGGCCCACTTTGGACCAATCGACCGAGCGCGACAGCACGTGGGATGAAAAGTCAATCACCAGTGGTGCGTTGGAGCCCAAGGCTTGCAGGTCGGGCAAGGTATGGAACTCCACCCCATGAATGGTTTCGTTGGTGCACACATGGACATAGCGTGCATTCGCGCTGAGTTGCCACTGAGCCGGTGCAGGCAGGGTGGTGAAGTGGCTGTCGGCACCAGATGCTGCCAAATGCGGCGTGCAGTACTTGGCTGCTTCTTTGAATGACTTCTCGCTCCAGCTGCCGGTGACCACCAAGTCAACCTGTTCACCGCGTGACAGGTTGAGGGGCACGATGGCATTTTCAGCAATGCCCCCGCCTTGCATGAACAAGACCTTGAAGTTGACCGGAATGGCCAGCAGCTCACGCAAGTCGGCTTCGGCTTGTTCGTAAATAGCAATGAATTCTTTGCCGCGATGGCTCATTTCCATCACGCCCATGCCACTGCCGTGCCAGTCGGTCATTTCTGAGGCGGCTTGTTGCAGCACCTCCAGCGGCATGGCCGCTGGGCCAGCAGAAAAGTTATAGGAGCGCGTGCTCATGCCGTGTGCCTCAAGCTTCGTTGGGCGTGCTGGTGTCGCCTGCTTGGCCGTCTTCGGTGCCTTCGCTGTCGTTCGCGTTGGCATCGTTTTCAACGATGCGTTGCAAGCCGCTGAGCTTGGCGCCAGCATCCAAACCGATCAAGGTCACGCCTTGGGTGGCACGACCGAGTTCGCGGATTTCAGACACGCGCGTGCGCACCAACACGCCGGTGTCGGTGATGAGCATGATTTCGTCGTCGGCTTGGACCAGTGTGGCAGCCACCACTTTGCCGTTGCGCTCTGATTGCTGGATGGCAATCATGCCTTTGGTGCCACGTCCATGACGCGTGTACTCGGTGATGCTGGTGCGTTTGCCGTAGCCGTTCTCGGTGGCGGTCAGCACACTGGCGCGTACCGCATCGGCGGGCGCGTTGGGGTCTTCTTGTTCAGACACCAGCATCGCGATCACGCTTTGGCCGTCTTCGATCATCATGCCGCGCACGCCACGGGCGCTGCGACCCAAGGGGCGCACATCGTTCTCGTCAAAGCGCACGGCCTTGCCGCCATCGCTGAACAACATCACATCGTGTTTGCCGTCGGTCAGGGCAGCGCCCACCAGGAAGTCACCATCGTCCAAGTTCACGGCAATGATGCCGCCCTTGCGTGGGTTGTTGAACTCGTCGAGCGAGGTCTTTTTGACGGTGCCCATGGAGGTGGCCATGAACACGAACTGATTTTCAGGGAAGGTGCGAGCTTCTCCTGTGAGTGCCAAGACGACGTTGATTTTTTCGCCCTCTTGCAGAGGGAACATGTTGACGATGGGGCGTCCGCGCGAGCCACGTGAGCCTGCGGGCACTTCCCAGACCTTGAGCCAGTACAGGCGACCACGGTTTGAGAAACACAAGATGTAGTCGTGCGTGTTGGCGATGAAGAGTTGGTCGATCCAGTCGTCTTCTTTGGTGGCGGTGGCTTGCTTGCCTCGGCCCCCGCGCTTTTGTGCGCGGTATTCGCTCAAGGGCTGGCTCTTGATGTAGCCGCTGTGGCTGAGTGTGACCACCATGTCGGTGGGGGTGATCAGATCTTCGGTGCCCAGGTCTTGGGCGTTGTGCTCGATCACACTGCGGCGTGCGCCGAGTTTGGTTTGTCCGAACTCTTGTTTCACCACATTGAGCTCGTCGCCAATGATGGTGGACACACGCTCAGGCTTGGCCAAGATGTCGAGCAAGTCGTCGATCTCGGCCATCACGTCTTTGTATTCGTTGACGATCTTGTCTTGTTCCAAACCGGTCAAACGTTGCAGGCGCATCTGCAAAATTTCTTGAGCTTGGGTGTCACTCAGGCGGTACAAGCCGTCGTTGCCCATGCCGAATTCTTTTTCCAAGCCATCAGGGCGGTAGTCGTCGGCATTGATCACACCACCATCGGCGCGGCTGCGGGTGAGCATTTCGCGCACCAGCTTGCTGTCCCAAGGACGGGTCATCAGCTCGGCCTTGGCTACCGGTGGGGTGGGGGCGTTGCGGATGATGGCGATGAATTCGTCGATGTTGGCCAAAGCCACCGCCAAACCTTCCAGCACATGGCCGCGTTCGCGTGCTTTGCGCAGGGTAAAGATGGTGCGGCGTGTGACCACTTCGCGGCGGTGCTGCAAAAAGACGCTGATCAGATCTTTCAGGTTGCACAACTTGGGCTGGCCATCGATCAAGGCCACCATGTTGATGCCAAAGGTGTCTTGGAGCTGTGTTTGCTTGTACAGATTGTTGAGCACCACCTCAGGCACGGCGCCGCGCTTGAGTTCGATCACCAAGCGCATGCCCGATTTGTCGGACTCGTCTTGGATGTGACTGATGTCTTCGATTTTCTTTTCGTGCACCAACTCGGCCATGCGTTCTTGCAAGGTCTTTTTGTTCACTTGGTAGGGCAGCTCGTCGACGATGATCGATTGGCGTTGGCCACGATCAATGTCTTCGAAGTGGCACTTCGCACGCATGACCACACGGCCACGACCGGTGCGGTAGCCGTCTCGCACGCCACTCATGCCGTAAATGATGCCGGCGGTGGGGAAGTCAGGCGCGGGGATGATTTCCATCAACTCATCGATGCTGGCTTGCGGGTGACGCAACATGTGCAGACAAGCGTCGACCACTTCGTTCAAGTTGTGCGGCGGAATGTTGGTGGCCATGCCCACCGCGATGCCAGACGAGCCGTTGACCAACAGGTTGGGGATGCGGCTGGGTAAGACCAAAGGTTCTTTTTCTGAGCCGTCATAGTTGGGGCCGAAGTCAACGGTTTCTTTGTCAATGTCTGCCAACATTTCGTGGGCAATTTTGGACAAGCGGATTTCCGTGTAACGCATGGCCGCAGCGTTGTCTCCATCGACTGAGCCGAAGTTACCTTGGCCATCGACCAGCATGTGGCGCAAGGAGAAGTCTTGTGCCATGCGAACGATGGTGTCGTAAACCGCACTGTCACCGTGTGGGTGATATTTACCAATCACGTCACCGACGATACGTGCCGACTTTTTATAAGGACGGTTCCAGTCGTTGTTGAGCTCGTGCATCGCAAACAACACACGACGGTGCACCGGCTTCAAGCCGTCACGCGCGTCGGGCAGTGCGCGCCCCACGATCACACTCATGGCGTAATCTAGGTAACTGCGACGCATCTCCTCTTCTAGGCTGATGGGCAATGTTTCTTTGGCAAACTGAGTCATGAAAGCGGCCGTAAAGCGGGAAACCGGACATTTTAGGCTGATAACTCCTTTGGGTCAGTTGTGGCTCACTGGCAACAGACCCGCGCATACGTCAGCATGACTTCTCTGAATTGGGTGCGGCGCATAGGAGATATGGCACAATATTTACAGCGTTATGGTGTTTGCACCTTGAATGCCTGGAATCGCAGCAAGGTCTGCGGCTTTTAAATCCCTCAGAGGTGAATCATGAAAAACTTGAAGAACTTGGCAGCTTTTGTTGCTACTGCTGCATTGGCAACTGCCGCTGTTGCTCAAACTGTTGACAACTGGCGCAATTCGTCAGGCGATGTGTGGAAAAACTCCACGGGCCTGTGCTGGCGCGATGCCAACTGGACGCCAGCAACGGCTGCCAAAGATTGCGACGGCGCAATCGTTCCTGCTGCACCTGCTGTTGTGGCCCCTAAAGCTGCTGCTCCAGCACCAGCTCCAGCTCCCCAAGCTCCCCAAGCTCCTGCTGCATCTAAAGTGACTTACGCTGCTGATGCATTCTTTGACTTCGACAAGTCGGTGCTCAAGCCCGCTGGCAAAGCCAAGTTGGATGACTTGGTTGGCAAAGTCAAAGGCATCAATTTGGAAGTGATCATTGCTGTGGGTCATACCGATTCGATCGGTACCGATGCTTACAACCAAAAACTGTCGGTGCGTCGTGCCGAGTCTGTGAAGGCTTACTTGGTGTCTAAAGGCATCGAGAAAAACCGCATCTACACCGAAGGCAAAGGCGAAAAACAGCCAGTGGCTGACAACAAGACCAAAGAAGGTCGCGCCAAGAACCGTCGCGTTGAGATCGAAGTCGTTGGCACCCGTGCTAACTGATCTTTTTGATCTTTGCGAGAACCCCGCTTCGGCGGGGTTTTTTATTGGATAAAGGACAATCGAGCCATGCAAACTTCATCACACGTCAATGTTGACCCGGCCGAATTGGCCAAGTTTTCAGATCTGGCCCACCGTTGGTGGGATCCAGAAAGTGAATTTCGTCCGCTACACCAAATCAATCCTTTGCGTTTGGAGTGGATCAACGGACTTGCGCCGCTCAAAGGCCAACAAGTGCTGGATGTGGGCTGCGGTGGCGGTATCTTGAGTGACGCCATGGCACGTTCGGGCGCTCAGGTCATGGGTATTGATTTAGCCACCAAGTCACTCAAAGTCGCTCAGTTACATGCGTTGGAAGTGCAAACGCCTAACGTTCAATACAGAGAGGTGAGCGTGGAGGCTTTGGCGGCTGAGCGACCTGCCAGTTTTGATGTGGTGACATGCATGGAAATGTTAGAGCACGTCCCCGATCCTTCGTCCATTGTTCGTGCTTGCGCACAATTGGTCAAACCCGGTGGTTGGGTGTTTTTCTCAACGCTCAATCGCAATCCCAAGTCTTTTTTGTTTGCCATCGTAGGGGCCGAATATGTGTTGAACATGCTCCCTAGAGGTACACATGAATACGCAAAATTCATTCGCCCGAGTGAACTGGCGCATGCCTGTCGTGAGGTTGATTTGGAGTGGCATCACACCCGTGGCATGGAATACAACCCTTTGACCCGCCGTTACTGGTTGAGTGCTGACACCAGCGTGAACTATTTGGTGGCTACTCAGAAAGCTGTTTGATGCTGACCCATATTCGAGCCGTTTTGTTTGACTTGGATGGCACGTTGATTGACAGCGCGCCAGACTTGGGCGATGCAGCAGACAAAATGCGCACCGACCGAGGCTTACCCTCTTTGCCGGAGGAGATGTACCGTCCTATGGCAGGCGCAGGAGCGCGTGGCATGCTCAAAGTTGCTTTTGGCATCACGCCAGAGGATGCAGACTACGACGTCATGCGCGAAGAGTTCTTTGTGAACTATGAGCATGCGATGACCCTGCGCACCTACGTCTTCGATGGCGTGCAAGAAGTGATCGAGTCACTGCGCCAGCGTGACCTGCTGTGGGGTGTGGTCACTAACAAAATGGCTCGGTTCACCGATCCTTTGACTCAAGCTATGCCTTTGTTCGCGACGGCATCCACGATCGTCAGTGGTGACACCACGCCGCATGCCAAGCCGCATCCTGAACCCATGTTTGAAGCCGCGCGTCGTTTGGGTCTGGCTCCTGAGTTGTGTTTGTATGTGGGGGACGATGAGCGTGACATCGTGGCTGGGCGTGCTGCAGGCATGCGTACGGTGGCTGCGAGCTACGGTTATTTGGGAGAAAAGACAAATATTGTCAGCTGGGGGGCCGATTTACACATAGATTCACCCGTCAAGCTCTTGAAATTGCTTGCATAGGCCTAAAATAGAAAACTTGGGGCTGCACTGGTTTCGACATGAGTTCGGACGCGTGGCAGGGCATGTCGAGGTTCTGTTACCTCGTTAAACAGCAGAAAAAAAACTAACTGCAAACGACGAACGTTTCGCACTCGCCGCTTAATCCGGTGAGCCTTGCAACAGTTGGCCGATAGGCTGGGTTAGGGTGAAGGGGGCGTTAAAACCTCACAAGTCCTAGCTGCAAGGTAACTCATATTGGCTGGCATGACACCGGGCACCTTGGTGTTGTGTGAGATCTAAGGATGCTGGTTGGGTACATAGCGTGTCGCTGCGCGATGTATTTGATGAGACTCAAATCAGACGACTACACATGTAGAACTGTACGAAAAAGACTTATGGACGCGGGTTCAAATCCCGCCAGCTCCACCATCCGTAAAGACGAAAGCCGCTAGATAGCAATATTTAGCGGCTTTTTTCATCATGAGGTGCAATCATTGTTACTCGATGATTGACATATACATATTCTGAATCAGGTATTAAAATTAAACTTTAAGTTTTATTTCTAATGGCCTTATGACTGAAGTAATTAAACTATTTGTTGTTCTTGTAGCGTTTGTAGGCTTGGTTGGGCTTGGCTTACGTGGTTCATTATTTTTACGCCAATTTGACATTCCAATGCCAAAGAGCAGAAAAAGGAAATTTCCGAAGGTCTCCAAAAGCTAAAGCTTTTCTTCCGTTATCGCCGCTTCGGATCGCTGGGCATCTGATGTGATGCTTTGCACCATTTCACGACCAAGTTACATGTTACAAACAGCATCCAGTAATAAAAGCCCTAAAACGATAGCTTGGATAGATTTGATGGATATGAGTGTAATTTCTGAAGCGATTCGATTGGCAACCGCACCTGTGTTTCTATTGACTGGAGTCGGGGGTATTCTCAACGTGTTGGGTAACCGACTTGGTCGAGTCATTGATCGAGCCAGAAAAGTACAGAATCTGATCGACGATTCCACGGACAGTCGAGGCGTTGTCTCAAGGCGCATTGAGCAATATCACCTTGAACTGGCGTCATTAGAGTATCGAAAATTAATCATCAACATCGCAACAGCCTTCTTGGTTTTTAGCGCTGTGCTGATTGCCTTGACTGTGATTGAGTTGTTTTTTTCAGTCAGTATTGAGCCCGGCAAGCTTCACTTGTCCAACTGGGTTGCGATCACCTTCATTGGCAGTTTTTTGGCGCTTGTCAGTTCATGTGTCTTGTACCTGGTTGAGATCTTGTATGCGTCACACACCATCAGTTTTAAACCGTTGTCACAAATTGATCGAGTCGACTGAACAGGGCTGATAGGTATCACTTGCATTCGTACCATTTTTTGGAATTGTTCACCACAGAGACAACCAACAGCATGGCGGGTACCTCGATCAATACGCCGACGACAGTTGCCAGTGCTGCCCCCGAGTGAAAACCAAACAAGCTGATTGCCGCAGCAACGGCAAGTTCAAAGAAATTGGACGCGCCAATCAATGCTGATGGGCAAGCGATGTTGTGCTTTTCTCCCACAGTGCGATTGAGCCAATATGCCAAGCCCGAGTTGAAAAAAACTTGAATCAAGATAGGAACCGCCAGCAAGCCAATGACCAAAGGTTGGCTCAAAATAGCTTCGCCTTGAAACGCGAAGAGTAAAACCAGCGTGGCAAGCAGTGCTGTGATAGACCATGGACCGATACGCTCCATGGCGGCGTCAAAAGCGGCCTGACCTTTTGTCAGCAATGATTGCCGCCAAACCTGAGCCAATACCACCGGAATCAAGATGTAAAGCACAACGGATGTTAAGAGCGTGTCCCATGGCACCGCTATTGCAGAGATGCCTAGGAGTAGGCCCACCAGCGGTGCAAACGCGATGATCATGATGCTGTCGTTCAAAGCGACTTGTGACAGCGTGAACAAAGGGTCACCGGCTGTCAGTCTGCTCCAGACAAAAACCATCGCAGTGCAAGGTGCTGCAGCCAACAAGATCAGTCCAGCAACATAGCTGTCGAGTTGATCTGAGGGCAAATAAGGTGCAAACCAATGACGGATGAACAACCAAGCAAGCAAGGCCATTGAAAATGGTTTGACCATCCAATTGACAAACAAAGTCACTCCGATACCTTTGATATGTTGGCGCACCTCCCCCAATGCATGGAAGTCCACTTTGACCAACATCGGAATGATCATGATCCAAATTAACAAACCGACTGGCAGGTTGACATGTGCAATCTCCATGCGACCAATAATTTGAAATGTGCCAGGAAGCCATTGACCGACGGCAATGCCAATGACGATGCACAGGAGGACCCAAACGGTCAGGTAACGCTCGAATACGCTCATTGGAGCCGCGATGTTGGCGGTTATTTCGGGTTGCTTATTCATGGAATGCTTTATCCAATTGGGTCAAATCACGTGCTGTTTGTTCGATGGCAAGACGCGTCAGACTGGATGCTGGCAGGTTCACAAAAATTTCTAAGCGTTTGCCAATGAGATGCAGCGTTTGGATAAAGGCTTCACGCTTCTTCTCGTCTTCACCCTCAACTGTGGAAGGATCTGCATACCCCCAGTGCGCTGTGGCAGGTTGCCCAGGCCAATAAGGGCATACTTCTCCCGCTGCGTTGTCGCAGACTGTGATGACCAAGTCCATATGAGGAGCGTCGGGCTTGGCGAACACATCCCAGCTTTTACTAGATAAACCTTCGATTGAAACACCAGCCATGCGCAAAGTGTCCAAGGCAATAGGGTTGGGTTTTTGGTTTTCGCGTGGACTGCTGCCGGCTGAATAAGCTTTGAACCGACCTCGTCCCAGGTGATTCAGCATCGCCTCAGCCAAGATACTCCGTGCGGAGTTGTGTGTGCATAGAAAGAGCACGTTGAATGGTTGGATATCGATGTTCATTTTCTTTAGCACTTGCATTCAGTGGCAACAGTTGTCAGACACGCTTGACCTTCACAACAGTTTTGCGTCAGGTACGAGAGCACTTGGTTCATTCGGTCAAATTGCGCACGGTAGATGAGATTGCGGCCTACACGCTCTTGTGTGACCAAGTCAGCATGTGCGAGTTCCTTCAGATGAAAAGAAAGAGTGTTCGCGGCGACATGCAATGACTCGCTCAGAGCGCTGGGTGTGAGTCCTGTCTCTCCTGCCACAACGAGTGCCCTGAAAATTTGCAAACGCGAAGGCTGAGCCAAGGCGCCCAATGCTTTGATCACCGCTTTTGATTCCATACTTCGATATTAATTGAAATATGTGAAAAAATTGTGACAAAGGTTCCCAATCGGCTGCTGCTGCTGACTGTTGTGCGTGCTTGCAGGTAAAGTGGCGCGTGCGATGGTGCTGATTGGGCTGTGCTCTACGAATGTGCAAGGCCGCAGTTTCAGTGGCCTGTTGATTCATGACATATACAAGGAGACACGATGGACTTCAAGAAAATAGCGGGGGTGATGTTGCTTGGCGTCGCACTGCCCATATTTGCCCAAAGCTACCCCAACAAGCCCATCAAAGCGATTGTTCCATTTGCTCCTGGTAGTGCAACCGATCAAATTGGTCGCGCATTCGCATCCAAGATGTCTGATGTTTTGGGTCAACCCATCATCGTAGAGAACAAAGCTGGTGTGAATGGCATGCTGGGTGCCGATGCGGTCGCCAAATCGGCAGCAGATGGCTATACCTTGCTGATTGGCACTAACAGCACCAATGCTGCCCTTAAAAGCTTGATGAAGAAGCTGCCTTACGACCAAGACATCGCTTTTGCACCCTTGGGTTATTTGGGGTCTGTTCCATTGGTTGTCGCCATCAACAACGACGTTCCTGTGAAGACGTTGCGTGATTTGGTGAACTTGGCTAAATCAAAGCCTGGTCACGTCACATTCGCCAGCGCCAGTACATCTCAATTGGTGTCCAGTGAGGTGTTGGCAAATATGGCAGGAATTGAGATGACCAGTGTCCCTTACAAAAGCGGGCCAGCGGCTATGACAGATCTCATTGGTGGACAAGTGATGCTGTTCACTGCCGACTTCGCCGTCATGCTACCCCAGGTGAACGCTGGAAAGATTCGAGGCTTGGCCGTGACATCAATGAAACGCTCTTCTGCGATTCCTGAGTTGCCGACAGTCAACGAGGCTTTGGGTCTTAAAGATTACGAAATGATTGCTTACTTTGCCATGTTCGCACCCGCAGGCACGCCTTCGGAAATCGTCACAAAACTCAACCAAGCCATCAATGTGGCCGCGCAAAGCAAGGACCTTCAAGAGAAGTTCTCTCAGATTGGTTTTGTGGTCGAGCCCGGCACGCCTGAAGCATTGGGGCGTCGCACCCAACTGGAGAGCGCTAAGTGGGCCAAAGCGATCAGAGACGCGAAAATCGAACCTCAATAATTTCAACGTTCACCCATGGATTGACTGAACGCCTTGCTGAGTGGCTTGACCAAATAGCTCAGTACAGAGCGTTCATTGGCTTTGATGTCCACCGATGCGCTCATACCAGGCTTGAGTTGAATACGACTGCCCTTGTCTGTTTGTAAGTGCCCAGCCTCTGGGCGAATGCGTACCCGGTAGTACAAAAAGGGGCCTTGTCGGGTGTCTTCACTCAGCACGTCTGAGCTGATGTAAGTTACCTTGCCTTGTAGTGATCCAAAAATGGAAGAGTCGTAGGCGTCGACTTTGATGTTGGCGTCTTGTCCGACCAAGACGAAGGCAATATCAACGGGTGTGACTTTGGCTTCGATGATCAATTCTTCGCTCCAGGGCAGCAACTCCATCACCGACTCCCCTTGACGCACGACACCGCCCAGGGTGTTGATGCGGATGTTGTTGACAACACCATCTACCGGCGCCGTCAGCACCGTGTGTTCGAGCAATTGGTTGCGATCTCTCAGCAGCTCACTTTGCGTGCTGAGATCTTCCTGCGCCTTGGTCATTTCGGCCTGAGCATCTTGAAAGTATTTGTTCTTTTTGCTGGCCAGTTGTGCGCGCACATCTGCAACCGAGCGTTCTAGGCGCAAAACTTCGGTTCTGCTCACGTCACCGCTGGCTTCCAGTTTTAAATTGATTTTTAACTCGCTGTCACTGAGCTCCAGTATCTTGGTCAGTGCATCAATGTCTTCGCGAAACGCCTGTTGTCTTTTTTTGTATAGATCGGTTTGGTTGCTGATGTATTCAGGATAGGCTTTCAAGTCGTTGTCAAAAGTCAATGGACGGCCATAGACCTCTGCTTGCAGGCGAACCAAGGTAATGCGCAGAGCTGCCACTTTGGCTTTGGTTTCTGACACAGCTGCTTCTGCACGCTCTTTTTGCAGCGTGGCCAGCACTTGCCCAGCTTTGACTTTGTCACCTTCTTTCACATGCAATTCGGTCAGCACGCCGCCATCGGGAGACTGAATGACTTGGGTTCTTGCCTCTGCCACTACCTGGGCTTGCGCGCGTGTCACTTGATCCAGTTTTCCAAGGGCAGCCCAGGTGACCAGCAATAACAATCCGGCAAACATGACGCGCAAGGTGGTGCGAGCACCACGAGGATGCTCTTGGTCATTCAGATTTCCAGACAGCGATTTCGGATTCGACTTCGGCAGCACGTCCTTGGCTGTGTCCGCAGCAACAGCTTCGCTGGTTATCTCTGTCTCGTGGCGTGATGGTGCTTCGTTGTCTGGATGCTGCATGTTTAACTTTAGATCGCGGGGTTTAAGACGGTCGGTGGTGCAGGTTGAGCCGTTGCGGGTTGAGACAATCGTTGCAGCACGGCATCGCGGGGGCCATCCATGGCAATGGTGTGCCCGGCCACGATGATGATTCGAGAGACAAGCGGCAAGATGTTGGGCTTGTGTGTGACCACGATCAACATTTTTCCGGCCTTCACGAGTTCTTGCATCACACGGATGCAACGGCGCTCTTGTTCATCGTCCATGCTGGCGGTGGGCTCATCCAACAAAAGAATGTCTGGATTGCACAAAATCAAACGTGTGAATGCAAGCAATTGACGTTGTCCACCGCTGAGCCCTTTGCCGCCTTCCATGATGGGACGATCTAAGCCTTTCGGATGCGCTGAGACAAAGTTAATCATGCCAGTACGTTCCATGGCTTGCTTGATGACGGTATCACCCGGATCCGGCATACCAATCAGCAAGTTTTCTCTCAGCGTGCCTTGAAAAAGGCGATGGTCTTGCTGTAGATAGCCTACTTTTTGGCTGATGACTTGTCGGCTGATGTGCGACAGATCAAGCCCGTCGAGCAGCACCTGTCCCTCCTGCGGCACGTACAGACCGCTGAGCAGGCGCAACAAGGTGGATTTACCCGCTCCGATGGGACCCAAAATGGCAATGTTCTCACCGGCTTGGATATTCAAATTTGCTACCACCAAAGCGGGAGGATTACCTGGGTAAGCAAACTTGGCAGAAACGATCTTGAAGTGCCCCTGTAGATGGTCTGGCACCAGTGGGCGCTGTACACCATGGGTATCTGTTTTGAGTTGGTAAATTGCTTCAATGCCTTTGAGTGCCGCCATGGCTTGTCCCTGTTGCACAAGCAAACCGGGCAAGGCCAGGATGGGGGCTAACACTCTGCCGCTCAAAATAGAACACGCGATCAATGCGCCCATGGTCATGCTGCCTTGCATGACCAGCATGGAGCCTACTATCACCAAACCGGCATAACTGAGTTGTTGGGTCATGGCCGAGATGTACCCAATGCCTTCAATGAAGCCACGCATTTTCGAATCGCTTTTGATCGTGTGGCTGTTCACCGCAATCCAACGTGCTAAGAACTTCCAACCACCTGAACCTGCTTTGATGGTTTCTACACCTTCAACCGCTTCAACCAATAGCCCTGTTTTGGCGTTTGAATATGCGGCCGAGTCCATCGAAAACTGATTGATTCTTTGTCGAGATGCCACCCCAATCAAAATACTCAGCACACCAAACACCAGTGGAACCAGGGCCACCCACACACTACCGATGGCCATCATTCCTAACAAAAAGATGATGCCAAAAGGCAAATCAATCAAGGTGAACATGGTGGAGCTGGTGTAAAACGCACGCAATTGTTCGTAGCCGCGCAGCTGTCCTGCCAGACTGCCCACAGAGGGCGGCAGTTGATCGACCCGCAGTTGCAACAAGCGGTGAAAAATTTCGCGTGACAGGCGGCTGTCAACCCCCACCACCACGTAGTCCATGAGTTTGGAGCGTGCATATTTCATGGCCAGTTCGAACAGGATCGACAACATCACACCCAGGCTCAAGATCAACAGGGTGTATTCACTGCGCGTCGGAATCACACGGTCGTATACCTGCATCGAAAACATCGATGTGGTGAATGCCAACACGCCGATAAAAAACGAAGCCAAGGAGGCCTCTACCAGCTCAGCTTTGTAATGTTTGATCGTTCCCAATGCGAATTGAATGAAGCTCTTGGTCAACATCGAATCGCCCGCTTCTGTGCTGCCGATCCAAGTTTGTTCGCTCTGAAATTTGATCAAAAACGCACCAGCAGCCAAGGCTTCAGCCGTCGTTGTGAATTCTTCTTTCTCGCTGCGCACCAACCACTGGTCTGAGGCGTCTTGGTTGAGTACAACACCCCATCCATGGTTGGAGTCACCGTAGAGAAACGGCAAATCAACGGCTTCTGGCACGACCGATTCAGATGCCAGCTCAGCATCCAAGGCCTCACACACGAGAGTCAGTTGCTGACGTGCTGGCAAGTTGTCTTGCATGTCTGCGAGACAGGTGTTGAGTTTGAGCAAATCCAGATGCTCGCCTTTGAGGCGCGCCAGATGTTGAATAGCCCATGTCAATCCGTTGTGGTTGGTCATTGTGATGGCGTCTTTGAGTCTTTTACAGTGGTATTCCAGCTCGAACTTGGTATCTGTAGACAGCGCCCATCAGACTTGTCTTTGCGTCTGCCAGTGCGTATTCGTTTTGCGTCAATTCGCGCACTGCATTGAGCAGGTCGAGCCATGATTTCTTACCACCTTGAAACTGTCGTTGGTACGAAGCCAAAACGGCTTCTGAGCCTGCGACGGCACGCAGCAAGGCCCGTACGCGTTTGTGCGACGCGACGATGTCTTCTCTGTCGTTTTGAAAGGCTTCAATCACTTCGCGCTGCGTGGTCTCTACCAGTTGTTGTGTGCTCTCAATGCGCGTGACCAAGGCCTGGGCTTGCAGCAAATTGGAGAACCCGGCGTTGGGTGTGTATTGCAGTCCCACGAACGCACTCATGCGTGTGTCTGTGTAGCTGACAACTTTGCCAATCGGTTGATCGACGCGCACAAAAATTTGCGGCCACTTCTCAGCATCCTTTGTGTTAAACCGTGCACGGGCTGCTTCCACCTCAGCTTGGGCACGCAACACAGCGTTGTCGCGAGATGCCAAGTACTCAAAGTCTTGGGACTGGATGTTTAAGAACATCGCATTGGCTTGCTGTGGGCTGTAAAAATCAAATGCAATGCGCCCTGGTTGTCGCAGTCCTAATAAACCCGTGATCTGCTCGAGACGGCTGATGCCATTTGCATAGGCACTTTGAGCAGTGCTCAATTCAACGTCTGTTTGAAACACACGCGCGTCAACCAACTCCAAGTCAATTTTGGGGGAGGCCAAGGCTTCAACCCGGCGTGCCATTTGGGCTTGAAACTCTTGCAGTCGAGACAAGGCGCGTTCAGCTGTGAGAATTCTTTCCTTGCTGGACATCACGCTTTGCCATGCGCTGACCACTGCCTGAAAAACTTGCTGCTGCTGTTGGTAGTACTTGTGCGTGGTGACTTTTTTCTGCGCCTCTGATTCAGAAACGACAGAAGCAATACGTCCGCCATCCCACAAAGGCTGTTGTGCGCGCAACGCTCTAGAAGGTGTACTGGATACCGTGCCTGTTTTAGATTCCACAATGGCTGACAGGACGGGCCATTTGCCCCGCTCTGCCACTTCTAGGTCTTGTCCACTGGCCATCACATCCAACCAAGACGCTTTGAGTTGCGGATTTCCTTCGACAGTGGCCATCAGTAAATCAGGTAAGCCAGCGCCTGGTTCTTTGGCATGGCTACCGAAGCTTGCAGCAGCAAGAGCGATACCGATTGCCACAGAGGCCATGAATGTATTCATCATCACCGCTAAAATAATCCTAAAGTTTAATTATTGTATTTGATTTAGATATTAAAGTTTAAAAAATATCAAAAACGATACAACAATTTATAAGAATTTTATGCGGCTTTTCCTACAGCCCTTTGCTTTTTGCGTGCGTTAAATGTCAACGACGTGTGTGCTTAGCCAGCCAGTGCTGTTTTGACCGCAGCAGAGACCAGTCCCATATCAGCTTTGCCAGCCAACTGAGCTTTCACCGCGCCCATGACTTTGCCCATGTCGCCAGGTCCCGTTGCACCCACTTGGTCCACGATGGCTTGAACTGCCAAGGTGATTTCTTCAGCGCTCAAACGCTGGGGTAGGTAGACCTCTAAGACCCTCATTTCAGCGGACTCCACATCGGCCAAGTCTTGGCGGTTGGCGCTCAGGTAGGCCGTCACCGAATCTTTGCGTTGCTTGATCAGTTTGTCGACGATGGCAATCACAGTGGTGTCATCCAGCTCGACGCGCTCATCCACTTCTTTTTGCTTCATGGCCGCCATGAGGAGACGAATTGTCCCCAAACGTGCGCTGTCTTTGGCACGCATCGCGGTTTTCATGTCTTCGGTGATTTGGTCTTTGAGGCTCATGGGAACTCCAGTAAAAAAATGATTGACGAAAAAAAACTCGCTTGAGCGTCCCCAAGCGAGCTTCTGAATAGACCCAGCAGGTCTGCTTCAGGGAAGAGGCTGATTAATACAGCTTCTTCGGCAATTGCATGCTGCGCACACGCTTGTAATGGCGTTTCACGGCAGCTGCTTTTTTACGTTTACGTTCAGCGGTGGGCTTCTCGTAGAACTCGCGGGCACGCAAGTCGGTCAACAGACCGAGTTTTTCAATGGTGCGCTTGAAGCGACGCAGCGCGACGTCAAACGGTTCGTTTTCTTTTACACGGATGGTGGTCATTACCAAATGTTTCCAAATATTGCAGCCAGAGGGTTCACAAGAAGATCGTGCTTATGCGCCATGTCTGCGGGGTTCCCCAACACAAAGTTGATCAGGCCGTTGGGGGTTTGCCAGCAAAGACGATGATTATAGCGGCTTTAATGCCGCCCCCAAAGCCCGGCCACACGCGTGCGCACTGGCCCAGGCCCACTGAAAGTTGTATCCCCCCAGCCAGCCGGTGATGTCCACCACTTCCCCAATGAAATACAAGCCCGGCTGTTTGGATTCCATGGTTTGCTGAGACAAATCTCGCGTGTCCACGCCACCTACCGTCACTTCGGCTTTTTTGTAGCCCTCTGTCCCTGTGGGTGTGAGGGGCCAACTGCCCAAGCGCTGTGCCAGTTGCATCAAGGCTTTGTCGCTCGCCTCCAAGACGGGGCGTTGCCAGGCGGCGTCTTGGCTGGTCCAGGCATCGGCCAGTCGCGAGGGCACCCAAGCAGCCAAAGCGTTGGCAATGAGCTTTTTGGAATGTTGCTTGGCCTGCATCAGTTGCTCACGCAAATCGATTTCTGGTGCCAGATTCACCCGAATGTCGCTGCCCGTTTGCCAGTAGCTGGAAATTTGCAGCACCGCCGGACCGGACAGGCCGCGGTGGGTGAAGAGCAGGTCTTCGTCAAATCCTTGCAAGTTCTTCTTCGATCCTGTTTCGATGCGCACAGGCAGCGACAGACCAGACAGTTGTGCATAAGGCGCCCAGTCTGCGCCATCAAACGTCATGGGTACCAAGCCCGGACGGGGTTCCACCAAGCGCAAGCCGAATTGCTTCGCGAGTCGATAGCCCAAATCTGTTGCGCCGATCTTAGGAATGGACAGGCCACCCGTGGCAACCACTACCGATGCGGCACTGACCGTGCCTTGGTCGGTGTCGACCTCATAACGCAAAGCGGTGGGAGCGGCTGCGTTGAAGCGCACTGCCTTCAAGCCACAGGGCTGCCAGCGGGTCACATGCCCGCCTTGCGCACCTGCCTCGCACTCGCGCAGCAGCATCTGAATCAGGTCTTCGGCAGAGCGGTCGCAAAACAGCTGCCCTTTGTGCTTTTCGTGAAAAGGGATTTGATACCGCTGCACCAGTGCAATGAAATCCTGCGGGGTGTAACGCGACAGCGCGCTGCGACAAAACTGTGGGTTCTCGCCGAGAAAGTGCTTGTGCGGTGCACGCACATCGAGTTCGCGGTTGGTGAAGTTGCTGCGCCCACCGCCTGAGATGCGGATCTTCTCGGCCACCTTCTCGCTGTGGTCCAGCACCAGCACCTGCAAACCTTGTTGGGCGGCCACGCCCGCACAAAACAAACCGGCAGCACCGGCTCCGACAATCACCACATCAAACGAATTCATGCGGTGAGTTTAGTGGGGTCAGTGTGTGTGGCGCTTTAGCGCGATGCTTGTCGCGGTGCCTCGGCGTGAGCGTTTTGCATCTCCAACAAGCCTTTGAAGACATCGCCCACCACGATCACCGAGGGACTGGCCATGGCTTCGCGCACCACGGTGTCATGCAAGCAGCCCAAGCTGCACACCACATGGCGCTGTGTGGGCAAGCTCACGTGCTGCACCACCGCCACGGGCGTCTGCGAGTCCAGGCCTTGAAGCAAGGCGGCTTGCAATTGAGCCGCGCCACTCATGCCCATGTAAATCACCAAGGTCAATTTGGCCTGCGCTGCTGTGTGGGCCAAGCCGACCCAGTCCACGCCATTGCCGTCACCTTGTTTGGCGTGGCCGGTGATGAACACCACCCCATGGGCGTGTTCACGGTGGGTGAGTGACACCCCCAATGAGGTGACGCCCGCCAAACCAGCGGTGATGCCGTTGACCACCGTCACCGACACCCCAAGGGCCTGCAAATGCTCAAGCTCTTCACCGCCACGGCCAAAGATGAAGGGGTCGCCACCTTTGAGGCGCACCACGTTTTCACCCGCTTTGGCTTCTTGCAGCATCAGTTTTTCAATGAAGGCTTGCGGGGTGGAGCGGCAACCTCCGCGTTTGCCAACGTACACAATGCGTGCCGTGGGCGCCGCGTAGGCCAGCACCGCGTCACTCACCAAGTCGTCCACCAACAAGACCGTGGCGGCACCAATCGCTTTGACCGCTTTGACGGTCAGCAATTCAGGGTCACCGGGGCCTGCGCCGACCAAGGTGACGTGTGGGGTGGGGGCGGCGTGTGACAAGGTCATGGCGGTGTGCTCGTGACAAGAATGTTCAAAGGGCCAAAGCCTGCAAGGCGGCTTGGACTTGGCGTGCAATTGGGGCTGGCACGGGCAGTTGGCCATTCAGCACGCGTTGGATGTAGCGCGCCGTGGTCACTGCATCGATCTGCGTGGGCACGTCGGGCAGTTGCATCAGGGAGCCAGTTTGCCCTTGAACCAAAGGCCTGCGAGCCCCATGGGCAAAGGCGTCAATTTGCGGTTGACGGCGTGCATCGGCCACCACCTCGCCTTCGGTGCCGCGCAGCAGCAGCGCGCGCGCACCTGTGAGTGCCCAAGTGTTGGCCATGGACACAGCGTATTCAGGGTGCGTGTAGCTGCCCACCAGCAAGGCGTCGCCTGCCATGGGGTTCATTAGCTTGACCAAGCTGTGTGCCGGGTTGCGCAACCCCACCACGCGGCGCACATCCAGCAAGCGCTTGAGGCCTGGGCACAACACTTCGGTCGGCACAAACACCTGCTCGCCCGCTTGCACATTGCGTACATCGTGGAGAGGCGCTTGGCCCATGGCGGCCAGCACCTCTTGGGTGGTGACGCGGGCTGACTCGGTGGCGCAGCCATGCACCACCACGGCCAGCCCCTCGCGTGTCAGCAGGGCAGCCAGCAACGGGGTGAGCACCGGCAGTTTGCGGGCACCGTTGTAGGTGGGCAGCACCACCACACGCGTGCTGGCGTCTGCGCCCATGGGCCGCAGGCGGGCGTGGGTGGCATCCAGAAACCCAGCCATTTCTTCGGGCGTTTCGCCTTTGATGCGCATGGCCAAACAGAAGGCGCCAATTTCCAAGTCGCTCACGTTGCCATCGAGCACCTGGCCCATCAAGTCGGCGGCCTGCGCGCGGTCAATGGCGCGTGCGCCATCGCGACCGCGGCCAATGACTTTGAGGTAGTGTGCAATTGCCATGCCCGTATTGTCCCGCAGCACTGATAACTTGACGCTATAAGGCCAATGACGGCGTGACCGCCTCAGGCGCTAAATACAGGCGAATCATGCGCCTCAGCTCAGGCACGCACGACCCGCACTGGGTGCCGCATTTCAGTGTGCCTTGCAAGTCCGACAGGCAGCTGTTCTCGTCTTGCTGCGCGCTGTGTGCAAGCTGCGCTTGAATCGCCAGATCGCGCACACCCACGCAGGTGCACACCGTTGTGCCAACGCTGGTCAAGGCGACTGGGGGCGTGTGACCCGTCATCAGCAAGCGACGGCCATAGGCTTTTGCCGACTGTTGGGTTTGTAGCAAGGCTTTGAGCCAAGCTTCGGCCGAGGTGTCGCCTGCAATCACAAAGGCGTCCAAGGTGCAGTCTGACTCGGCACGCAAGCGCATGCAACGCAGCTGGCTGCGCTTGGCGTCGACATAGCGCAAGCTGTTGTCTTCACTCAAGCCCAGTTGTTGCTCGACGTCTTGCACCACCGCCATATCCGGTGGCTCGCTGCACGCGGCACGCAGCAGCACGCCTTGGCGCGGCGTGTCGGTGTTGCCGCTGTCGGCAAAGGGCACACAGCTGGCAAATTCAAACTGGGCCATGCGTGCACGCAGGGCTTGCAACACGGTGTGCGCGCTGTCCTCGGGCAGCCAAGCCACGGCCAGCAGCGTCCAGGGTAATTCGGCTTTGAGTACTTTGACGGCGGCGTGTTTGAGTTCGGGTTGCTTGGAGGTGGGGCAGTACGCCGAGGTGGTGATGGCATTCACACCCGCCAGTGGTTTGTTCTGGTGGTCACGTCCGCCCAAAAAGGCGGGGCCCCAGTGCATGGCGATGAACGCTTGCTGTGGTCCCATGTCGGGGCTGGCTAAGGCGGGGACCACGATGGAGCCGCGTTTGCTGGTGACGTGGACCAAGGTGCCGTCGGACAACCCCAAGCGCGCCATGTCGTCGGGGTGCAGCTGCACCGAGGGTTCGGGCACATGGCCAAACAATTTACCCACCACGCCCGTGCGTGTCATGCCGTGCCACTGGTCGCGCAGGCGCCCGGTGTTGAGCGAAAACGGAAAGCGCGATTCACGCGCTTCGGCCACAGGCACGTAGTCGATGGCTGCAAAGCGGGCTTTGCCGCTGGGTGTGGCAAACACCCCGTCTTGGTACAAACGTTCTTGGCCATGGGCCGCGCCCTCAGGCATGGGCCACTGTTGGGGGGCAACTTCCAGCTGGGCATAGCTCAAGCCCGTGATGTCTAAGTCGCGCCCACGGGTCGATTCGCGGTGCTCCAACCAAATGGCTTCGGGCGAGCTGTAGTTCATGTGCAAGCCCTCACGACGTTCGCCCACGCCAGGTTCTTGGGCCAGACGCTGCGCCAGATCGACCACGATCTGCCAGTCATGGCGGGCCAGACCGGGAGGCGGCACGGCGGCGCGTACACGCGTGATGCGGCGTTCGCTGTTGGTGACCGTGCCTTCTTTCTCGCCCCAGGTGGTGGCCGGCAGCAGCAAGTCGGCAAAGTCGCAGGTCTCGGCGGTGGCAAAGGCCTCTTGCACCACCACAAACTCGGCACGCTCCAAGGCACGACGCACCGTGTGTTGGTCGGGCATAGATTGGGCCGGGTTGGTGCACGCAATCCACAAGGCTTTGATTTCGCCGTCCGCTGCGGCTTCAAACATTTCGACGGCGGTCTTGCCGGGTTTGGCGGGCACCTCGTCAATGCCCCATAGCGCGGCCACTTCGGCGCGGTGCACGGGGTTGGCCAGGTCGCGGTGGGCACTGAGCAAATTGGCCAAGCCGCCCACCTCGCGTCCGCCCATGGCGTTGGGCTGGCCGGTGAGCGAGAAGGGCCCAGCACCGGGTTTGCCGATCTGCCCAGTGGCCAAGTGCAGGTTGATCAGCGAGGCGTTTTTGGCGGTGCCACTGCTCGACTGGTTCAAACCTTGGCAATACAGGCTGAGCGTGGCTTTTGCTGTGGCAAACCAGCGCGCAGCTTGCAGCAAGTCTGGCATGGGCAGACCGCAGAGTTGGCTCACGCGCTCGGGGGTGAAGTCGCGCACCAAGGTTTGCAGGGCGGCAAAACCTTCGGTGTGCGCGTGGATGTAGGCCGTGTCGACCCAGCCTTCGCGCAACATGATGTGCAGCAGGCCATGGAACAGCGCCACGTCGGTGCCGGGCTGCAAGGGCAGGTGCAGGTCGGCGCTGCTGGCGGTGTCGGTGCGGCGTGGGTCGGCCACGATGATTTTCAAATTTGGGTTTTGCGCGCGGGCTTCTTCGATGCGGCGAAACAAAATCGGGTGGGCATAAGCCGCGTTGCTGCCGGCAATGAACAAGCAGTCGGCCTGCATCACATCGTCATAGCAAGCCGGTGGCGCGTCGGCCCCCAGGGTGAGCTTGTAGCCCGCCACCGCGCTGCTCATGCACAGGCGGGAGTTGGTGTCGATGTTGTTGCTGCCCAGCAAGCCTTTGACCAGCTTGTTGAACACGTAATAGTCTTCGGTCAACAGCTGACCCGACACATAAAAGCCCACCGCTTCAGCGCCATAGGTGCGCACGATGTGGCCCAAGCTTTGGCTGGCCCATTGCAGCGAGGCGTCCCACGACATGGGCAGCAGTTGGCCGCCGCGCACCAAGCGCCGCTGAGGTTGCAGCAAGCGGGTTTGGGCGCCTGCCACGGGGCTGGCACTCAGGTGCAGGGTCGAGCCCTTGCTGCACAGGCGACCCAAATTGGCAGGGTGCTCGGGGTCGCCGCGCACACCCGTGATGCGTGCGCCCGACGATTCGATGATCACGCCGCAGCCCACACCACAGTACGGACAGGTGGAGCGGGTTTCTTTCATGTTTAGTCCAGGGCCAAGCTGGCCAGCTCTGCACGGTTGAGGGAGACCTCACCGTTGGCCACCTGCACCGCAAAGCGTTGCGCACAGCCCTCGTCAGGCGCTTGGGCACAGCCGTCTGCCAAACCAATTTGCCAGTTGTGCAACGGGCAGGCCACGGTCGTGCCATACACAATGCCTTGGCTCAAGGGGCCGCCTTTGTGGGGGCAGCGGTCGAGCAGGGCAAACACCTCATCTTCAGCGTTGCGAAACACCGCCACCTCACAGCCTTGTGCGCGCTGCACGCGGCGTGCGCCCAGCACAGGAATGTCTTCGACTTTGCAAATGACTTGCCAATCGCTCATGGTGTGGCTCCGATTCAAGCGGTGATCTGGGGAACGATGGGCACAAACTGGCGTGTGTCCACTTGGGCTTTGGCGTGCTCGAACCAGGGGTCGGGTTCGCCTTCCAGGGCAAATTGCAAGCGGGCCCACAGGGCTTGGCGGCCTGCGTGGTCGTCCAAGATTTTTTGCTTCACATAGTCCAAGCCGACGCGGTTGACGTAATGCACCGTGCGCTCCAGGTACCAGCCTTCCTCGCGGTAGAGCTGCATGAAGGCGCCGGTGTACTCCAGCACTTCGGCGGCGGTTTTGACCTTGGTGAAGAAATGTGCCACCTCGGTCTTGATGCCGCCGTTGCCTGCGATGTACATCTCCCAGCCACTGTCCACGCCGATGATGCCCACGTCCTTGATGCCGGCTTCGGCGCAGTTGCGCGGACAACCCGAGACCGCGAACTTGACCTTGTGCGGTGCATACATGCGCCACATGGCGCGCTCCAGGTCTTTGCCCATTTGCGTGCTGTCTTGCGTGCCCATGCGACACCATTCGCTGCCGACGCAAGTTTTCACGGTGCGCAAGGCTTTGGCGTAGGCGTGGCCACTGGGCATGCCAATGTCTTTCCACACGTTCACCAAGTCTTCTTTTTTCACGCCCAGCAAGTCGATGCGCTGCCCGCCGGTGACTTTGACGGTGGGAATCTTGTACTTGTCCACCACATCGGCAATGCGGCGCAACTCGTCGGCGGTGGTCTCTCCCCCCCACATGCGCGGAATCACGCTGTAGGTGCCATCTTTTTGGATGTTGGCGTGGCTGCGTTCGTTGATGAAGCGGCTTTGTGGATCGTCCACTGCCTCTTTGGGCCAGCTGCTCAAACGGTAGTAGTTGATGGCCGGGCGACAGCTGCCACACCCGGTGGGCGTGCGCCACTCTAGGAACTTGAACACCGCGTCGTTGGTCAGCAGCTTGTGGTCCCGGATGGCGTCGCGCACGTCTTGGTGGCTGTGGTCGGTGCAGCTGCACACGGCTTTTTTCTTCGGCGTGGCCGAGTAGTCGCCACCGGCAGTGAACATCAAAATTTGCTCCACCAAGCCGGTGCACGAGCCGCAGGAGGCGCTGGCTTTGGTGTGCTTGCGCACCTCATCGAGTGTGAACAAACCCTTTTCTTGAATGGCTTTGCAGATGGTGCCTTTCTTGACCCCGTTGCAGCCACACACCTCGGCGTCGTCGGGCATGGCGGCGGCTTTGTTGTGGCCTGCGTGGCCCACGTCACCGATGTTGGACTCGCCAAACATCAGCTTTTCGCGAATGTCGGCCACGCTGCGACCATCACGCAGCAGTTTGAAATACCAGCTGCCATCCACCGTGTCGCCGTACAGGCAGGCACCGATGAGTTGGTCGTTGCGGATCACCAGTTTTTTGTACACCCCATCGTGCGGATCGCTCAGCACAATTTCTTCGGTGCTGCCATCGGTGCTGCCCATGAAATCGCCCGCACTGAACAGGTCGATGCCTGTGACTTTGAGTTTGGTGGATGTCAATGAGCCGGTGTAGCGGCCAATGCCGTACTCCGCCAAATGGTTGGCCAAGACCTTGCCTTGTTCAAACAAAGGCGCGACCAAACCATACGCAATGCCACGGTGTGCCGCGCATTCGCCCACGGCATAAATGCGTGGGTCGGTCACGGTTTGCAAGGTGTCGCTCACCACGATGCCGCGTTCACAGTGCAAACGCATTTGCTCGGCGAGTGCGGTGTTGGGACGAATGCCCACCGCCATCACCACCAGCTCGGCGGGCACATGCGTGCCGTCTTTGAACAGCACAGACTTCACACGACCGTTCGCGTCACCTAGCAATTCTTGGGTCTGTGCACCCAGACGGAACTGCATGCCACGTTCTTGTAGTGAGCGTTGCAACATACCGCCGGCCACGCGGTCGAGCTGGCGCTCCATCAGCCATTCGGCCACGTGCACCACCGTCACGGACATGCCGCGCTTCATCAAACCGTTGGCGGCTTCCAGGCCCAACAAGCCGCCGCCAATGACCACGGCATGCTGGTATTTTTTGGCCGCATCAATCATGGCCTGGGTGTCTGCCATGTCGCGGTAGGCCAACACGCCGTCAAGTTCACGACCTGGAATGGGCAGCATGAACGGGTTGGAGCCGGTGGCCAACAGCAAGCGGTCATAAGGCGCTGTGCGGCGCTCACCGGTGGCGTTTTCGGCGGTCACCAGGCGTTTGACGCGGTCCACCTCGGTCACCTTCCAGCCCGCATGCAGGGTGATGCCGTTGTCGCGGTACCAGTCGAAGGGGTTCAGCACGATCTCGTCCATGGTCTGCTCACCGGCCAAGACCGGCGACAACAAGATGCGGTTGTAGTTGGGGTGAGGCTCGGCCCCAAACACCGTGATGTCGTACAGGTCTGGCGTGAGCTTGAGCAGTTCTTCCAGCGTGCGCACACCGGCCATGCCATTGCCAATCATCACCAATTTGAGCTTGTTCATGTTTTCTCCACATGCGCTTGGCGCGTGTACAAAAAGTCGATCACGGCTTTGCGGTACTGCAAATAGCGCGGATCGTCCGCCAACTGCACGCGTGAGCGTGGGCGTGGCAGGTCGACGCTGAGCACCTCGCCAATGGTGGCGGCGGGGCCGTTGGTCATCATCACAATCTTGTCGGACAGCAACACCGCTTCGTCTACATCGTGCGTCACCATGACCACCGTGCTGTGGGTGGCTGCCACGATAGACAGCAACTCGTCTTGCAGCTTGGCGCGCGTCAACGCATCGAGAGCGCCAAACGGTTCATCCATCAGCAGCACCTGGGGCTCCATCGCCAGGGCCCGTGCAATGCCCACGCGTTGCTTCATGCCGCCCGAAATTTCTCCGGGCCGCTTGTGTGCCGCATGGCTCAAACCCACCAGGTCCAAGGCCGCATCGGTGCGGGCTTTGAGTTGCAGCTTGGTTTCTTTGGCTTTGCCGTCGACCAAACCCGATTGACCAAACACACGCTCCACCCCAAGGTAGATGTTTTCAAAACAGGTGAGCCAGGGCAGCAGCGAGTGGTTTTGAAACACCACCGCACGCTCTGGGCCGGGCCCTGAGATTTCGCGGTTGGCGCAAATCAGGTTGCCTTGGGTGGGGGTCGTCAATCCGGCAATCAGGTTGAGCAGGGTGGACTTGCCGCAACCGGAGTGGCCAATGAGGGCGACAAACTCACCTTTGGCCACCGTCAGGTCGATGTCGCGCAGGGCAGGAAAGTCTCCTTTGGCCGTGCGAAAGGTTTGGGCCACGCCCTGAATTTCTAAGAACTTGTGGGTCAGCGACGCATTCATGAACGCACCTCCTCAAAGGTAAACGCGGTGGCGAGTTTGATGAGTGCGTACTCCAGCACCAAGCCGACGATGCCAATCACAAAGATGGCGATGATGATGTTTTTGACGTTCAGGTTGTTCCATTCGTCCCAGACCCAAAAGCCAATGCCCACACCACCGGTCAACATCTCGGCGGCCACGATGACCAGCCAAGCAGTGCCCACAGCCAGGCGCACACCAGTCAACATGTAAGGCAGCACAGCAGGGAACAAAATTTTGCTGATGATCTTCCACTCAGACAGGTTGAGCACACGCGCCACGTTCATGTAGTCCTGGGGCACGCGCTGCACACCCACGGCGGTGTTGATGACCATGGGCCAGATCGAACAAATGAAGATGGTCCAAATGGCCGCAGGGTTGGCCCCTTTGAACACCAACAAGCCAATCGGCAACCAGGCCAACGGGGACACGGGGCGCAGCAAGCTGATGAGCGGGTTGAACATGCGCGACAAAAACTCGAAACGCCCAATCAAGAACCCCATTGGAATGCCCACCAATGCCGCCAAACCAAAGCCCATGGCCACGCGCTTGAGTGAGCTCAGCACGTTCCAGCCCACGCCTTGGTCGTTGGGGCCGTTGCTGTAGAAGGGGTCACTGAACACCGAGATGGCTTGCACCAAGGTGTCACTGGGGCTTGGAAAGTTGTTGGTGCTGCTGAGCGACACCAACGACCAGATGCCCACTAGCAGTGCCAGCCCCAAGAAGGGCGGCACCAGCTGTGACAGCAGCGATTTGAAAAAGCGAGCCAGCATGCCGTTGTCCTTAAGCTTTGACTTTGAAACCGTCGGCGTATTTCTTAGGGTCTTTGCCGTCCCACACCACACCGTCGACCAGCTTGCTGGTGCGCATCACGTCTTTGGGCAGCGGGGTTTTGCTGGCCGTAGCAGCTTGTTTGTAGACGTCAATGTGGTTGACTTCTTTGGCCACCTTCAGGTAGTCGGGGTGGTCTTTGAGCAGGCCCCAGCGCTTGTGCTGGGTCAAGAACCACATGCCGTCCGAGAGGTAAGGGAAGGTGGCCTGACCGTCGGCGTAAAACTTCATGTGGTTGGGGTCGTCCCAGGTTTTGCCCAAGCCGTTTTGGTAGCGGCCCAAGATGCGCTGGTTGATCACGTCCACACTGGTGTTCACATAGGCTTTGTCGGCAATCGTCTCGGCCATCTTCATCTTGTTTTGCAAGCCCGCGTCAATCCATTTGCCGGCTTCCAAAATAGCGGCCGTCACAGCGCGTGCGGTGTTGGGGTATTTCTTGACGAACTCGGCCGTGGTGCCCAGCACTTTTTCCGGGTGGTCTGGCCAGATGTCTTGGGTGGTGGTGGCGGTGATGCCAATGCCATCGGCAATGGCGCGGTGGCCCCAGGGCTCACCCACACAGTAGCCGTCCATGTTGCCCACGCGCATATTGGCCACCATTTGCGGAGGCGGCACAGTGATCACCTTGGCGTCTTTGAGCGGGTTGATGCCCACACTGGCCAACCAGTAGTACAGCCACATGGCGTGGGTGCCGGTTGGGAAAGTTTGGGCGAAGGTGTATTCGCGTTTCTCGGTGTTCATCAGCTTGGCCAAGCTGGCCGCATCCACGGCCCCTTTGTCTGCGAGCTTTTTGCTCAGGGTGATGGCCTGGCCGTTTTGGTTCAGGTTCATCAGCACGGCCATGTCTTTTTTCGGACCCGAGGTGCCCAGATGCACGCCATACACCAAGCCATAGAGCACGTGGGCGAAGTCCAGTTCGCCGTTCACCAATTTGTCGCGCACACCGGCCCAGCTGGCTTCTTTGGTGGGAATGATCTTGACGCCGTACTTTTTGTCGATGCCCAGCACCGAGGCCATGACCACGCTGGCGCAGTCGGTCAGCGGGATAAAGCCAATGCGCACTTCTTCTTTTTCGGGCTTGTCTGAGCCTTGGGCATAGACCGCTGCGCGCAAGGCGGGCGCAATAGTCAGGGCACTGGCGGTGGCGGCTTGCAGCACATTGCGACGGCTCATAGGGGTCTCCAGCAGATCGGTCATGAATCACTCCTTGAAAAAAACAGGCAACTCCAAAAGCCTTGAGGCAAAGAAAAAGGCGTCCGCAGAGACAGCTCGTGAAAGCCATGTCTGGGGACGCCTTTGTCCGTTCGAACCTTGGAGGGTTATGTCTTCAACAATGCAAAGCCTGTGCCAGGTAATTCCATGCTTGTTGAGCTAGGGTTTGCTCTGATTGGGTGCGCGACCCGGTGCATGCGGGGCATTGCGCACCAAATTAGGACAATAGATCAGCCATGTCCAGAATGCGCTGTGCCACATCGGCCAGCTTGAGGCCTTTGTCCATCGCTACTTTGCGTAATTTCGCGTGGGCTTGCGCTTCGGTGAGTGATTGTTTGTCCATCAACAGAGCTTTGGCCCGGTCCACCAGACCGCGCTCTTGCAGTGCGTGTCGAGCCTGGTCACGTTCGTCACGCAAATTTTGTTCGTATTCGAAGCGCGCCATCGCCACATCCAGGATCGGGCGAATGCGCGTGCTGGAGAGACCGTCCACGATGTAGGCCGACACACCGACCGCCACGGCATCGCGCACATGGCTGGTGTCGTTGTCATCGGTGAACAACACGATGGGCCGCCTCGCATCACGGGTGGCAAACACCACATGCTCCAGTGCGTCACGGGCCTCGGATTCGGCATCCACAATGATCAGGTCGGGTTGCAACTGGCTGATGCGGTCGGCCAAAAACACATCGGCGGGCAGTGTCGCAATCAGGTTGAAGCCGCTTTCCAGCAAGCCAATGCGCAACGCACGTGAGCGCTCGGCTTGGGTGCGTGCATGGTCGTCGTGGGGGTCGGTCACCACCAAGTCAGGAGCCACCACCACGATGCGCAAGGCTTCCTGGGGTTTGATCTTCTTGGGGCTGGCTTTCATTCCGGAACTTTCTAGGCACACTCACTGTCGGTGTGAGTGATGCAAATTGTGCGCCAGTCATGTGAGGCAACAACCCATCCGCATAAACTTGTCCACTATGTTGATCCTTGGTATTGAATCTTCTTGCGACGAGACCGGCGTGGCTTTGGTGCGCGCCGATGGACAGGCCTTGCCTTGCTTGTTATCGCATGCATTGCACAGCCAAATTGCCATGCACCAAGCCTACGGGGGCGTAGTGCCCGAGCTGGCCAGCCGTGACCACATCCGTCGCGTCATTCCTCTGGCGCGTGAGGTGTTGGCCCAAGCGCAGCAAAGCTTGCAAGCGGTGGACGTGGTGGCTTATACACGTGGCCCAGGCTTGGCCGGCGCTTTGCTGGTGGGAGCGGGTGTGGCCTGTGCGTTGGGCGCAGCTTTGGGCAAGCCGGTGCTGGGCGTACACCATCTGGAAGGGCACTTGCTGTCGCCGTTTTTGAGTGAGGATGCGCCAGAGTTCCCGTTTGTGGCTTTGTTGGTGTCGGGGGGGCATACGCAGCTGATGCGGGTGGATGGGGTGGGCCGGTATGTGTTGCTGGGCGAAACCATCGACGACGCCGCAGGCGAAGCCTTTGACAAATCAGCCAAGCTGATGGGCTTGGGTTACCCAGGTGGACCTGCTTTGTCCAAGCTGGCGCAACAAGGTGATGCCACGGCGTTCAAGTTGCCGCGCCCTTTGCTGCACAGCGGAGATTTGGATTTTTCGTTTGCAGGGCTCAAAACAGCTGTGCTGACCCAAGCGCAAAAGTTGGGGGCGCAACTTGAGGCGCGCAAGGCGGACTTGGCCGCTTCGACCGAGGCCGCGATTGTGGAGGTGTTGTTGAAGAAGTCCTTGGCCGCTTTGCGCCAGACCGGCTTGACACGCTTGGTGGTGGCTGGTGGTGTGGGAGCCAATCGTCACCTGCGTGAGCAGCTCAACGCGGCTTGTGCGCGTTTGAATGTGCGGGTGCACTACCCTGAGTTGCATTTGTGCACCGACAACGGCGCGATGATTGCCATGGCCGCTGCCATGCGCTTGCAGGCCGAGTCTCAAGAGAGCTCGGCACTGTCCACCAGTTATAGCTTTGACATCAAACCGCGCTGGCCTCTGGCCGAGCTGGTTGGATGACACTGTTATTGCACCGACAGTGAGGTGGCGTTGCTCTTGGGTTGCTGCTTGACCAATTCCAAGGTCAACACGCCATTTTCCAATTTGGCACTGCTGCTGGCGGTGTCAATGTGCTGCGGCAATTCGTAGCTGCCACGGTATTGACGGGGGGCATCGGCCACAGTTTGGATACGCACCACGTTGTCTTCAATCTCAATTTGCAATTGCTCACGGCTGATGCCTGGCACATCAAAACTCAGACGATAGGCCTTGTCGTCTTGTTGGAAGTTTTGTGAGGGGCCGGTTTGACGCATCGCATCACCCAAAAAACGCTCAAACGAGTGGAGAGCGGGGCGGTTCAAACGGGCATTGACGGGGGTAAACAACATGGTGATTTCTCCTTGCAAATAGCGGGCTGCACTGCGGAATGCGGTGCAGCATGAACAGAAATTGCGCGCGGCTCGGCTGATTTCAAGGGCATGGCAAAGAGGAATATTTTTGGATCTTGTGACTTGAAAAAGCGGCCCTTGGCGCTATGGCAAACGCCGGTCAGCGGCCTAAAGTTGGGGTTTGCTATACTCTGTGGGCTTTATCTATGAGGTGAAGCAAGCACGTTGGGTCTAAGTTCCATGGCCCAACGCAAGTCAAACATCAAAGGAAAACACATGCTGACTGCAAAAATTGCTGAAGTTGTCAAAGACAACGCACGCGCCGCTGGTGACACCGGTAGTCCTGAAGTGCAAGTTGCACTGCTGACTGCCCGCATCAACGAACTCACCCCTCACTTCAAGACACACGCCAAAGACCACCATGGTCGTCGTGGCTTGTTGCGCATGGTGAGCCGTCGTCGCAAATTGCTCGACTACCTCAAGTCCAAAGACTTTGACCGTTACGCTGCACTGATTGCCAAGCTTGGCCTGCGCAAGTAATCGCTGAAGTTCGCGACAAACGCCTGAGTTATTTAAATAGCTCAGGCGTTTTGCACTTGTTGCACTGAAATTCTTAATCCAACGGAACGGTACGAGGCGCAGATTCGAAAAGCTGTGTCATTCCAAAAAAGACGACCTAGTGGGCTTTTTTGGAATGGCATCGTTTGCTGCACCAGTTCCTCCGGGCTTCGGCGAAGTGGCCTGCACTTCCCAAACTCTTTAGGAGAAAACCATGTCACTTTTCAACAAAGTCACCAAAACCTTCCAGTGGGGCCAACACACGGTCACCATGGAAACCGGCGAAGTTGCTCGCCAAGCCGGCGGCGCTGTGCTCGTCAACATGGATGACACCGTGGTCTTGGCCACGGTGGTGGGTTCGAAGATTGCCAAAGCTGGCCAAGACTTCTTTCCTTTGACCGTTGACTACATCGAAAAAACCTATGCCGCAGGCAAGATCCCTGGCAGCTTTTTCAAGCGCGAAGCCAAGCCCAGCGAACACGAGACGCTGACCAGTCGCCTGATCGATCGTCCGATCCGTCCTTTGTTCCCTGAAGGTTTCTACAACGACGTGCACGTGGTGATTCACACCGTGTCCTTGAACCCTGAAGTCGACGCCGACATTGCCGCCTTGATCGCCGTGTCTGCTGCCCTCAGCATTTCGGGCATTCCTTTCAATGGCCCTATCGGCGCAGCCCGCGTGGGTTACATCAACGGCGAATACGTCTTGAACCCCGGCCAAACCCAGCGCAAAGACAGCCTGATGGACTTGGTGGTGGCAGGCACTGAAGCCGCTGTGTTGATGGTGGAGTCCGAGGCTCAACAACTGTCGGAAGACATCATGTTGGGTGCTGTGGTGTTTGGCCACGAGCAAGGCAACATTGCCATCAATGCCATTCACGAGTTGGTGCGCGACGCTGGCAAACCCGCTTGGGACTGGACTGCACCTGCTAAGGACGAGCCGCTGATCGCCAAGGTCACCGCACAAGCTGAAGACAAGCTGCGCGCTGCCTATCAGATCCGCAACAAACAAGCCCGTACCCATGCTTGCCGCGAAGCCTACGCCGCCGTCATGGCTGGCCTCAAGGCTGACGGTGTGGAGTTTGACGCCGTCAAGGTTGAGAGCATGTTGTTTGACATCGAAGCGCGCATCGTGCGCAGCCAAATTTTGGCTGGCGAGCCCCGCATCGACGGTCGCGACACGCGCACCGTGCGTCCCATCGAAATTCGCAACAGCGTGTTGCCCCGCACCCACGGTTCGGCTTTGTTCACACGTGGTGAAACCCAAGCTTTGGTGGTCACCACTTTGGGTACCGAGCGCGACGCACAACGCATTGACGCCTTGGCCGGTGAGTACGAAGACCGTTTCATGATGCACTACAACATGCCTCCCTTTGCCACTGGCGAAGTGGGTCGCATGGGCAGCACCAAGCGCCGCGAAATCGGCCACGGTCGTTTGGCCAAACGTGCGTTAGCGGCGGTGTTGCCAAGCAAAGAAGAATTCCCCTACACCTTGCGTGTGGTGTCTGAAATCACCGAGTCCAACGGTTCATCTTCTATGGCTTCGGTCTGCGGCGGCTGCTTGTCGCTGATGGACGCTGGCGTGCCCATGAAAGCCCACGTGGCCGGTATTGCCATGGGTCTGATCAAAGAAGGCAACCGCTTTGCCGTGTTGACCGACATCTTGGGTGACGAAGATCACCTGGGCGATATGGACTTCAAAGTGGCCGGTACCACCCACGGCATCACCGCTTTGCAGATGGACATCAAGATCCAAGGCATCACCAAAGAGATCATGCAAGTGGCTTTGGCTCAGGCCAAGGAAGCACGCATGCACATTCTGGGCAAGATGCAAGACGCCATGGGCGAAGCCAACACGCAAGTCTCTGACTTTGCACCCAAGCTCTTCACCATGAAGATCAACCCTGAAAAAATCCGTGACGTGATTGGCAAGGGTGGTTCTGTCATTCGTGCGCTGACCGAAGAAACCGGTTGCCAGATCAACATCGACGAAGACGGCACCATCACCATCGCTGCCACCGATGGCGACAAGGCCCAAGAAGCAAAGAAGCGCATCGAGCAAATCACAGCTGAAGTGGAAATTGGCAAGGTCTACGAAGGCCCGATCACCAAGATCTTGGACTTCGGCGCTTTGGTTAACCTGTTGCCAGGCAAAGACGGTTTGCTGCATATCAGCCAAATCAGCCACGAGCGCATTAACAAGGTCACCGATGTGTTGGCCGAAGGTCAGATCGTGCGCGTGAAAGTGTTGGAGACGGACGAAAAAGGTCGCGTCAAGTTGTCGATGAAAGCCTTGACCGAGCGTCCTGCTGCTGAGCACCAGGGTGAGCATCAAGGCGAGCAGCGTCACCACCATGGTGAGCGCCAGCACGCTGACAACCAACATGCTGAGCGTCCCCATGCAGGGGATGCCCATCAAGACCATCAGTCTTGATTTGACAGCCGAGGTGACGCACATGATGCGCATTGTTGACATCACATCGCCCGGTGCTCCTGAGGTGCTGCGTCCAGGCCAACGGCCTGCGCCGCAGCCAGGCGTGGGCGAGTTGCTGATTCGCGTCAGCGCCAGCGGCGTGAACCGCCCTGACGTGTTGCAGCGTACTGGCAACTACCCTGTGCCTCCTGGGGCATCGGATGTGCCTGGGCTGGAAGTCGCCGGTGTCATCGCCTCAGGCGACGCAGCGGCTATGGCGGCTGCAGGTCTGAAGGTGGGTGACCGTGTGTGTGCCTTGGTGGCCGGTGGCGGTTATGCCGACCATTGTGTGGCACCTGTCGGGCAGTGTTTGCCAATTCCAAAAGGTCTGAGCGATGTCGAGGCTGCATCGTTGCCAGAGACATTCTTCACGGTGTGGAGCAATGTGTTTGACCGCGGTCGTCTACAGGCAGGGGAAACCTTGTTGGTGCAAGGCGGCTCGAGCGGCATTGGTGTGACGGCCATTCAAATGGCTAAAGCCCTGGGTGCCAAGGTCATCGTGACTGCGGGCAGCGACGACAAATGCGCCGCCTGCGTGGCGCTGGGGGCAGATCACGCCATCAATTACAAAACACATGACTTTGTGGCTGAGGTCAAACGCCTGACCGATGGCAAAGGCGTGGATGTGGTGCTCGACATGGTGGCGGGCGACTATGTGGCGCGTGAGGTTGAATGTTTGGCTGAAGATGGCCGTTTGGTCATCATCGCTGTCCAGGGTGGGGTCAAGAGCAACTTTAACGCAGGCTTGGTCCTGCGTCGCCGTTTGACCATCACCGGTTCAACCCTGCGCCCACGTCCGGTGGCATTCAAAGCAGCCATTGCCAGCAGTCTGCGCCAGCAGGTTTGGCCCCTGATCGAAGCCGGTCGAATCAAGCCGGTGATTCATTCAACTTTTGATGCAGCCTCGCTGGATGGCGCTGAACGGGCCCATCGCTTGATGGAGTCGAACCAGCACATTGGCAAGATTGTGTTGACTTGGAACTTGTCATGAAACAAAAACTCATTGCAGGCAATTGGAAAATGAATGGCAGCTTGGCTGCCAACCAGGCTTTGGTGCACAGCATTGCACAAGGGTTGAGTGCAGCACTCGCGGGTCAGCAAGCGCAAGTGGCGGTATGTGTGCCTGCGGCTTATTTGTCGCAAGTGCAGCAACTGACACAGAGCTCGGGCATTGAGCTGGGCGCGCAAGATTTGTCTGCGCACGAGCAAGGTGCCTACACCGGTGAAATTTCTGCTGCCATGTTGAAAGACTTTGCGGTGCGTTTTGCCATCGTGGGGCACTCTGAGCGTCGTCAATACCATGCCGAAAGCGATGAGTTGGTGGCTATCAAGGCGCAACGTGCCTTGTCGGCAGGCATCACACCCATCGTGTGTGTGGGTGAGACCTTGGCCGAGCGCGAAGCCGGTCAAACCGAAGAGGTGGTGAAGCGCCAACTGGCTGCGGTCATTCACACCAACGGGCATTGCATCAGCGAGATCGTGGTGGCTTACGAGCCCGTGTGGGCCATTGGCACAGGCCAAACTGCCACGCCAGAGCAAGCTCAAGCCGTGCACGCTGTGTTGCGTGCGCAATTGCAGGCAGCGACTGCACATGCGGACCGCGTGCAAATTCTTTATGGTGGCAGCATGAACGCTGCCAATGCGGCTCAGTTGCTGAGCCAACCAGATATTGATGGTGGGTTGATTGGCGGCGCGGCGTTGAAGTCGGCTGACTTTTTGACCATCATCGCAGCGGCTGCCCGCTGACACACAGCTATTTCGGAGTTTTTATGAATTTGATTCTTAACATTGTGCAAGTGGTTCAGTTGTTGGCTGCTTTGGCCATGATCGGCCTCATCTTGGTCCAGCACGGCAAAGGTGCCGACATGGGCGCAGCTTTTGGCAGTGGCAGCTCAGGCAGCTTGTTTGGTGCCAGTGGTGGTGCGAACTTTTTGTCGCGTACCACGGGCGTATTAGCCGCTGTATTTTTTGCTTGCACGCTGGCCTTGGCTTACTTTGGCAACTTGCGTCCTGCCAGTTCGGGCAGTGTGCTTGAAGGTGCGGTGGTGGCACCTGCTGCGGGTGCCTCAGCCGATGCTGTTCCTGCCGCTGTTGTGCCTGCGTCTGGCGCGGCACAAATCCCCACCAAGTGAACATAAAACCTCAAGCTTCAGAGAGAAAATCGTTCTTTTCAGGGTAAACTCTGAGGCTGTTCAGTAAGCGTTATTCCTCTTCGTTGAACTGAACGCATACAAGCCGTCGTGGTGAAATTGGTAGACACGCTATCTTGAGGGGGTAGTGGCGAAAGCTGTGCGAGTTCGAGTCTCGCCGACGGCACCATCCAAACAAAGTCTGCTGTCAATCTGGTGTCAACCAGGTCGGGCAGACTCGCAGACTAAGAACGACTAGTCATACCGCGAGATTGCGATGAGCCTTGAACAGTACCTCCCCGTCCTCCTGTTTATCCTTGTAGGCCTTGGCGTGGGGGTTGTCCCCCAAGTTCTGGGTTACTTCCTGGGCCCTAATCGCCCCGACCCTGCCAAAAACTCCCCTTACGAATGCGGTTTTGAAGCGTTTGAAGACGCCCGCATGAAGTTTGATGTGCGTTACTACCTGATCGCCATCCTCTTCATTTTGTTCGACCTCGAAATTGCATTTTTATTTCCTTGGGCCGTGGCGCTCAAGGAAATTGGTTTCATCGGCTTCATCGACATGATGATTTTCCTGGCCATTTTGGTTGCAGGCTTTGCCTACATGTGGATCAAGGGTGCCATCGATTGGGAGTGATCCCGAGCGTTGCATGGCAGGAAAAGAATTAAGGAACTCATATGGCAATTGAAGGCGTTTTCAAAGAAGGCTTCATCACCACGTCCTACGACTCGGTGGTGAACTGGGCCAAGACTGGCTCGTTGTGGCCCATGACCTTTGGTCTGGCTTGCTGCGCGGTGGAGATGATGCATGCGGGCGCTGCCCGTTACGACATCGACCGCTTTGGCATGTTGTTTCGCCCCAGCCCCCGTCAATCGGACCTGATGATCGTGGCCGGCACCTTGTGCAACAAGATGGCGCCTGCTTTGCGCAAGGTCTACGACCAGATGTCTGAGCCGCGTTGGGTCTTGTCTATGGGCTCATGCGCCAACGGTGGCGGCTACTACCACTACAGCTATTCGGTGGTGCGCGGCTGTGACCGTGTGGTGCCGGTGGATGTGTATGTGCCCGGTTGCCCGCCCACTGCGGAAGCCTTGCTGTACGGCATCTTGCAATTGCAGAGCAAGATTCGCCGCGAAAACACCATTGCCCGTTGAGCAGGACTGCGACCATGAGCCACTCCATTCACACGCTTCAAGCCAACCTGCAAGAGGTGCTGGGCGACAACATCCAGCAACTTGATGCGGCGCTGGGCGAGGTCACGCTGACCGTGTCAGCCGCCAACTACCACGCGGTCATGCGCACCTTGCGCGATGACGCGCGCTTGGGCTTTGAGCAACTCATCGACTTGTGCGGCTTGGACTACTCCAGCTACAAAGACGGTGCCCATTCCAAATTCACCGACGCCCCGCGCTTTGCGGTGGTGAGCCATTTGCTGTCCATCGCCCACAACTGGCGCTTGCGCGTGCGGGTTTTTGCTGTGAGCGATGACATGCCCTTGGTGGCTTCGGTCAACGATGTGTGGAATTCTGCCAACTGGTTCGAGCGCGAAGCCTTTGACCTGTATGGCATCGTGTTTGAAGGCCATGAAGACCTGCGTCGCATCTTGACCGACTATGGCTTCATTGGCCATCCGTTCCGCAAAGACTTCCCGACTTCGGGCTATGTCGAAATGCGTTACGACGCTGAACAAAAACGTGTGGTGTACCAGCCGGTCACCATTGAGCCGCGCGAGATCACGCCGCGCATCATCCGCGAAGACAACTACGGCGGCTTGGCATGATGCATCGCCCCCACGCTCATCACTTCGTGTATTCGCTGCCCCTCGAGGGCGCGCAGGCCTCCCTTAGGGCGGCCCGGCGGGAGTCCAATCATGGCTGATATCAAAAACTACACCCTCAACCTGGGTCCGCAACACCCAGCCGCGCACGGCGTGCTGCGTTTGGTGCTTGAGCTCGATGGCGAAGTGGTGCAACGCGCCGATCCGCACATCGGTCTGCTGCACCGCGCCACTGAAAAATTGGCCGAGAGCAAAACCTACATCCAATCGCTGCCCTACATGGACCGTCTCGATTACGTGTCCATGATGAGCAACGAACACGCTTACTGCTTGGCGATTGAAAAAATGATGGGCATCGAGGTGCCCGAGCGTGCCCAGTACATCCGCGTCATGTATGCCGAAATCACCCGTTTGCTCAACCATTTGTTGTGGTTGGGTTGCCACGGGTTTGACTGTGGCGCGATGAACATCTTGATCTATTGCTTCCGCGAACGCGAAGACCTGTTTGACATGTACGAGGCGGTGTCGGGTGCCCGCATGCATGCCGCTTATTTCCGTCCAGGCGGCGTGTACCGCGATCTGCCCGACACCATGCCCCAGTACAAGGCGAGCAAGGTGCGCAACGCCAAAGCCATCGCACGTTTGAACGAAAACCGCCAAGGCTCTCTGCTCGATTTCATCGACGACTTCACGCAACGCTTCCCCAAGCTGGTGGACGAGTACGAAACCCTGCTGACCGACAACCGCATCTGGAAACAGCGTTTGGTCGATGTCGGCATCGTCACGCCCGAGCGCGCCAAAAACCTCGGCTTCACCGGTGCCATGCTGCGTGGCTCAGGCATCGCCTGGGACTTGCGCAAGCACCAGCCGTATGACGTGTATGACCGCATGGACTTTGACATCCCTGTTGGTAAAACGGGCGACTGCTATGACCGTTATTTGGTGCGCGTGGAAGAAATGCGCCAATCCAACCGCATCATCCAGCAGTGCGTGCAGTGGTTGCGTGTCAACCCAGGCCCTGTCATCACCGACAACCACAAGGTGGCCGCGCCCAGCCGCGAGGGCATGAAGTCCAACATGGAAGAGCTGATTCACCACTTCAAGCTCTTCACCGAAGGTTTTCATGTGCCCGAAGGCGAGGCTTATGCCGCCGTCGAGCACCCCAAAGGCGAGTTTGGCATTTACCTCGTGAGCGACGGTGCCAACAAGCCTTACCGATTGAAAATTCGCGCCCCTGGTTTTGCCCACTTGGCAGCCATGGATGAAATGGCGCGTGGCCACATGATCGCTGACACCGTGGCGGTGATTGGCACCATGGACATTGTGTTCGGGGAAATTGACCGATGAGTTCTCACACCACCACCCACAGCCCCGCGCTGTCGGCCCAAACCTACGCGCGTTTCGACCGCGAAGTGGCCAAGTACCCCGATGACCAAAAGCAGTCGGCCGTCATGGCCTGCTTGGCTATCGTGCAGCAAGAGCAGGGCTTTGTCAGTGCTGACAGCGAGCGCGCCATTGCCCAGCACCTGGGCATGGCACCGATGGCTGTGCATGAAGTGACCACCTTCTACAACATGTACAACCAGAAACCGGTTGGCAAGTTCAAGATCAATGTGTGCACCAACCTGCCATGCCAGTTGCGCAATGGCCAAGCGGCTTTGGTGCACTTGGTCAACAAGTTGGGCATTGAGGTGGGCGAGACTACCTCTGATGGCCTGTTCACTGTGCAGCCCGGTGAGTGCATGGGTGCTTGCGCCGATGCACCCGTGCTGTTGGTCAACGACCGCACCATGTGCAGCTACATGAGCAACGACAAGATCGACCAGTTGGTCGATGGTTTGCGTGCGGTGAAGGAAAACACATGATGCCCCCACGTTCATCGCTGCGCGTATTCACTGCCCCCCTTGGGGGCTCTGGCCTGCCTTGGGGCGGCCCTGCGGGAGTCCAACCATGAACCTCCAACACCTGCTTTCTCAGTTTCAGACCAACGCGGTCGAGACCTGCTTTCATGGCCGTCACCTGGGCCCCCAAATCTTGGCCGACTTGAATGGCAGCAATTGGTCGCTGCAAGACTATGTGGCGCGTGGTGGCTACCAGGCCTTGCGCAAAATCTTGGGCCAAGACGGCGGCCAGGGCCTGACCCAAGACCAAGTCATTGCCGCCGTCAAAGAGTCGGGCCTGCGTGGTCGCGGCGGTGCGGGTTTTCCCACCGGTTTGAAGTGGAGCTTCATGCCCCGCCAGTTCCCTGGCCAAAAGTATTTGGTGTGTAACTCGGACGAAGGTGAGCCGGGCACTTGCAAAGACCGTGAGATCTTGCAACACAACCCTCACATCGTGATTGAGGGCATGGCCATTGCGGCCTATGCCATGGGCATCAGCGTGGGTTACAACTACATCCACGGCGAAATTTTCCAGACCTACGAACGCTTTGAAGCGGCCCTCGAAGAAGCGCGTGCCGCAGGCTTTTTGGGCGATCGCATCATGGGCTCGAACTTCAGCTTCCAGTTGCATGCGGCCCATGGTTTTGGTGCTTACATCTGCGGTGAAGAAACCGCGTTGCTGGAGTCGCTCGAAGGCAAGAAGGGTCAACCCCGCTTCAAGCCGCCATTTCCAGCCAGCTTTGGTTTGTACGGCAAACCCACCACCATCAATAACACCGAAACCTTCGCAGCTGTGCCGTGGATCATTCGCAACGGGGGGCAGGCTTACCTCGAATGCGGCAAGCCCAACAACGGCGGCACCAAGATCTTCTCGGTCAGCGGTGACGTGGAACGTCCTGGCAACTACGAAATCCCCATGGGCACGCCGTTCTCCAAATTGTTGGAGTTGGCGGGTGGCGTGCGCCAAGGTCGCCAGCTCAAAGCGGTGATTCCTGGCGGATCATCCGCCCCGGTGTTGCCAGCCCACATCATCATGGACTGCACCATGGACTACGACTCGATCGCCAAAGCGGGCTCGATGTTGGGTTCGGGCGCTGTCATCGTGATGGACGATTCACGCTGCATGGTCAAGAGCCTGCAACGCCTGAGCTATTTCTACATGCACGAATCATGTGGCCAATGCACCCCTTGCCGCGAAGGCACAGGTTGGCTGTGGCGCATGGTGGATCGCTTGGAGCGCGGCGAGGGCCGACCCAGTGACATGGAGTTGTTGGACAACGTGGCAGAAAACATCATGGGCCGCACGATTTGCGCCTTGGGTGACGCCGCCGCCATGCCTGTGCGCGGCATGCTCAAACATTTCCGCCACGAATTTGAACACCACATCACGCACAAGACCTGCATGGTCCCGGCGTACGTTTGACGGATAAGCACCATGGTTGAAATCGAACTCGACGGCAAAAAGATAGAAGTCCAAGAAGGCTGCATGGTCATGCATGCGGCTGAAAAGGCGGGCACCTACATTCCGCACTTTTGTTACCACAAGAAGCTCAGCATTGCGGCCAACTGCCGCATGTGTCTGGTCGATGTGGAAAAAGCCCCCAAGCCCATGCCCGCCTGTGCCACGCCCGTGACGCAAGGCATGATCGTTCGCACCAAGAGCGACAAGGCGGTCAAAGCGCAGAAGTCGGTGATGGAGTTCTTGCTCATCAACCACCCGCTCGATTGCCCGATTTGCGACCAAGGCGGTGAGTGCCAGTTGCAAGACTTGGCGGTGGGTTATGGTGGCTCGACTTCGCGTTACGAAGAAGAAAAACGCGTCGTGTTCCACAAAGACGCAGGTCCGCTCATCAGCATGGAAGAGATGAGCCGTTGCATCCATTGCACCCGCTGCGTGCGCTTTGGCCAAGAAGTGGCCGGCATCATGGAGCTGGGCATGTCGCACCGCGGCGAGCATGCCGAGATTGAAACCTTTGTGGGCCAGTCGGTGGACTCCGAGTTGTCGGGCAACATGATCGACATCTGCCCCGTCGGCGCTTTGACCAGCAAACCCTTCCGCTACCAGGCCCGCACCTGGGAGTTGAGCCGTCGCAAGTCGGTCAGCCCGCATGACGCCACCGGCGCCAATTTGATTGTTCAAGTCAAGAACAACAAAGTGCTGCGTGTTGTGCCTTTGGAAAACGAAGACGTCAACGAGTGCTGGATTGCCGACCGTGATCGCTTCAGCTACGAAGCCTTAGAGAGCGCCGACCGCTTGACCACCCCCATGCTCAAGCAAGGTGGCGAGTGGAAAGAAGTGGATTGGCAAACCGCCTTGGAATACGTGGCCAATGGCCTGCAAGGCGTCAAAGCCCAGCACGGTGCACAGGCCATCGGCACCTTGGCCAGTCCGCACAGCACCGCCGAAGAGTTGTTCCTGGCCGCATCGCTCATGCGCGGCTTAGGCAGCCAAAACATCGACACGCGTTTGCGTGCCGCAGACTTCCAGCACGATGCGACAACGCGTTGGCTGGGCACTTCATTGGCATCGCTGAGCACATTGCAGCGTGTGTTGGTGATTGGCAGCAACATCCGCAAAGACCAGCCTTTGATGGCACAACGCCTGCGCCAAGCGGTGCGCAACGGTGCCAAGCTGCATGCCTTGAACGCGCAGTCCTACGACTGGGCCATGCCGGTGGCCAACACTTTGCTGGCTGACGCCGCCCATTGGGTGCAAGCCCTGGCCGATGTCGCCGCTGCGGTAGGGGCCATCACCGGGGCTGCGGCACCTGTGGTGGGTAACGCCAGCAACGCACAAGCGCAAGCCATCGCCAAGTCTTTGACGGGTGGTGAGCGCAAAGCCATTGTGTTGGGCAATGCCGCCGCGCACCATGCACACGCATCGAGCTTGTTGAGCTTGGCCAACTGGATTGGCGCGCAAACCGGCGCCACCGTGGGTTATCTCGGCGAAGCCGCCAACACCGTGGGTGCCCAAGTGGTGGGGGCCTTGCCTGGGGCTGGTGGCCTGAATGCAGGCCAAATGTTGGCCGGTGGTTTGAAAGCCGTGGTCTTGCTCAACACGGAACCTGTTGCTGACGCTGCCAACGGTGCTGCGGCTGCACAGGCCATTGGTCAAGCCGAGATGGTGGTCACCTTGTCACCGTTCAAAACCAATCTGGACATCAGCGATGTGCTGTTGCCCATCTCGCCTTTCACCGAAACAGCAGGCACCTTCATCAACACCGAAGGTCGCGTGCAAAGCTTCCACGGCGTGGTCAAACCTTTGGGTGAAACCCGCCCCGCATGGAAAGTGTTGCGCGTCTTGGGTTCGATGTTGCATGTGCCAGGTTTCGCCTTCGAGACGATTGACGAAGTGCGTGCCCAGGCCATTCCTGCCAACGTGGCAGCCTTGTTGTCCAACGCTTGTAGCGCGCAGGTGGATGTCAGCCCAGTCGCAGGGCAACCTGCCACGGCCGCGATTTACCAACTCGACAGCTTGGTGCGTCGCGCACCGTCGCTGCAGCTCACGGCGGATGCCAAACAACCTACGGTCGATGCGAAGTTGGAAGGAGGTCTGTGATGGTGGACGCAATTTTCAACGCAGGCCTGGCCCTGTCATCCCAAGCATGGTGGACCACCATGGCGTGGCCAGTGTTGTGGACGCTGCTCAAAATTGTCGCGGTGCTGCTGCCTTTGATGGGCTGCGTGGCTTACCTCACGCTGTGGGAGCGCAAAGCCATTGGCTACACCCAAATCCGCAAAGGTCCCAACCGCACCGGTCCCGGTGGTTTGTTGCAACCGATTGCCGATGCACTCAAACTATTGACCAAAGAAATCATTGTGCCGACCCCAGCCTCTACCGGCTTGTTCTTGCTCGGCCCCATCATGACCATCATGCCTGCGCTCGCCGCCTGGGCGGTGATTCCCTTTGGCCCGGATGTGGCCTTGGCCAATGTCAATGCTGGCTTGCTGTTCTTGATGGCCATCACCTCGCTGGAGGTGTACGGCGTGATCATTGCGGGTTGGGCTTCCAACTCTAAATACGCTTTCTTGGGCGCCATGCGTGCCTCGGCCCAAATGGTGAGCTACGAAATCGCCATGGGCTTTTGCTTTGTGATCGTGTTGATGGTGTCTGCCAGCCTCAACATGAGCGACATCGTGATGGGCCAGGCCAAAGGCATGATGGCCGACAAAGGCCTGACCTTTCTGTCGTGGAACTGGTTGCCCCTGTTGCCCATCTTCTTGGTCTATTTCATCTCTGGCTTGGCTGAAACCAACCGTCACCCGTTTGACGTGGTGGAAGGCGAGTCTGAAATTGTGGCCGGCCACATGATCGAGTACTCGGGCATGTCATTTGCCATGTTCTTCTTGGCCGAATACGCCAACATGATTTTGGTGTCCATGCTGGCCGTGGTGATGTTCTTGGGCGGCTGGTTGTCTCCTCTGGACAACGCACTGTTCAACCTGGTGCCGGGCTGGATTTGGTTAGGCCTCAAAACCTTCGTGGTCGTGACCATGTTCCTGTGGGTGCGCGCCACCTTCCCACGCTACCGCTATGACCAGATCATGCGTTTGGGCTGGAAGATTTTTATTCCCGTGACCTTGGTTTGGTTGCTGGTGGTGGGTGTCTGGATGCAGACCCCATGGAACATCTGGAACTGATGCCGGAGCACACACCATGACTACAACGACACATTCCGCCCCTTTCTCGTTGCGCGACTTTTTGTCGAGCTTCTTGCTCACCGAGCTGTTCAAAGGCATGGCCTTGACTGGCAAGTACATGTTCTCGCGCAGCATCACGGTGCAGTTTCCTGAAGAGAAAACACCCATGTCGCCACGCTTTCGTGGCCTGCACGCCTTGCGTCGCTATGAAAACGGCGAAGAGCGTTGCATTGCCTGCAAGCTGTGCGAAGCTGTGTGCCCGGCCATGGCCATCACCATTGAGTCCGACCAACGTGCCGATGGCAGCCGCCGCACCACACGCTATGACATCGACCTGACCAAATGCATCTTCTGCGGTTTTTGCGAAGAGAGCTGCCCGGTCGACTCGATCGTCGAAACCCACATCTTTGAGTACCACGGCGAAAAGCGCGGTGACCTGTACTTCACCAAAGAGATGTTGCTGGCCGTGGGTGACCGCTACGAACCCGAGATTGCGGCCAACAAAGCTGCTGACGCCAAATACCGCTGAAAGATTTCATGATGGACGTTCAATCGGCTCTTTTCTACGCGTTCTCAGCAGTCTTGCTGTTTGCCGCATTCCGCGTCATCACGGCGCGTAACCCTGTGCACGCCGCCCTCTATTTGGTGCTGGCGTTCTTCCAGGCTTCGGGCGTGTGGATGCTGCTCAAAGCAGAGTTCCTCTCCATCGCCTTGGTGCTGGTGTACGTGGGTGCTGTGATGGTCTTGTTCTTGTTTGTGGTGATGATGCTCGACATCAACATCGACAGCATTCGCCAAGGCTTTTGGAAACACTTTCCTCTGGCTGCCACGGTGGGCGCGGTGATTGCGCTTGAACTGGCTGCCGTGCTGTTGGGTGGCTTTCGCGTCAGCGAGCCACGTGTCTCGGCCTTGCCCTCGGTGGTCACGCCCGTGGTCGTGACGGCTCCTGCTGACACAGCCTCTGCGGCGCTGGCCGCAGCGTCTCAGGCGGCCGATGTGGGCCATGTGGTGGTGGCGCAAGTCTCCAACACCAAGGCCTTGGGCGTGTTGCTCTACACCGAGTACCTCTACCCCGTGCAAGTGGCAGCGATCATTTTGTTGGTGGCCTTGATTGCTGCCATCGCCTTGACCTTGCGCGCCCGCAAAGACACCAAAACCCAGGACCCGAGTCAGCAAGTGCGCGTCAAAGCGCGTGACCGTGTGTCCTTGGTCAAGATGGCAGCGGTTCAACCTGCCGCTGAGCCCGCCCCTGAGCAGGAGAAACAAGCATGAGCATCACCTTAGGCCACTACCTGACGTTGGGCGCGATTTTGTTCGCCTTGTCTGTGACCGGCATCTTCTTGAACCGCAAAAACTTGATCGTCTTGTTGATGGCGATTGAGTTGATGCTGCTCGCTGTCAACATGAACTTTGTGGCGTTCTCGCACTACTTGGGCGACTTGAACGGTCAAATTTTTGTTTTCTTCATCTTGACGGTGGCGGCTGCTGAGTCGGCCATCGGTCTGGCGATTCTGGTGCAGTTGTTCCGCAACAAGTCCAGCATCAACGTGGATGAACTCAACACGCTCAAGGGCTGATATGAAGCCCCCACGTTCATCACTTTGTGTATTCACTGCCTCCCAAGGGGGCTCAGGCCTGCCTTGGGGCGGCTCTGCGGAGGTCTGACACCATGTCACAAACCCTACAAGCTTCTACTTTGCTGGCCGTTCCCCTGGCCCCGCTGGTTGGCTCAACTTTGGCTGGCCTGTTTGGCACCCGTTTCGGTGGCAACTGGATTGGCCGTCGCCTGACCCACACCTTGACCATTTTGGGCGTGTTCATCGCCTTTGTGTTGTCGGCCATGACGCTCAAGAGCGTGGCCATCGACGGTGCCCGCTTCAACGAGACCCTCTACACCTGGATGGTGGTGGGCGGTTTGAAAATGGAAGTGGGCTTTTTGGTGGATGGCCTGACCGCCATGATGATGTGCGTGGTCACCTTCGTCTCATTGATGGTTCACCTCTACACCATTGGCTACATGGAAGAGGACGAGGGCTACAACCGCTTCTTCTCCTACATCTCGCTGTTCACTTTCTCCATGTTGATGCTGGTCATGAGCAACAACATGCTGCAACTGTTCTTTGGTTGGGAAGCCGTGGGCTTGGTGTCGTACTTGTTGATCGGTTTCTGGTTCAACAAACCCACGGCCATCTTCGCCAACATGAAAGCCTTTTTGGTCAACCGCGTGGGTGACTTTGGTTTCATCTTGGGCATTGGCTTGATCGTGGCCTATGCCGGCACCTTGAACTACACCGAAGCCTTTGCCAAAACGGCTGAGCTGGGTGCCATCACCTTCCCCGGCACCGACTGGATGTTGGTGACGGTGATCTGTATTTGCCTGTTCATTGGCGCCATGGGCAAATCAGCCCAATTTCCCTTGCACGTGTGGTTGCCTGACTCGATGGAAGGCCCCACGCCCATTTCTGCCTTGATCCACGCCGCCACCATGGTGACCGCTGGCATCTTCATGGTGACGCGCATGTCGCCCTTGTTTGAGTTGTCGGATACCGCGCTCAACTTCATCTTGGTGATCGGTGCCATCACGGCTTTGTTCATGGGCTTTTTGGGCCTGATTCAAAACGACATCAAGCGCGTGGTGGCTTACTCCACCTTGTCGCAATTGGGTTACATGACGGTGGCCTTGGGCGCGTCGGCTTACTCGGTGGCGGTGTTTCACCTCATGACCCACGCCTTCTTCAAAGCCCTGTTGTTCTTGGGTGCTGGCTCGGTCATCATGGGCATGCACCACAACCAGGACATCCGTTGGATGGGCGGCGTGCGCAAGTACATGCCCATCACCTGGATCACTTCGTTGCTGGGCTCGCTGGCTTTGATTGGTACGCCATTCTTTGCGGGCTTCTATTCCAAAGACAGCATCATCGAAGCCGTGGCTGAAAGCCATTTGCCCGGCGCGGGCTTTGCGCACTTTGCTGTGTTGGCCGGTGTGTTTGTCACCGCCTTTTATTCCTTCCGCATGTACTTCTTGGTGTTCCATGGCGAAGAACGATATGACCAGAACCCTGATGCACACCACGCACACGATGACCACCATGGCCATGATGACCATGGCCACGACCACAGCCCGCACGAGTCACCCTGGGTGGTGACGGTGCCTCTGCTGTTGTTGGCTATTCCTTCGGTGGTCATTGGCTACCTCACCATCGACCCGATGCTCTATGGTGAGTTCTTCAAAGACGCCATCTTCATCGACGCCGACAAACACCACGCCATGCATGAGCTGGCCCACGAGTACCACGGTGCCGTGGCCATGGCCTTGCATGCCTTCAGCTCGCTGCCGTTTTGGTTGGCGCTGACAGGGGTGGCCAGTTCGTACTACATGTACATGGTCAACCCCGCCGTGCCCACTGCCATCAAACGCGTGTGCCAACCCATCTACACCTTGTTGGAAAACAAGTACTACCTGGACTGGTTCAACGAAAACGTCTTGGCCCGTGGCGCACGTGCCTTGGGCACAGGGCTGTGGAAGGGTGGCGACCAAGCCATCATCGATGGCGGCATCGTCAACGGTTCCTGGAAGCTGGTGGGTTGGGTGTCTTCGGTGACACGTGGCTTGCAGTCGGGCTACCTCTACAACTACGCCTTGGTGATGATCTTGGGCGTGTTCGTGCTGATGACTTGGTTCGTCTGGCTCAAATAAGGAGAATAAAAAATGGGTTTGTTGAGCCTTGCCATTTGGACGCCAATTTTCTTCGGCGCTGTGTTGTTGGCCTTCGGGTCAGACCAACAGGCCAAGACGGTGCGTTGGATTGCCCTGATCGGCTCGCTGGTCAGCTTGGCAGTCACCGTGCCCTTGTACAACGGCTTTGAGCTGGGCACCTCGGCCATGCAGTTTGTCGAGAAAGCCTCTTGGATTGAACGCTTCAATGTGTTCTACCACCTGGGCGTTGACGGTTTGTCGCTGTGGTTTGTGCTGCTCACCGCATTCATCACCGTCATCGTGGTGATTGCCGGCTGGGAGGTCATCACCGAGCGCGTGAACCAATACATGGGCGCGTTCCTGATCTTGAGCGGTTTGATGATTGGCGTCTTCAGCGCCATCGACGGCATGCTGTTTTATGTCTTCTTCGAAGCCACACTGATTCCGATGTACCTGATCATTGGTATCTGGGGCGGTCCGAACAAGATTTACGCGGCTTTCAAGTTCTTCCTCTACACCTTGCTCGGCTCTTTGCTGATGCTGATTGCCTTGATCTATTTGTACACCCAGTCGGGTGGCAGCTTCGATTTGGCCACTTGGCACAAACTGCCCTTGCCGGCCAACGCACAAACCTTGTTGTTCTTTGCCTTCTTCGCTGCCTTTGCGGTGAAGGTGCCCATGTGGCCAGTTCACACGTGGTTGCCTGACGTGCACGTGGAAGCGCCCACCGGTGGTTCTGCCGTGCTGGCGGCCATCATGCTCAAGCTCGGTGCCTATGGCTTCTTGCGTTTTTCATTGCCCATCGCGCCCGATGCAGCGCGCGAATTTGCGTGGCTCATGATTGCCTTGTCCTTGGTGGCGGTGGTCTATGTAGGCTTGGTGGCCATGGTGCAAGAAGACATGAAAAAGCTGGTGGCTTATTCATCGGTGGCGCACATGGGGTTTGTCACACTCGGCTTTTTCATCTTCAACGACATCGGTGTCTCTGGTGCCTTGGTGCAGATGATCGCGCACGGCTTTGTGTCGGGTGCCATGTTCTTGTCCATCGGTGTGCTCTACGACCGCATGCACTCGCGTGAAATTGCCAGCTACGGTGGCGTGGTCAACACCATGCCCAAGTTTTCCGCCTTTGCGTTGTTGTTTGCCATGGCCAACTGCGGTTTGCCAGGCACCGCTGGTTTTGTGGGCGAGTGGATGGTCATCCTGGGTGCCATCCAATACAACTTCTGGATCGGCTTTGCCGCTGCTTCCGCTTTGATCTTTGGTGCGGCCTACACCTTGTGGATGGTCAAACGCGTGTATCTGGGCCCTGTGGCCAACGACCACGTGAAAGAGCTCACCGACATCAACAGCCGCGAGTTCCTGATGCTGGCTTTGCTGGCCATTGCGGTGCTGGCCATGGGCTTGTTCCCCAAGCCCTTCACCGACGTGATGGACACCTCTGTGGCTGACTTGCTCAAGCACGTGGCTGTCTCCAAGTTGCCCCAATAAAGAGGGATAGAAAATGTTTGAAAAACTGAGCATCGCTGCGGTTTATCCTGAAATCTTGCTGGCTGTCATGGCGATCGTCATTGCCATGATCGACCTGTTCGTCAAGAGCCCACGTCGTACCACCACCTATGCCTTGTCGCTCATCACCCTCGGCGTGGTGGCTTGGTTGGAGGCCAACGCCGCAGGTTCAGGCAGCACCGTGTACAGCTTTGGCAACATGGTGGTGTCTGACCCCATGGGCAACTGGCTCAAGTGCTTTGCCTCGCTGGCCGTGATGGTCACCCTGGTCTATGGCCGCCCTTATGCGGCAGACCGTGACATGTTGCGTGGTGGCGAAATATTCACCTTGGGTTTGTTTGCGTTGCTGGGCATGTTTGTCATGATCTCGGGCAACAACTTCCTCGTGCTGTACCTCGGCCTCGAATTGCTCACGCTCTCCAGCTACGCCTTGGTGGCTTTGCGTCGCGACAACGCCACCGCCAGCGAAGCCGCCATGAAGTACTTTGTGCTGGGCGCTCTGGCCAGTGGCTTCTTGCTCTACGGCTTGTCCATGCTGTACGGTGCCACCGGTTCGCTCGACATCAGCACCGTGTTCAAGGCGGTGGCCTCGGGCCAAATCAAGCACCAAGTGTTGGTGTTGGGCTTGGTGTTTGTGGTGTGTGGCCTGGCGTTTAAACTGGGCGTGGTGCCTTTCCACATGTGGATTCCCGACGTGTACCAAGGTGCCCCCACAGTGGTGACCTTGATGATTGGTGGTGCGCCCAAGTTGGCTGCTTTTGCCATGACCATCCGCTTGTTGGTGGAAGGCTTGCTGCCTTTGGCGATTGACTGGCAGCAAATGTTGATGGTGCTCTCCATCGGCTCCTTGCTGGTGGGTAACCTGGCCGCCATTGCACAGACCAACCTCAAGCGCATGTTGGCTTTCTCCACTATTTCGCAAATGGGTTTTGTGTTGATCGGTCTGCTCTCTGGCGTGGTCAACGGCAACACCGTCGCGGCGGCCAACGCCTACAGCTCGGCCATGTTCTACGTGATCACCTATGTGCTCACCACCTTGGCCACCTTCGGCATCATCTTGCTGTTGGCGCGCGAAGGCTTTGAAAGCGAAGAAATATCCGATCTGGCAGGCTTGAACCAACGCAGCCCGCTGTACGCAGGTGTCATGGCCGTGTGCTTGTTCTCGCTGGCAGGCGTGCCACCGTTGGTGGGCTTTTATGCCAAGCTGTCGGTGCTGCAAGCCTTGATCGCGTCAGGCCAAACCAGTGCCCTGGTGCTGGCTGTGTTCGCGGTGATGATGTCGCTCATCGGTGCCTTCTACTACCTGCGCGTGGTCAAAGTCATGTACTTCGATGCCCCCATCACCGCCAGCACCGTGTCGGCTGGTATCGATGTGCGCGTGGTGTTGACCATCAACGGCGCTTTGGTGTTGATCTTGGGCCTGTTGCCCGGTGGCCTGATGGCGCTGTGCGCGCGTGCCATCGTTTCGACCCTGGGCACTTGAGTTCAGCCCTGTGAGACTGAACCTTCGCAAAAGCCAGCCACGTGCTGGCTTTTTGCTATTTATCCGCTGACCTCTGAGACGGGACTCGACGCATGACGTTTGTGCATCACGCATTTCCCAACAACGCGCCCATCGCAGCGCAAGACCAACATTTGGTCGAGCAGACCTTGCACCAAGCCGAGGTGTTCAAAGGCCACTTTCTGCACGCGTTTCGTGACCAAGTGCGTTTGCCCAACGGCGACATCGCCACCCGTGAGTACGTGATCCATCCGGGTGCGGTGATGGTGATTGCCTTGTTGGATGACGGCCGCTTGGTCATGGAGCGCCAATACCGCTACCCCATGCAGCAGGTGATGATTGAGTTTCCGGCAGGCAAGCTCGACCCGGGCGAAGACCGCTTGGCCTGTGCCCAGCGTGAGCTGCTGGAAGAAACCGGCTACCGCGCCACCGAGTGGGCCCATGCGGGCGTGCTGCACCCGGTGATCAGCTACTCCACCGAGTTCATCGACATCTGGTTTGCCCGTGGCTTGCGTCTGGGTGAGCGTCAGCTGGACCAAGGCGAATTCTTGGATGTGTTCAGCGCCAGTGTGGACGAGTTGCTGGCCTGGTCACGTGACGGGCAATTGACCGACGCCAAAACCTTGACCGGTTTGCTGTGGCTGCAAAACCACCTCAGCGGTGCATGGCCTTTGCGCTGGCAGCCTGCACCCTGAACCTTGGCCTGCGGGATAATCGAGGCATGAAAGTTCTCGACTTGCACTGCGCCCACCAACACAGCTTTGAAGGCTGGTTCGCTTCGGAAGACGACTTCCAAAGCCAGCTTGCACTTGGTTTGGTGACATGCCCGATGTGCGGCGACGCCAGCATCACCAAAATGCTCAGCGCCCCTCGCTTGAACTTGAGCAGCGCACGCGGCGAGCCTGAGCCGCGCAGCACCCCAAGCGCCAACGCAGACACGACCGAACACGAACAGCACGCTGGCGTGCCCCCCGCACCATCTTCTGTTCCCGCCACCGTCAGCCCCCAAGAGGTGGCCAGCCTGGCACCCGCGCAACTGCAAGCGGCCTGGATGCAGATGGTGCGCCATGTGGTGGCCAACACCGAAGACGTGGGCACTCAATTCTCAGAAGAAGCCCGCAAGATGCACTACGGTGAGAGCGAGCCACGCAACATTCGCGGGCACGCCACGCCAGAAGAAACAGAGGCCTTGCTGGACGAAGGCATTCAGGTCGTGCCCTTGCCCATGCCCGACGCGCTCAAAGGTCCGCTGCAATAAACCCTTGCGCCGCGCGCACCGTCTGTTGCAGCGCGTCGGCTGCGTCACAGGCCACCACCACCCGATCGTCCATGCTGCGCAGCCAGGTCAACTGACGTTTGGCCAACTGCCGCGTGGCGGCGCTGCCGAGTTCATGCAACACCGGCAACAAGCGCTCAAACGCCATGCCGCGCAACTCGGCCTCATCAAGCAACTCCCACGCTTGGCGGTACCCCACACAGCGTATGCTGGGCAAGTCGGCATTCAACTCAGGGCGTTGGCGCAAGGCGCGCACTTCTTCCACAAAGCCGGCGGCCAGCATGGCGTCAAAGCGTTGGCCAATGCGTGCATGCAACCAGGCTCGGTCGTGGGGTTCGAGCGACAGCACCGGCATGTTCAGCGCCTTGGGCGTGCTGCGTTGTGCATCCGCTTCGGCGAACCACTGCGACAGAGGCTTGCCGCTGACCCGCCACACTTCGAGCGCGCGCGAAATGCGCTGCGCATCGTGGGGCGGCAGGCGCTGGGCGGTGATGGGGTCCACCCGTGCCAACTCAGCGTGCAGTGCGGGCCAACCTTCGCGCGCGGCCTGTGCGTCGATCTCGGCACGCAGCGCGGGTTGCGCCGTGGGCAAGTCGTCCAGACCTTCGCGCAGGGCTTTGAGGTAGAGCAGGGTGCCGCCCACCACCAGAGGCAGGCGACCACGGCTGCGTATGTCGGCCATCAAGGCCTTGGCATCACGAGCAAATTCAGCCGCGCTGTAGGCCTGCGTGGGCTCGCGGATGTCGATCAGGTGGTGTGGCACCTGGGCCAGCTCGGCGGCGCTGGGCTTGGCGGTGCCAATGTCCATGCCACGATAAACCAAAGCCGAATCCATGCTGATGATCTCGACTGGCCAACGCTCTGCGATGGCCAGTGCTGCCGCTGTTTTGCCGCTGGCAGTAGGGCCCACCAAGGCCAAGGCATCCACGTTGAATTCAGGGCTGGGCATCAACGTCCGCGCAAAAACAGGGCGTCAAGTTCACGCATGCTCAGTTGCCGCCAGGTGGGGCGACCGTGGTTGCATTGGTCGGAACGTTCGGTCACTTCCATTTGGCGCAACAGGCCATTCATCTCGTCCAGCGTCAAACGCCGGTTGGCGCGCACCGCCCCGTGGCAGGCCATGGTGGCCAACAGTTCGTTGCGCGCGCGTTGCACCACCGTGCTGGCGTCGTGTTGTGACAACTCGGCCAACACACTGCGCGCCAGTGCCACCGCATCGCCTTGCGCCAAGCTGCTGGGCACCGCACGCACGGCCAAGGTTTTGGCGGACAAGGCAGAAATTTCCAGCCCCAGCTCCAGCAGCGCTTCGGCACAGGCCTCGGCGGTGGCCACCTCTTGCGCGGTGGCGTTGAAGGTGGCGGGAATCAACAGCGGTTGGCTGGCCATGGCCTGCACGTCCATCTGTTGCTTGAGTTGTTCGTACACGATGCGTTCGTGCGCAGCGTGCATGTCGACCAGCACCAGGCCTTGCGTGTTCTCGGCCAAGATGTACACGCCGTGCAACTGGGCCAGGGCTTTGCCCAGCGGCCACGTGCCTTCTGGGTGCTCGCTGGGGTTGGCCGTTGTCGTGCTGGCCGCGTTGCCAGATGCGTCATAGGCAAAGCTGCCGGGGGTTTCTTCTTGTGCCGTGGGTTGCGTTCGCACGCTGGGTTGCCACAGCTGACCCACGTCGCTGACCCGGTTGCCGCTCAGGGGCATGGCGGCTTGCTGCCAGTTGGCGTTGGGCCAGGCGGGAGCGGAAGGGCGCAGTACAGGTGTGGACGGGTTCAGCACAGGTGCTGAGGGGTTCAGCACAGGCGCTGAGCCTGGGCCGTCCAACAACTCGGGGGAGGTGTCGCCAATCAAGGTGGCGCGGGGAATAGCCAATGCGTTCTCCACCGCATGGCGCACCGCTTGGTGTACCTCGCGGCCATCGCGAAAACGCACCTCAATTTTGGTGGGGTGCACGTTCACATCCACCCGTGTGGGGTCTATCTCCAGGTACAGGGCGTAGACCGGTTGGCGCTGGCCGTGCAGCACGTCTTCGTAGGCGCTGCGTGCAGCGTGGCTCATCACCTTGTCGCGCACATAGCGGCCATTGACGTAGGCGTATTGGTGGTCTGAGCGGGCCCGTGCGGCGTCTGGAATGCCCGCGCGGCCCACCACGGTGAAGTGACCGCTTTGGTAATTCACCGCCACCGAGTCGCGTACAAAGTCCTCGCCCAACACATCGGCCAAGCGGCGGTCAAGCGCACCGTCGCCTTGCTGTGCGCGCCACTGCTCCACCAACTTGCCTTCGTGCCAAATGGCAAAGCCCACTTCGGGGCGCGTCAGCGCATGGCGGCGCACAGCCTCCACGCAATGCGCCAGTTCGGTGTTGTCGGTCTTCAAAAATTTGCGCCGTGCGGGCGTGCTGTAGAACAGCTCTTTCACTTCCACCGTGGTGCCTTGGGCACGTGCCACAGGTTGCAACTCGCCGCTGCGACCGTCGAGCAGCATGGCGCTGTCTTGCTCGGCGGTGCGCGACAACACCGAGAGTTCAGACACCGAGTGAATGGCAGCCAGCGCCTCACCGCGAAAGCCCATGGTGCCCACCGACTCCAGCTCGTGCAGGCTGTCGATCTTGCTGGTGGCGTGGCGCTTGAGGGCAATGGGTAACTCGGCAGCAGGAATGCCCACGCCGTTGTCTTCCACACTGATCAAGCGCACGCCCCCGGCCAGCAGACGCACGGTAATTTGCGTGGCCCCCGCGTCGAGCGCGTTGTCCACCAACTCGCGCACCACCGAGGCGGGGCGCTCCACCACCTCGCCAGCAGCGATCTGGCTGATCAGTTCATCGGGGAGTTCGCGGATGGGGCGAGAAGGTTGGTGGGTTGGATGCACGGGCGGATTTTAGAGCCTGCAATAATCCAAACATGAACTCCCTCACCTTCTTCCTCGACTTGGTTCTTCACATCGACCACCACCTTGAAGCCTTGATGGAAACCTTCGGGCTTTGGGGTTATGCGTGGTTGTTTTTGATTGTCTTTGTCGAAACGGGCATTGTGGTGATGCCGTTTTTGCCTGGCGACTCTTTGCTGTTTGTGGTGGGCACCTTGTGTGGTCTTGGCATGATGGACTACAACTTGTCGGTTGGTTTGTTGTTTGTCGCGGCGGTGGCGGGTAACCAAACCAATTACACGATTGGTCGCTACTTCGGACCCAAGGTGTTTGGGTGGGAGGACTCCAAGTTGTTCAACCGCCGCGCCTTTGACCAAGCCCATGCGTTTTACGAACGCTATGGCGGCATCACCTTGGTGGCTGCGCGCTTCATGCCCTTTGTGCGCACCTTTGCGCCCTTTGTGGCAGGTGTGGCACAAATGACGCGACGCAAGTTCATCTTGTTCGACGTGCTCGGCGGCGCACTGTGGGTGGGCAGCCTCGTTACCACTGGCTATTTGTTTGGCAACCTCTCATGGGTCAAAGCTCACCTGGGGCAAATCATTTGGGCCTTGATTTTGATTCCCAGCACCCTGGCGATTTACGGTTCCTGGAAAGCCTCGCGCAGCAACAAAGCGTGATCGGTTTCAGTCCTTGTGGGCGCGGCGCACGTCGCGCAGCATGAACAGGTAGAGGCCCTCTACCTTCTCACGCGCCCAAGGCGTTTTACGTAAAAACTTCAGACTCGACGCCACGCTCGGGTCGTGCGTGAAGCAGCGCACCGCAATGCGCTCCCCCAAACCTTCCCAGCCGTAGTGGGCTTCGAGCGCCAGCAAGATTTTTTCTAGCGTCATGCCATGCAGCGGGTTGCGGGCTTGGGGGGCGGGGGTGCTGTCGTGTTCGGTCATGGGTCAAGGCTTTGTGGTCAGGTGAGTTAAGGCCGTCACCAGCGCTTCGATTTCTTCGTCGCGGGTGTCGGTGTGGGCCGAGGCGCGAACCACGTTATGCAGGCCACGTGCCGCCATGTCCAGCGGCGTGAACGACAAGCCATTCACGGCCACGTCCACGCCGTGCGTCATGAGGTGGGCGCGCACCACGCTGGCGGGCATACCTTTTACGGTGAAGGCCACCAGGGCAGAGCGTTCGGTGCCCAGGTCTTGCAACTGCACGCCCTCTATCGCAGACAAGGCGTGACGCATGCACTCGGCGCGTTCACGCACTTTGGCTTGAATGGTCTCCACGCCCATCGCCAGGGTTTGACGAATGGCCACCCCCAGCCCCAAGCGTGCGGCCATGCAAGCCTCAGAGGTTTCAAACCGCTTGGCGTCTGCGCGCAAGTGGTAAGCCCCATCACGGTAAGGCGCCGAGTATTGGTCGACGGTGTTGGGCACGAGCTGCGCCATGAAGTCGCGCCGCACATACAGCAGGCCGGTGCCACGTGGACCTCGCAACCACTTGCGCCCGGGTGCTGTCAGCACATCGCAGCCCAGCGCACGCACATCCACGGGCAGCTGTCCCAGCGCTTGTGCAGCGTCCAGCACATAAGGCACGCCAGCGGCACGTGCCAGGGCACCGACTTGTTGTGCGGGTTGAATCAAGCCACCGTTGGCGGGCAGCCAGGTCAGCGAGATCAAGCGCACACGTGCATCCATCATCTGGGCCAACTGCGTCAAGCACAGCGTGCCGTCGGCGGTGCACGGAATCACCTCCACGCGGGCCCCTGTGCGTTGCGCGATGTGGGTGAGGGCGGCGTAGTTGCCGCCCCATTCGCTGCGTGCCACCAAGATGCGGTCGCCCGCTTCAAAGTGCATGCTGCCCACCACCTCTCGCCAGCCACTGGCGTGGCCGGTGGTCAGCGCCACCTCGTCGGCCTCGCATCCCATCAACTGGGCCGCATCGGTGTACACAGCGTCCAGTTCGGGGGCCATGGCCGCCGCTGCGGCGTAGCCACCGAGCACCGACTCGCGCGCCAGGTGGTCCACCATGGCTTGGCGCACAGCTGGGGGCATCAACGAAGCACCTGCGTGGTTGAGATAGGCCTTGGGGGTTTGTAAAGAAGATGGCATGAACGGGCTCAGGTGTTGCGCGTGCGCGCGAGCGGCGGGTTGCGTGAGAAATAGCGCTCGATGCTGCGCATCAGCGCGTCGGCCAACTCGTTTTGGTAGCTGTCGCTGACCAGCCGGGTTTCTTCGTCGGGGTTGCTGATGAAGGCCGTTTCCACCAACACACTGGGAATGTCGGGGGCTTTGAGCACGGCAAAGCCAGCTTGTTCGACTTTGGGTTTGTGCAGTTTGCCAATGCGTCGGATTTGGCCCAGCATCTCGCCGCCGAGTTTCAGGCTGTCGTTGATTTGGGCGGTGGTGCTCATGTCCAACAAGGCGCGTTGCACAGTGGCGTCTTGCACCTTGAGGTTCAAGCCCCCCACCAAGTCGGCACGGTTTTCTTGGGTCGCCATCCAACGCGCGGCGGCGCTGGAGGCCGCACCCTGGCTGAGCGCAAACACGCTGGCACCCCGTGCCTCCGGGGTGAAAAAAGCATCGGCGTGCAGGCTGACAAACAAGTCGGCTTGCACCCGCCGCGCTTTGTCGACGCGCACATGCAAGGGCACAAAAAAATCTGCATCGCGGGTCAGGAAGGCACGCATGGGCAAGGTGCCGTGACGGGTTTTGATCTGCGCTGCATTGATGCGATCGCGCATGCGGTGTGCGATCTGCAACACCACGTCTTTTTCTTTGGTGCCACGCGGGCCAATGGCACCCGGGTCTTCACCGCCGTGGCCAGGGTCGAGTGCCACGATGATGAAGCGCTCGTCTGTGCTGGGCGCTTGGGCCGCAGAGGCGGCAAAGGTGATGGGCGCAGCCTGCACCACGGCTGGCGCAGGGGGCAGGGCAGTGGGCTGGCGTTTTTGGGTGGACAGCAAGTCACCCAGTGGGTCGGCAGAGCTGCCCAGCTTCGAAGCAGAGGGGGGCGCAGGCAAGGCCGTCATCGATGGCGCTGTGCTGGCCGCACTTGCGCCCAGGCGCTCAGCAATCAGCGCTTCCAGTGGGTCGGCCACTTGGGTGGGGTAGAGGTCAAGCACCAGGCGGTGTTGGTAGCGTGCATTGCCCGCTTGCACCGGGGTGAGGTTGAACACCTGCGGTTGCACCATCTGGCGCAGGTCCAGCACCAAGCGCACGGTGCTGGGGGTGTACTGGCCCACCCGCACGCCGGTGATGTAGGGGTCGTCCGAGCGCACCTTGCCCACCAACTCGCGCAGGGCGGGGTTGAGTTCAATGCCTTCAATGTCCACCGCCAAGCGCGGTGGGTTGGCCACAAACAAGGGCACGGTTTTCAGCGCCGTGTCGCTCTCAATCGTGACGCGGGTGTAGTCGGCAGCGGGCCACACCCGCACGGCCACAATGGTGGCCCCTCTCGCAATGTCGGCTTGCCCCAACAGCAACCACAGCGCGCCGGTTTGCAGCAAGGTGCGGCGCTTCATGGGCTGGTGGTGAACGTGTGGGTGTGTCATGCCAGCAGCGATTCGCCCAAGGGGGTGTTGGCGTGCAGGGTGACCTGACGTTGCGTGTCGGTGTCGACTTGGATGTGCAGGTCCAGGTCGGGCGTGGGCATCACGCCTTGGGCGTGCTCGGGCCATTCACACAGCTTCAGGCCGGGGCTGGCAAAGATGTCGCGAAAGCCCGCGTCTTCCCACTCGCGTGGGTCGCTGAAGCGGTAAAAGTCAAAGTGCCAGATGTGCAGGGGCTGTGCCAACGCCGTCACCTCATAAGGTTCAACCACCGCATAGGTGGGGCTCTTGATGCGACCCGTCACCCCCAAGGCGCGTAGCAGGTGGCGCGCGAAGGTGGTTTTGCCTGCGCCCAAATCGCCGTGCAAAGCCAGGCAGGCGTTGGGCCCGTGTGTGCCAGGTGACAGGCACAGCGCGTGCGCCAGTTGCTGGGCAAAGGCAGCGGTGGCCGCTTCGTCGGGCCAGGAGAGGGTTTTTACAATGGACAAATTGTTCTAGGGAATTACGGTTGTCGAACCACCACACATTGTTGCTGTCACAGATGCAGATTTGGGCTCGGGCCCTGGGATTTTCCCAAATTGCAGTGGCCCCTGTGGATTTGTCGTCGGCTGAGCCCGGCTTGCGCGATTGGTTGGCCCACAACTTCCACGGCGACATGGACTATATGGCCCGCCACGGCATGAAACGCGCCCGTCCCGCCGAGCTGGTGCCTGGCACCCTCAGCGTGCTCACCGCCCGCATGAACTACCTGCCGCGCGACACACCGCCCGATTGGCAAGACCTGGAGTGGCAACGCTTGCGCACCCCGCAACAAGGCGTGGTGTCGGTCTATGCGCGAGGGCGCGACTACCACAAGGTGCTGCGCCAGAGGCTCGACACACTGGCCCAGCAAATTGATGCGCACTTGCGCGCCCACACCGCTGGTGAAGCGCCCTTGCAGTACCGCGCCTTCACCGACTCAGCCCCCGTGCTTGAAGCCGAGTTGGCGACCCGCAGCGGCCAAGGCTGGCGCGGCAAACACACGCTGGTGCTCAACCGCGAGGCGGGCTCGATGTTCTTCTTGGGCGAGATCTACCTCAACCTTGCGCTGCCCACCAGCGAGCCCGTGAGCGCGCATTGCGGCCAGTGCACGGCCTGCATCGATGTCTGCCCCACGCAGGCCATCGTGGCCCCCGGCGTGGTGGATGCACGGCGTTGTATTTCGTACCTCACCATCGAGCATGCGGGGCCCATCCCCGAGGCCTTGCGCCCTTTGATGGGCAACCATGTGTATGGGTGTGACGATTGCCAATTGGCTTGTCCTTGGAACAAGTTTGCACAAACTGCCGACTTGCCCGACTTTGATGTGCGCGAGGGCTGGGTGGACACGGACTTGGCCCAGTGGTTGGGGTGGTCTGAGACTGAATTTTTACGCCGCACCGAAGGCAGTGCCATTCGCCGCATTGGCCACGTGCGCTGGCTGCGCAATGTGGCGTTGGCGGCGGGCAATGCCTTGCGTGTGTCGGACTCGCAGCCCTTACGCCAGGCCTTGGGTGTTCACCTCACGCACCCCAGTGACGTGGTGCGTGAGCAGGTGCAGTGGGCGTTGCAACAAGCACCGGTTTCAGGCTGCGATTGAGCCATGCAGCTCCATACGATGCACTGAACACGTGCAACGCCCTTCTGCTGCCAAGAAGTATCGCCACGCCGAAACACGCGGGTCTGTCCACTAGGCGTGGCGTGCCTCTCCAGCACCAACACTTGCTTGCCAGTGACAGCTGCCAACTTTTGTTGGGGTAATTTAAATACGCTGAGATATTTAATAATATTTACCGAAATGCTAATGGATAAATTTTTACAATATTCAATATATTTAATTTAATTTAATTTTTTTATTAATATTTTAATGTTATTTATTTGACTTTTCGAATTTAGAAAATTAGTTATGATTGGATTGCAACTATTTCTTCGAAAAATGAAATCAACGTTTTCAAAAATTTTATTAGGTTCGTTGGCGTTTTCTTTAGCTTCCGGCCCATTTGCTCACACGACATCTATTGGGTATACCGTACAAGGTACTGATACTGTCAATATTTGGTACGGGTCTTACCATACGGGCACAACGTTTAACGAAGGTTCGCTGACGCTCGTTGGAATCAACGGCAACTCTTATGCTTCCAATACGGTACCCTTTTCATTTGTCAGCCAGTCGTTGCCTAATGGCTTGGTTTCAGGAGTCAATTATTTTGGGACAACGGGCGGTAGCGGTGCTCTAAATGCCACGTTGATAGGATTCGATCAGTCCTACTATGCGTTGACGCAGAACCTACCGCAAACAGTATTTCAGGGGGCGCAATTCTCGAGTCTTGGGGTTGGAACATATCAGTTTACATACCAGCCTCTTGGTGCTCCATCTGCAAACTGGGCGCCAATTAATAATTCAATTCTTACTTCTCAGTTTACGTTGGGTGCAGGAGGGTCAATATCTGTTCCTGGAGTAACTGCGCCAACCTCATCAGTTCCTGATATTGATACCCAAGCTGCTCAATATACAGTGCAACAAATCAATAATTCACAAGTTAATCCAAGATTTACTGGTGGCACGCTACAAATAGCATCGGGCGGCACTATCACGACTAATTTTACTATTACCAATTCTAATGGAACAATAGATCAAAATGGTAATTCAACTACCATAGCTGGACGAATCTCAGATGATAGTAGCAGCGACCATGGAAAAATGATCATCACCAACAGCGGGACAGCAGGCAGCGGGAAAATTGTTTTGTCTGCTACTAATACCAACTCTGGGGGCTATGAAGTCAACGCTGGCGCAATATTAGAAATTGCCTCTGCTTCAGCACTTGGAACCGGCACGCTAGCTCTTGTGGGAAGTTCTACCGTCCCTGCAACACTTTCAGTTACGGCAGATACGACGATTTCAAACGCCATCACTGTCTCAGGTGATCCCGTATTTAATATCGCGTCTGGAACTACCACAACGATATCTAGTTCAATCACTGACGGAGCTCAGTCAGGTGATGTCGTCGTTCAAGGCGGCGGTACATTGTTATTAACGGCAGCAAATACATACACAGGCCCTACGACTGTGGATCAAGGCTCAACACTGGCCCTAAGCAGTTCTGGCAGCATTGCCGCATCAAGCAGTGTGACCAATAATGGCACATTTGACGTGACAGGAAAAACAGGCAACATCGGTTTAAAGAATTACTCGCAGTCTTCAACAGGTACATTGGTGATGAGTTTTTCACCAACTAATAATCAACGTATAAATATTGATGGATCGGCCAGCTTGGGCGGTGGATTATCCTTAGCCGCCAGCTCTGGATCTTATGCGCTAGGCCGATACACATTGATAACAGCTAACAGCGGAGTATCTGGCACTTTCTCTTCATTTAATTCAAGCTCATTGGCTGGATATACGAGTTATTTGTACTCATTGAGCTACGACGCCAATAACGTATATTTAGATTTGAAATTGGATAGCCCCGACACACAAAGCGCACTCTTGCAATCAGCCGCTGCTCTGCGTAGTGTCTATAACATGCAGGCAGCCACGATCAATAACAGTCTCAATTATGACTGCACAGTATTTGCTGAAAATAAATTGTGTGTAAGTGCGGGTGGTCGCTATGCAACAACTAACAATATCACGGGTGAGCAAACGAGTACATTGCTAGTTGCGGCATATAAGGTTAAGGATAACTTGCGTTTAGGTACATTTATTGACCAAAATGCGCCCACAATTAATGCCACTGGCATCACGCTTGAGAAGAGTCCCGTCTATGGCGTGTTTGGGGTTTGGAATGAAAATTCTGATGCGATGGGATATCAAGTTCGTTTGTCTACAAGTTACGCAAACCAGAATATCAGGCAGACTCGTAATGTTGTCGCTACATCAGAAGCTGGAACAGGCACTGCTTCATTGACTTCGCAAGCAATCTCAGGTGTCGTCAGCTATGCCATGCCATTATCTGACAGCAGCTGGATTGCAAGCCCTTATTTTGGGGTTCGTAAAACCAAAATCAATCGCTCTGGCTATACAGAAACCAATGCTGTCACAACACCATTGACTTATAGCGATCTGACACAAAACATCACAACCGCTTTGGTTGGTGTGCGCACGAGCAAGAAATATGGCGACGATTTGCATGTATCAGCCAGTGTTGGAGTTGAGCAAAACATTGATTCGAGCATCAGCAACTTGAATGCGACGGGCATAACGGGTTTGACGGCGACTGACTTCAGTGCCAACTATGCCAAAACACGTCCAGTGGCTTCAGTTGGCGCCAGCTACGCTATTGCAAAAGATCAACGCATCAGCTTGACTGCTATGTATCGCAAAGAGGCGTTCCAATCCGCTGGTAGCACCACGGCTTTGTTCATGTACCAAGTAGGTTTGTAATCACTGGATCACACGATGTGCATAGACGCATGATCAAAGTCTGTTCGTTGCAACAGACGCCAACGCCCAGAGCCATCTCAGGGTAGTGCCGCTTTCACGGCGGCACCCAGTTCAATCACCGCCAGCGCGTAGTAGCTGCTCCAGTTGTAGCGCGTCACCACGTAAAAGTTGTCGGTGCCTGCCACGTAGCTGGGGGCGTCGTCGCCGTTGAAGAGTTCAACCAAGGCCAGTGGGCCAGGGTGTTGTTGGGCCACGTCGTCCAGCACCGCGCCTTTGTCTTGAAAGTTGCGCACGCTGAACGAGGGCAAGATGTCGGGGGCCAACAGCGTGGGCTTGTCTAAGCGCGCTTCATCAAAGCGCACCGGGTAGTGGGTGGGCATGTCGGTTTGCCAGCCAAAGGCCTTGAAGTAGTTGGCCACCGAGCCAATGGCATCTACCGGGCTGTTCAACAAATCAATACGGCCATCGCCATCAAAGTCCACTGCAAATTGCCCCCAGCTCGACGGCATGAACTGCGGCCAACCCATTGCACCGGCAAAGCTGCCTTTGATGGGCGCAGCCCCGGCAGGCTGTTGGCGCATTTGCACCAGAAAGTGCCCCAACTCCGATTGAAAGAACGCTTGTCGCTCGGCAGCGCGTGGGTGCTCTGGCGGAAAGTTCAAGGCCAGGGTGGTCAAGGCATCGAGCACCCGGTAGTTGCCCATGTGCTGACCATAAAAAGTTTCCACGCCCAAGATGCCCACCACCATTTCGGCAGGCACGCCGTAGGTGGCCTCGGCCTTTTCCAATGCGCTGCGGTGGGTTTGCCAAAAGGCCACGCCTGCGTTGACGCGACGTGGTTCGATGAAGCGCTCGCGGTAAGCACGCCAGTTCTTGGGTGTGCTGACGGGGGGCGGCAACACCAGTTTGGGCACGCCGCGTAGAAACTGTGCCGTGCCGAGTTGCTGGCGCACCCAGGCGCGCGGCAACTGGTGACGCTGTGCCAGGGTGTCGGCCAATTGCAGGACATCAGGGGTGGCGCCAAAGGGTGTTCCGCTGGTGGCACGCGAGTTCTGTGACACATGCTTGCGGGCGTGGTGCTTGACCGCTGCGTGGGTGGACCCCAACAGCAAGGTCATTGCCAAGTACGCCATCAGTGGAAGCCAGGCGCAGCGCATGGGTTTGCGCCACATCAATGGCAAGGAGGAAGAGGGTGGCACGCGGTGCATGTGTAGGTCGAAAGCAAGGCTCGCATGTTAAGCTGGATCGAGACCTTCAAAAGACGACAGAGACGAGAGACGATGCGTAAAACTGGTTACTACACCCATTCCGTTTGTTGGCAGCATGAGATGGGCGCGGGGCACCCCGAATGTCCCGACCGGCTGAGTGCCATTCAAGACCGATTGCTCATCAGTGGCGTGGACTTTGGGCTCACCCAGATGGAGGCGCCAGAAGCACCTTTGGCCGATATCGAGTTGGCGCACGACCGCATGTACATCGCCGCTTTGCGTGGCATGTCGGATCGACTGGTGGAGGATATGGAAGCGGGTGGCCCAGCTTACGCGCACATGGATGCCGACACGGCCATCAATGCCCACACTTGGAAGGCCGCTTTGCATGCCGCTGGGGCCGCGATTGCAGCCACCGATGCGGTGCTTGCAGGCGAGTTGGAAAACGCTTTTTGTGCGGTGCGTCCTCCAGGCCACCATGCCACGTCCAAGCAGGCCATGGGTTTTTGCTTTTTCAACAACGTGGCAGTGGCTGCCAAGTACGCGCTGGAGCGTCATGGTTTGAAGCGCGTGGCGGTGGTGGACTTTGACGTGCACCATGGCAATGGCACCGAAGACATCTTGTCTGGCGATGATCGTGTGTTGATGGTGAGTTTTTTTCAGCACCCGTTTTATCCCCACACCGGCACAGACAACCCGGCTTCGAATATGCTCAATTTGCCTGTTCCAGCGTACACCAAAGGCATGGAGATCCGTGAGTTGATCGAGATTTATTGGGTGCCGCGGCTCGAAGCGTTCAAGCCCGAGATGATTTTTATCAGTGCAGGGTTTGATGCCCACCGTGAAGATGACATGGGCCAAATGGGCTTGGTGGAACAAGACTACGCTTGGATCACCGACCGGATTCGCCAAATCGCGTTGCGCCATGCCAAAGGCCGCATCGTGTCTTGCCTCGAAGGAGGCTATAGCTTGAGTGCCTTGGGCCGCAGTGTGGAAGCGCACTTGCGTGTCTTGGCTGACATTTGATGTGACCTCCCCGACATGAACGACTTGCAAGAACTGCTGCTGGATTTGCAAAGCCCTGCCATTGCGCTGGAGCTGGGCGGCTTGTTGCTGTGCCTGGGGCTGGCGTGGTGGATCAGCCACATGTTGGGGCGTGGCTTTTCTGGGCCCTCCATTTGGTTTGGTCGCCGCACGGTGGATGGCGTGTTGTTCCCGGCCTTGAGCTTGGTGTTGACCTATGCCTTGAAGTTGGGGTTGTTGAAAATCCAGCATGTGCCGGTGCTCAAGGTGGCGTTGCCTGTGTTGGTGTCTTTGGTGGTCATTCGCCTGATTGCCCGTGTCTTGGCTTCGGTTTTTCCTGACTCCAACGGCGCACGCGCCATTGAACGTGTGGTGTCGTGGATGGCCTGGGGCTTGGCTGTGTTGTGGATCACGGGTTGGATGGCCCCGGTGCTTGACGAACTGGATGGCGTTCAGATTGCCTGGGGCAAAACCCACATCACCTTGCTGCATGTGCTGCAAGTCGTGATGACTTCCAGCTTGGTGTTGGTGGTGACCTTGTGGATTTCTGCCGCTTTGGAAGATCGGGTGTTGCGTCGGGCCGTGACGGATTTGTCGATGCGCCGTGTGCTGGCCAATGCCATGCGCGCTTTGTTGTTGGTGTTGGGGGCTTTGTTTACCTTGTCAACGCTGGGGGTCGACCTCACCGCTTTGTCTGTGCTGGGCGGTGCGTTGGGGGTTGGCTTGGGCTTTGGTTTGCAAAAGCTGGCGGCCAATTACGTGAGTGGCTTTGTTATTTTGCTGGAGCGTTCGCTGCGCATTGGCGACTATGTGCGGGTCGATGGGTTTGAGGGCAGTGTGTCGGACATCAAAACCCGCTACACCTTGCTGCGGGCCAACAACGGCATTGAGTCGGTGGTGCCCAACGAGTTGTTGATCACCCAGCGGGTGGAGAACTTGTCGTTGGAAAACAGCCGCATGCTGCTGACCTGTCACTTTTGGGTGGGGCTCGATGCCGATCCGGTGCTGGTGCAAGGCCTGTTGGTGCAAGCTGCGTTGGGCGCGCCACGCGTGTTGGCTGATCCCGGACCTTCGGCTTTGTTGACGGAAGTCACGCCTCAGGGCCTGCATTTCAGCCTGAACTTTTGGATGGATGACCCCTCCAGCGGCCAAGCCCCGGTGCGCTCTGGCGTCAACCTGGCGGTGCTCAGTGCCTTGCGTGGTGCCAAGATTGCTTTGGGTCAGGCCCCTCAAGAAATGGTGATAAAGCGTTGATAGTTTTTTCGACGAAAATCGTAAAAAAGCACGAGCGTTCTAAAATGCTCGCTGGTGAACCTTACAATGTGACGTTTACGTAAACGTCAATCTCTTTTTTTCAATTCAACCGTGGAGTTTTTCCCATGAAAGCATTGGTCGCTGTCAAACGCGTGGTGGACTACAACGTCAAAGTCCGGGTCAAGTCGGACAACTCGGGCGTGGACATTGCGAACGTGAAGATGAGCATGAACCCGTTTGACGAGATTGCCATCGAAGAAGCGGTGCGTCTCAAAGAGGCGGGCGTGGTGAGCGAAGTCATTGCGGTGTCGTGCGGCGTGACGCAATGCCAAGAAACCCTGCGCACGGCCATGGCCATTGGTGCCGACCGCGGCATCTTGGTCGAAACCAGCGAAGAGCTGCAGCCCCTGGCCGTGGCCAAACTGCTCAAAGCCCTGGTGGACAAAGAACAACCTGGCCTCATCATCTTGGGCAAACAAGCCATTGACGACGACTGCAACCAAACCGGCCAAATGCTCGCGGCCCTGGCCCATCTGCCCCAAGCCACCTTCGCTTCCAAAGTGGTGGTGGCCGATGGCAAAGCCCAAGTCACCCGCGAAGTCGACGGCGGGTTGGAAACCCTCTCCATCAGCCTGCCAGCGGTGATCACCACCGACTTGCGCTTGAACGAGCCGCGCTATGTGACCTTGCCCAACATCATGAAGGCCAAGAAAAAGCAACTCGATGTCTTCAAACCCGAAGACCTGGGCGTCAACGTAGCCCCGCGCATCAAGACCCTGAAAGTCAGCGAGCCGCCCAAGCGCAGCGCGGGCATCAAAGTGGCCGACGTGGCCGCTCTGGTGGACAAGCTCAAAAACGACGCCAAAGTTATCTAAGCACACGCAGAACCGATCAAGGACCACACACCATGACATCTCTCGTCATTGCAGAACACGACAACGCCAGCATCAAGGCGTCTACCCTCAACACCGTCACCGCAGCTCTGGCCATGGGTGGTGACGTGCACGTGCTGGTCGCGGGCCACCACGCCGCAGCCGCCGCCGCAGCCGCAGCCCAAATTGCTGGCGTGGCCAAAGTGCTGCACGCCGATGGCGCCACCCTGGCCGACGGCTTGGCAGAAAACGTGGCGGCCCAAGTGTTGGCCGTGGCAGCCAGCTACAGCCACATCCTGTTTCCAGCCACGGCAGGCGGCAAAAACGTGGCACCCCGCGTGGCCGCGCTGTTGGATGTGGGGCAAATCAGCGACATCACCCGCGTGGACAGCCCCGACACCTTTGAGCGGCCCATTTATGCGGGCAACGCCATGGCCACGGTGCAGTCGACAGACGCCACCAAGGTGATCACCGTGCGCACCACAGGCTTTGATGCGGCAGCCGCCACCGGTGGCTCCGCCAGCACCGACAGCGTGGCGGCAGTGGCTGACTCGGGCCAAAGCAGCTTTGTGGGGCGTGAAGTCACCAAGAGCGACCGCCCTGAGTTGACCGCGGCCAAGATCATTGTGTCGGGTGGCCGCGCTTTGGGCAGCGCTGAAAAGTTCAACGAAGTGATGACGCCGCTGGCTGACAAGCTGGGCGCGGCCTTGGGAGCCAGCCGTGCGGCGGTGGACGCGGGCTACGCGCCCAACGACTGGCAGGTGGGCCAAACGGGCAAGATCGTGGCACCGCAGTTGTATGTGGCGTGTGGCATCAGTGGGGCCATTCAACACTTGGCGGGGATGAAAGACAGCAAGGTGATCGTGGCGATCAACAAAGACCCCGAGGCACCGATCTTCAGCGTGGCGGACTTTGGCCTGGAGGCCGACTTGTTCACCGCTGTGCCTGAGCTGGTCGCAGCGCTGTAAGAAACGTTTCAAAAGGCACCCTGAGGGGTGCCTTTTTTTCTGTTGCATTGATTTTTGGAGACACACCGTGAGCTACATCGCACCCGTCAAAGACATGCTGTTCAACATGCAACATCTGGCTGGCCTAGATCAGATTGCGCAAATTCCGGCCTTCGAAGACATGGGCATTGAAACCGCCCAAGCCGTGCTCGAAGAGTGCGCCAAGTTGAATGAGTCTGTGTTGGTGCCTTTGAATTGGGAGGGCGACAAAAACCCCTCATTCTTCAAAGACGGGAAGGTCACCACCACACCGGGTTTCAAAGAGGCCTATGCGCAGTTCACCGAAGGTGGCTGGCAGAGCTTGCAACACCCGGCTGCGTATGGTGGTCAGGGCTTGCCCAAAACGATTGGCGCTGCATGTGGCGAAATGCTCAACTCGGCCAACATGAGTTTTGCCTTGTGCCCGATGTTGACCGATGGCGCGATTGAAGCGTTGTTGACCGCAGGTTCTGATGCCTTGAAGGCCACTTACCTCGACAAACTGGTGTCAGGTCAGTGGACCGGCACCATGAACTTGACCGAACCGCAAGCAGGTTCCGATTTGGCCGCAGTGCGTACCCGCGCCGAGCCACAGCCAGATGGCACGTACAAGGTGTTTGGCACCAAAATTTTCATCACCTACGGTGAGCACGACATGGCCGAAAACATCATCCATTTGGTGTTGGCGCGTGTGCAAGGGGCGCCTGAGGGCGTGAAGGGCATCAGCTTGTTTGTGGTGCCCAAATTCATGGTGAATGCCGATGGCTCACTGGGCGCACGCAACGATGTGCAGTGCGTGAGCATTGAGCACAAGATGGGCATCAAGGCCAGCCCGACGGCGGTGCTGCAGTATGGCGACGGCACGGTGGGCGGTGTTGCAGACAGCGCCGGACCCGGCGCTGTGGGCTTTCTGGTGGGCGAAGAAAACCGTGGCCTCGAGTACATGTTCATCATGATGAATGCGGCTCGCTATGCGGTGGGCGTGCAAGGCATTTCCATTGCTGAACGTGCTTACCAAAAAGCGGTGCAGTTCTCCCGCGACCGCGTGCAAAGCCGTCCGGTGGATGGCAGCATGAAAACCAGCGCGCCGATCATTCACCACCCCGATGTGCGCCGCATGCTCATGACCATGCGTGCTTACACCGAAGGTTGTCGTGCCATGGCCTCGGTGGCTGCTGCCGCGTATGACGCATCGCACCACCACCCCGATGCCGCGACACGCAAAGACAATTTGGCTTTCTACGAATTCTTGGTGCCGCTGGTCAAAGGCTTCAGCACCGAGATGAGTTTGGAAGTCACCAGCCTGGGCGTGCAAGTGCACGGGGGCATGGGCTTCATCGAAGAAACCGGTGCGGCGCAGTATTACCGCGACGCCAAAATTTTGACCATCTACGAAGGCACCACCGCCATCCAGGCCAACGACTTGGTGGGGCGTAAAACCGGACGTGATGGCGGCCAAACCGCCAAGGGCATCGCCGCGCAAATTGCGCGTACCGAGGCTGAGTTGATCCAGCAAGGCAGCGCCCATGCCACAGCCGTGGCCGCGCGCTTGAAAGCGGCCCGTGAGGCGTTTTTGAACGTGGTGGACTTTGTGGTGGCAGGAGGAAAAAGCAACCCGAATGCCGTCTTCGCAGGCAGCGTGCCCTATCTCATGCTCACTGGCAATTTGGTCGCGGGTTGGCAGTTGGCACGTGCTTTGTTGGTGGCTCAAGAGGCGCTGACGAAAGGCGAGGACGTGGCTTTCATGCAAGCCAAAATCACCACGGCACGTTTTTATGCCGACCACATCTTGTCCAAAGTGCCCGGTGTGCGCGACAGCATTGTGGATGGTGCGGACAGCGTGACCGACATGGCGCTTGAGGCTTTTTGAGATCAACACGGAGACACCATGTCCAAATTACCCCCCGTTTTTGCGCAACTCAAGTTTCCGGTCATTGCCTCGCCGTTGTTCATCATCAGCAACCCCAAGCTGCTGATTGCACAGTGCAAGGCGGGGGTGGTGGGCTCGATGCCCGCACTCAACGCCCGACCTGCCGCGCAATTGGAGGAATGGTTGATGGAGATCACCGAGGCTTTGGCAGCGTACAACCGCGATCACCCAGATCAGCCCGCGGCGCCGTTTGCGGTCAACCAAATCGTGCACAAAAGCAATGATCGCTTAGAGCACGACATGGCGCTTTGCGTGAAATACAAGGTGCCCATCATCATCACCTCGCTGGGTGCACGTGAAGATGTGAATGCCGCCGCCCACAGCTATGGTGGTGTGGTGATGCACGACATCATCAATAACAAATTTGCCAAAAAGGCAATTGAAAAAGGTGCGGACGGTTTGATCGCTGTGGCCGCCGGCGCGGGTGGGCATGCAGGTGTGAAGAGCCCGTTTGCCCTGATTCAAGAAATCCGCGAATGGTTTGACGGCCCCGTGGCGTTGAGTGGCTCGATTGCCACGGGAGGCGCAGTGTTGGCGGCCCAAGCCATGGGGGCTGACTTTGCCTACATTGGCTCAGCGTTCATTGCCACCGAAGAAGCGCGTGCTGCGGACGATTACAAACAAGCCGTGGTCGATGCCAGCTCGGACGACATCGTCTACAGCAACTTGTTCACCGGGGTGCATGGCAACTACTTGGCACCGTCCATTCGCAAAGCGGGGTTGGACCCAGAGAACTTGCCTGAGAGCGATCCGAGCGCCATGAACTTTGGCGGTGATGCCAAGAAGGCCTGGAAAGACATCTGGGGTTGCGGCCAAGGCATTGGTGCTGTCAAGGCAGTGGTGCCAGCAGCCGACTTGGTGGCGCGCTTGAAGCGTGAGTACCAAGAGGCGAAGTCGCGCATCACAGCCTGACGTTGGTTGGCAAACGCCCAAACAAAAAGCCGGACATGTCCGGCTTTTTTGCTGAGTGGGGAGCGCTTAGCGCAGAACCAACACTGGAATGCTGGCGTGCGTCAGCACTTGTTGGGTTTCGCTGCCCAACAGCAAGCGCTTGATGCCACGACGGCCATGCGAAGCCATGACGATCAAATCAGCTTTGTGCTTTTTGCTGGCAGCAATCAGGGCATCTGACACGATGTCTGACTTGACCACCACCGCCTTCGCTGTCACACCTTTGGCTTTGGCGGCTTTGACCACAGCATCCAACACTTTTTGTGCGTTGTCCGTCCACTGTTTTTCAATCTTGGCAACTTCGGTTTGGGCCAAAGGCAACGAACCTTCAAAGTAGCTCTGTGGGTAACGTGGCGTGATTTTCACAGCCACCAATTCAGCGCCACTCAGTGCTGCCAAATCAATCGCGCTGGTGATTGCTTTTTTGGACAAGGTCGAGCCATCGGTGGCCACTAAAATTCGTTTGTACATACAAGAGCTCCTTTGTTGTGAACAGGCTCAAGCTTAACGCAGTCTTGGGGCCCACTCTTGACCCATGTCAAGTGCGTGTCACGCAAACCCGTTAGGCTCTCTCCTCCATGTCTTTTGACCCCTCGACTGTTGCGCTGCTTGACGACCGTCAAGAGTGGTTGCGCTTCAGCCAACCGCATCCACCCGACGCCTCTGCGCAAGGCGCGGTGTGGGACTCGCATGTGGTGATCCAGGGCATGCATTGCGCGGCTTGTGCGTTCACGGTAGAGGCCGCGTTGATGGCGGTGCCTGGTGTGCGTGCGGTGCAAGTCAATGCCGCCACGCACCGGGCCAAGGTCGTGTGGTCTGAAGCGGTGGTCAAACCCTCTGTGTGGCTGCACGCCATTGCCGCAGCGGGTTATGGCGCGCTGCCCGCTGCCGACAGCACGTTGCGACAACGCCGACAAGAAGAAACACGCCGTGCGTTGTGGCGCTGGCTGGTGGCCGGCTTTTGCATGATGCAAGTCATGATGTACGCCTACCCGGCCTATGTGGCGGGCGAGGGCGACATCACCCCCGACATGGTGCAATTGCTGCGCTGGGCTTCGTGGGTGCTGACCTTGCCCGTGGTGTTTTTTTCCTGTGGTCCATTTTTCAGCAGCGCCTTGCGCGATATCCGGTTGCGCCGCATCAGCATGGACTTGCCGGTGGCTTTGGGCATGGCCATCACCTTCGGGCTCAGTTCGGCTGCCACATTCGAGCCCACTGGCATGTTTGGGGGCGAGGTGTACTTTGACTCGCTGACCATGTTCGTCTTCTTTTTGTTGACTGGGCGCTGGCTGGAGTTGCGCTTGCGTGACCAAACCGCCGGAGCCCTTGAGGCTTTGATGAACCGTTTGCCCGACAGTGTGTTGCGTCAATCGGGCGATGGTTCATTTGAGCGTGTCGCGGTTCGGCGCTTGTTGCCCGGTGATGTGATTCGCGTGCTGCCCTCGGAGGGGTTTCCGTCAGACGGCGTTGTTCTGGAAGGGCAAACCTTGGCCGATGAAGCTTTGCTCACGGGTGAGTCGCGGCCCCAATCGCGGGGCGTAGGGCAGCAGGTGGTGGCGGGTAGCCACAACTTGTTGGCTCCTGTGTTGGTGCGTGTTACGCAGGTGGGCGAAGACACCCGGTTCTCTAAGATCGTGGCCTTGATGGAAAACGCCTCTCTGCAAAAGCCACGCCTGGCGCAATTGGCCGACCGTGTGGCGAAACCATTTTTGGCGGGCGTTTTGGTGATGGCGGCCATGGCTGCTGCGTGGTGGTGGCCAACCAACCCAGCCCATGCCTTGATGGTGGCCGTCGCGGTGTTGGTGGTGACATGCCCGTGTGCTTTGTCTTTGGCCACGCCTGCCGCCATGTTGGCTGCCGCAGGTGCTTTGGCCCGTCAAGGGGTGTTGGTGCGACACCTACAGTCCCTGGAGGCTTTGGCCAGCATTGACACCGTGATTTTTGACAAGACCGGTACCCTCACACGCGATGCACAACGCATCACGCACGTGTTTGTCAACGACGGATTGAGCATGGAATGGGCACTTGCACGGGCCGCTGCTTTGGGGGAGCATTCCTTGCATCCCTTGTCTCGGGTGTTGGTGGCCGCGCACGATGCATCTGACCAGCCCCGCCTGATGGCCGACGATGTGGTGGAAACAGTGGGCCAAGGCCTGCAAGGGCAGCTGGGGGATGTGTTGCGTCTGGGGTCCGCTACTTTTTGTGCCGACTGGGGCGTGGTGGTGCCTGAGTTTGCGCGTGCTGCGCAGGTGCATTTGTGTCGCAAGGGCGAATGGTTGGCCAGTTGGCAGTTATCCGAAGACGTGCGTGAAGATGCGGCACAGACGGTACAAGCCCTGAAAGACATGGGGGTTGATGTGTATGTGTTGTCGGGTGACCATTCGCAAGCGGTGCAACAAGTGGCCCAAGAGCTTGGCATCGATTTGGCATATGGTGCATGCACCCCGCAAGACAAATTAGCGCGCATGATGGGCTTGCAATCCGAGGGGCATCATGTGGCCATGGTGGGGGATGGGTTGAACGACGGTCCGGTGCTGGCCGGTGCCCATGTGTCGATGGCGTTTGGCCAAGCGGTGCCACTGGCACAGTCCAAGTCTGACTTGGTGTTGATGGGCGACAAGTTGTCGGTGGTGGTGGCCAGTTTGCGTTTGGCCCGTCAAACCTTGCGGGTGGTGCGACAGAACTTGGTCTGGGCCGCGCTCTACAACGCCGTGTGCGTACCTCTGGCCGTGGCAGGGTGGTTGCCTGCGTGGTTGGCAGGCTTAGGCATGGCGCTGAGCTCGCTGTGGGTCGTTTTGAATTCTTTAAGGTTGACGAAAGCACACTGATGGACATTTTGTATGTACTGATCCCGCTCTCGGTCTTCTTGGTGCTGTGCATCTTGGCTGGCCTGTGGTGGGCTATTTACCGTGGGCAGTTTGAAGGCGTGGACCAAGAAGGGGAGCGCATTCTTCGTGACGATTGACTTGCATCAATAAGAAACCAAGGGTAATCATGGATACTGGCAAAAAAATGAAAGGTGACCGATGAACTCATCACAACAAGCCGTCTACAGCGACACCGTTGTCCGGCAGTTTTCCATCATGGCGGTGGTTTGGGGCGTGGTTGGCATGTTGGTGGGCGTGATCATCGCCTCTCAACTCGCTTGGCCAGAACTGAACTTTGGCATCCCTTGGCTCACGTATGGTCGTCTGCGACCCTTGCACACCAACGCGGTGATTTTTGCGTTTGGTGGCAGTGCCTTGTTTGCCACCAGCTATTACGTGGTGCAGCGCACCTGCCACACGGTGCTGTTTTTACCCAAGTTGGCGGCCTTTACCTTTTGGGGCTGGCAATTGGTCATCGTGGCAGCCGCCATCAGCTTGCCCTTGGGCTTTACCCAGGGCAAAGAATACGCTGAGCTGGAGTGGCCAATTGACTTGTTGATTGCTGTGGTTTGGGTGGCTTACGCCGTGGTGTTTTTTGGCACCGTGGGCACACGCAAGGTCAAGCACATTTATGTGGCCAACTGGTTCTATGGTGCCTTCATCATTGCGGTGGCTTTGTTGCACATCGTCAACAGCGCCGCTATTCCTGCGGGTTGGATGAAGTCTTACTCCGCCTACGCCGGAGCACAAGACGCCATGATCCAGTGGTGGTACGGCCACAACGCCGTGGGCTTTTTTCTCACCGCAGGTTTCTTGGGGATGATGTATTACTTCATTCCCAAACAAGCCGAGCGCCCCGTGTACTCGTATCGCCTGTCGATCGTGCACTTCTGGGCTTTGATCTTCACCTACATGTGGGCGGGTCCTCACCATCTGCACTACACCGCCTTGCCCGATTGGGCGCAGTCTTTGGGCATGGTGTTCTCGCTCGTGTTGTTGGCACCCAGCTGGGGCGGCATGATCAACGGCATCATGACCTTGTCGGGCGCATGGCACAAATTGCGTGACGACCCGATCTTGCGTTTCTTGATCGTGTCCTTGTCTTTCTACGGCATGTCGACCTTTGAAGGTCCGATGATGGCCATCAAAACGGTGAATGCCTTGAGCCACTACACCGACTGGACCGTGGGCCACGTGCACTCGGGCGCTTTGGGCTGGGTGGGCTTGGTGTCCATGGGGTCGATCTACTTTCTGATCCCCAAGTTGTTTGGACAGAAAAAGATGTACAGCGTCAAAGCCATTGAAGTTCACTTCTGGCTGGCCACCATTGGCATCGTGCTCTACATCGCTGCGATGTGGATTGCTGGTGTGATGCAGGGCTTGATGTGGCGTGCTGTCAACACCGACGGTACCTTGACCTACACCTTCGTGGAATCGGTCAAAGCCACTTACCCGTTCTACGTGATTCGTGTGATGGGCGGTTTGTTGTACTTGGGCGGCATGCTGATCATGTTCTGGAACGTGGTCAAAACAGCCACCCAGGGCAATGCTGTCAGCGTCGCTATTCCTGCCCCCGCACACGCTTGAGGAGCCTACATGTCTGATAACAACGCCAAAGGTTTCTCCCACGAGCGCGTGGAGACCAATAACTTTTTGATGATCGTGCTGATTTTGATTGCGGTGGCCTTTGGTGGCATCGTTGAAATCGTGCCGCTCTTTTTCCAAAAATCGACCACCGAACCGGTGACTGGCGTCAAGCCCTACACCGCCTTGCAATTGGCAGGACGTGATGTGTACATCCGCGAGGGTTGCTACAACTGCCACTCGCAGATGATCCGCCCGTTCCGTGCTGAAACACTGCGCTATGGCCACTACTCGGTCGCTGGCGAGTCGGTGTATGACCACCCCTTCCAGTGGGGCAGCAAGCGCACGGGCCCTGACTTGGCACGTGTGGGCGGCAAATACAGCGACGAGTGGCACCGTGTGCACCTGAACAACCCACGCGATGTGGTGCCCGAGTCCAACATGCCTGAATACCCATGGTTGTCGAAAAACATGGTGGACCCCAGCGATATGGCGCCTCGCATGAAAGCTTTGCGCATGGTGGGTGTGCCTTACAGCGACGAAGAAATTGCCAAGTCAGCAGAAGACGTCAAGGGTAAAACCGAGTTGGATGCGGCCATTGCGTATTTGCAATCGCTCGGTCTTGCGCTCAAGTAAGGAGGTTCTCCATGGACGTCAATGACTTACGCATCGCCACGACCTTGCTCTCGTTTGCCATTTTCATTGGCATCTTGGTGTGGGCTTTTTCTCGGCGCAACCAAACAGATTTCGACGCAGCTGCCCAGTTGCCGTTCGATCAAGACTAGGCCTGAGTGCCTGTGTAAAGGAATCGAATCATGAGTGATTTCACCAGTAATTTTTGGTCGCTTTTTGTGGCCGTCATCTCGATCTTGGGCATCGTGTACTGCGCCGCTTTGCTGTGGTTCTCGTCCAAAGTCAAAGTCTCTTCGCACAACACGCAAGACGGCACCACCGGTCACGTGTGGGATGAAACCCTGCGCGAAATGAACAACCCATTGCCCCGTTGGTGGCTGTGGCTGTTCATCATCACCATTGTGTTTGCGGTGGTGTATGGCGTGGCTTACCCAGGCTTGGGCAGCTTTGCTGGCAAATTGGGTTGGTCGTCGCAAGGTCAGTATGACGCTGAGGTGGCCAAAGCCAACCAAGAGTTGGAGCCCTTGTATGCGGCTTTCACAGCCCAGCCTCCTGAGCAATTGGCCGGTGACCCCAAAGCCATGGCGGTGGGCGAACGCTTGTTCATGAACAACTGTGCGCAGTGTCACGGCTCTGATGCACGCGGTTCCAAGAGCTTCCCCAACTTGACCGACGGTGACTGGCTGCACGGTGGCACTCCTGACAAGATCAAGGAGACCATCACCAAAGGTCGTATTGGTCAAATGCCACCGATGGGCGCTGCGGTGGGTACACCAGAGGACATTCGTAACGTGTCGCACTATGTGTTGAGCTTGTCGGGCAGCCCGCATGACTCGGTGCGTGCTTCGTTGGGTAAATCCAAGTTTGGTGCTTGCGCGGCCTGTCACGGCATGGACGGCAAAGGCAACCAAGCCTTGGGCTCTGCCAACTTGACCGACAAGATCTGGTTGCATGGCTGGGGTGAAGAAGCCATCACGGCCATGATCAATGGTGGCAAGGTCAACCAAATGCCAGCTCAAGAGGGCCGTTTGACCGAATCCCAAATCCATGTGCTGACCGCTTATGTGTGGGGCATGTCAAACAAACCTGAAACACCTGCTGCTGCGAAGTAATTGTTTTGAATTCTGACGACACCCAGCAGCGCAAGACCATCCCCATCGTTCCTGAGCCTTCGGGCTCAGAGGACGAGGCGATGGTCTCGCTTTATGCGGCCAGCCAAAAAATCTACCCCCGTTCTGTCGAAGGCATCTTTGCCTATTGGCGTTGGATCTTGGTGGTCCTGACCCAGTTGCTTTTTTACGGTCTGCCCTGGCTTGAATGGGGCACGCGTCAGGCGGTGTTGTTTGATCTGGCCTCGCGCAGGTTTTATATCTTTGGTTTGGTCTTGTACCCACAAGACTTCATTTACCTCACCGGCTTGTTGGTGATCTCAGCCTTGTCGCTGTTTTTGTTCACTGCCGTGGCGGGCCGTTTGTGGTGTGGTTATGCCTGTCCACAAACTGTGTACAGCGAAATATTTTTATGGATTGAGCGAAAAATCGAAGGTGATCGCTCAGCCCGCATGCGCTTGGACGATGCCGAGTTCTCGCTCGAAAAGCTGGTGAAGAAGTGGTACAAGCACCTGATCTGGATTTTCTTTTCCATCTGGACCGGCTTCACCTTTGTAGGCTACTTCACGCCGATTCGTGAGTTGGCCATGGAATTCTTTTTGAGCCACATGAGTTCATGGGAACTCTTTTGGGTGTTTTTCTACGCTTTTGCCACCTACGGCAACGCGGGTTTCATGCGTGAGCAAGTGTGCAAATACATGTGTCCTTATGCACGCTTTCAAAGCGCCATGTTTGACCATGACACCTTGATCGTCACGTATGACACCGAACGGGGCGAACCCCGTGGCCCACGCTCACGCAAAGCCGATTTGGGCACGCTCAACTTAGGTTCTTGTGTGGATTGCTCTTTGTGTGTGCAGGTATGCCCGACGGGCATTGATATTCGCCAGGGCTTGCAGTACGAGTGCATTGGTTGTGGTGCGTGCGCCGATGTCTGCGACACCGTGATGGACAAGATGGGCTATGCCAAAGGCCTGATTCGTTACACCACACAAAACGCGATGGAAAACAAATGGACGCCACGTCAGATGTGGATGCGTTTGTTGCGTCCCCGTGTGCAGATCTACACCATGATCCTGGTGGCGTTGGTGGTGGGCTTGCTGGTGTCGTTGAGCATGCGTACACCGTTCAAGGTGGATGTGGTGCGCGACCGCGCGTCGCTGGCGCGTATCACCGAGTACGGCACTTTAGAGAACGTCTATCGCCTGCAAATCATGAATGCAGCAGAGTCTGAACAGACCTACCACTTGACGGTCAAAGGTTTGCCACAGCTACGCATTGAAACTGAAACCGATGTGGTCGTTGCACCCGCTCAAGCTCGCTGGATTGTGTTGCGCGCCGATATCCCGTATGGTTCTGCTGAGGCTGGATCTCACAAAATCGAGTTTGAAATTCAAGCACAGGAGTCTGGCCAATCGGTGGTCGAGAAGTCAGTGTTCATTGTGCCGAGGTAATCCTATGACTGCATTGAAACAACAACACGACACGCAACCTTGGTGGAAGTACGGCCATGTGTGGCTCATCATTGCAGGGCCAGCGGTGGTCGTGGTGGCTGGGTTCGTGACCTTGGCCATCGCCATCCGCATTCCTGATCCGGTGGTGGCTGAGGACTATTACCGCCAAGGCCTGAACATCAACAAAACCCTAGCTGAACAAGCGCAGCAGATGATGCCAGCCATGCAAGCGCGCAACCACGTGGCGACGCCAAAAGCGCAGATGCCCACGAAAACCCCATGATGGAAAACCATCAAGCGGGCCTACACTGATGACGAGTTCCTAACAAGGAGAATTTTGATGTTGGCACAACGCATGATGTGGATCGTATGGCCCGCCTTTTTGGTGGCAGGTGTTTTGGAAGTCGTGGTGTTTGCCATGTTTGACCCCCAAGACATGCAATGGTTCGGACAACCTGTTGAGATGTCGCGTCAAGGCATTTACACCCTGTCTTTTTTCGCCTTTTGGATCATCACCGCAGGGTCCAGTGCGCTGACCACCTTGTTGTCCATGTCTCCGTTTGAAACCAACCGTTGCCCGATGGTCCCTACCGAGCGGCCCGATGGATGTCCTAAACAAGAATCCTGCTGCGAGCAACCTGTTTGAACACTTGATTTACTCCAAACAAAAGGCCTGCATCAGCAGGCCTTTTGTTTGGGGCGCAAGCGCTTAAGTGGGCTGGCACGTTTGTGCGTTGACCAACAGCTTGAGGGCTTCGGTGTTCAAGATGCGCACATGACGCTGCTTCACTTCGACAATGCCTTCGTCGGCAAATTTTGAAAACGTGCGGCTCACGGTTTCAAGTTTGAGCCCCAAATAGCTGCCAATTTCCTCGCGCGTCATACGCAAAATCAACTCGGATTGCGAAAACCCACGTGCATGCAAGCGTTGCACCAAGTTCAACAAAAAGGCCGCCAAGCGTTCTTCAGCGCGCATGCTGCCCAACAGCAACATCACGCCGTGTTCGCGCACGATTTCGCGGCTCATGATTTTGTGCACATGACGCTGCAAGGCATTGATGTCGCGCGACAGTTCTTCGATGCGGTCAAAAGGCATCACACACACTTCGGCATCTTCCAGCGCCACGGCATCACAGGTGTGCAGGTCGCTGACGATGCCATCCAAGCCAATGATTTCGCCCGCCATCTGAAAGCCCGTCACTTGGTCACGACCATCTTCTGAGGAGACACAGGTTTTGAAGAAGCCGGTACGAATGGCGTAGAGCGCGTTGAACTTTTCACCATTCCTGAACAAGCTTTCGCCACGGGGCACACGTCGGCGGATGGCCACGATGTCATCGATGCGATTGAGTTCGTCGTCAGACAGACCCAAAGGCATACACAGCTCGCGCAAGTTGCAGTTGGAGCAAGCGACTTTGATGCTAGGGATACTCATAGGGTGGGATAAAACAGTGAGTTGATACAGGTCAAAGTGTGTCAGTCAACTTATGGGCACATTATCCTCCTGAAAAGGATAACCATCGATGACCTCTCCTCAAACCAACAACCTGGCTTCAAGACCTGTCGATGTGATGAGCCCAGATCTACTGCGTCGCTACGACGTGGCAGGCCCACGCTACACCTCCTACCCCACCGCCGATCGGTTTGTCGAGGCCTTTGGCGAGAGCGATTATTTGCAGGCGCTGCAACAGCGTCGCGAAGGCGTGGCGGTCAAAGCCTATCCGCTGTCCTTGTACATCCACATCCCGTTTTGTGAGGCGCTGTGTTACTACTGTGCCTGCAACAAGATCATCACCAAACACCATGAGCGGGGTGCTGAGTATTTGCGCTACCTGGAGCGCGAGGTGGCTTTGAATGTGGCGCACTTAGGCGCAGGCCAAACGGTGTCACAACTGCACCTGGGTGGCGGCAGCCCCACGTTTTTGAGCGATGACGAGCTGCGCGCGTTGATGGCCATGTTGCGCCGCAATTTTGAATTTGCGCCCGGTGGCGAATACTCCATCGAGGTTGACCCGCGTACCGTGACCGCCGAGCGTTTGAACACCTTGGCGTTGCTGGGCTTCAACCGTCTGAGCTTTGGCGTGCAAGACTTTGACCCCGACGTGCAAAAAGCCGTGCACCGCATTCAGCCTGCACAGCAGGTGTTTGACTTGGTGGCCGCGTCCCGCGCACTGGGCTTTGACTCGGTCAACATCGACTTGATTTACGGCCTGCCCATGCAGACGCCTGAGACTTTTGAACGCACTCTGGCCCAAGTGGTGGACTTGCGCCCTGACCGCATTGCTTTGTATGGCTATGCGCATTTGCCAGAACGCTTCAAACCGCAGCGGCGCATTCACAGCCAAGACTTGCCGCCTGCCAGCGCCAAGTTGGTCATGCTCTCCAGTGCATTGCGTGTGCTCATGGGCGCGGGCTATGTGTACGTGGGCATGGACCACTTTGCTTTGCCCAACGATGCCTTGGCCGTGGCCAAACGCCAAGGTCGCTTGCACCGCAATTTCCAGGGCTACAGCACGCAGCCCGATTGCGACTTGATCGCGCTGGGTGTCTCCGCCATTGGCCATGTGGGGGCCACGTTCAGCCAAAACGTCAAAACCTTAGAGGCTTACTACGACCTGCTTGACCAAGGGCGTTTGCCAGTAGAACGCGGCTTGGCTTTGTCTCGCGACGATTTGGTACGCCGCACCATCATCATGGCTTTGATGTGCCAAGGCCATGTCCTGTTTGAGTCGGTCGAAGTGGCGCATTTGCTGGATTTCAAAAAGTACTTCGCCACCGAGCTTCAAACCTTGGCGGACATGCAAGCGCAGGGCTTGGTCACGCTGGATGGCAATGGCATTCAGGTCACCGAGTTGGGTTGGTTTTTCGTACGTGGCGTGGCCATGGTGTTTGACAAATATTTGCAAGCTGACCGAACCCGCGCGCGCTTCTCTAAAATCATCTGATGAACTCTACTTTGGCCCTCACCGCACTCCTGATGGGGCTGGCGGGCGGGCCACACTGCTTGGCCATGTGTGGCGCTGCGTGTGCTGGCATTGGGCGGGCCGCACAAAAGCAAGGCGTGGGCCCTGGGCGCGACACCCGCGCCATGCTGCTGTTTCAAATGGGGCGCATCGTGGGTTACAGCACCTTAGGGGCATTGGCTGCTTCCACCATGCAAGGGGTGGGCTGGCTCACCACCCAGTCGGCCGTGTTTCGCCCGGTCTGGACCTTGTTTCATATCCTTGCTTTTTTGATCGGTGGCCTGCTGTTGTGGCGCGCTGAGCAACCGCTGTGGCTAGACGGTGTGGGCCGCGGTGTGTGGCGCAAGGTGCAGGCCATGACCGCGCACCTGAAGCTACAACGCGGTGGCCCCATGCTGCTGGGCATGTTGTGGGCGTTGATGCCTTGTGGCTTGCTCTACGGCGCCTTGTTGGTGGCCGCTTTGAGCAACAGCCCTTGGGAAGGCGCTGGCGTGATGGCCTTGTTTGCCTTTGGCAGTGCGGTGGTGTTGACCCTGGGGCCCTGGCTGTGGCTGCGCTTGCGCGGCTTCAAGCCTGCGGGTGACAACAGCGGTGCCTGGGGTGTGCGCTTGGCGGGTGCTGCCTTGATGGCCAGTTCAGGCTGGGCGCTGTGGATGGGCTTGGTGGAGTACCAAGCGCCGTGGTGCTTGGTGCCTCAATAACCAGCGGCACACAGTCCTTGTGTGCCTTAGCACCCTCGGACCCGCGCACCTTCAGGCATGGTGCTTGAGGTGGTCACTCAATAGCTTGGCCACGTGCACCGCTTGGCGTTGTGCGCCATCGGCAATTTGGTGGCGACAGCTCGTGCCATCGGCCACCACCAAGGCGTCGGGTTCGGCACGCACCGCAGGCAACAAACTCAACTCGGCCATGGCCTTTGAGACTTCTAAGTGGGAGGCCTCGTAGCCAAAGCTGCCGGCCATGCCGCAGCAACTGCTCTCGATCAGCTGAGGTTTGGCACCGGGAATCAGACGGATCACTTCCAACACGGGTGGCATCAGCCCAAACGCTTTTTGGTGACAGTGGCCGTGCAGCAAGATGGGTTGACGCGTGGGCTCAAGCTTTGATTTGAGTGCATCGAGCCGTCCGGCTTGCGCTTCGCGCGCCAAAAACTCTTCGAACAACATGGCTTGTTCGCTCACCTTGTGCGCCACTTCACCCAGGCCCAGCACCAGGGCTTCGTCCCGCAAGGTCAGCAGGCATGAGGGCTCTAAGCCGACGATGGGAATGCCCCGCTTGGCGAATGGCAGCAATGCGTTGAGCAGCTCTTGCGCATGTTCACGCGCCTGGTCTACCATGCCATTGGCCAGAAAGGTACGGCCACAACACAGATGGCCTTGGTCACTGCCATGACCTTGCCGAGTCTTGGACGCCACGTGCACTTGGTAGCCTGCGGCTTGCAACACGCGCATGGCAGCACGTGCGTTGTCAGATTCGAAGTAGCCGTTGAAGGTGTCCACAAACAGGACCACGGGCTTGGGGGCAATCAGCACTTCTTCGGCGGTTGAACCCAAGGTGCTGCGGTTGAAAAAGTGATCACGCTGCCAAGTGGGCCAACTGCGCTCGGCAGACAGACCTGTGAGGCTTTGGGCCAGTTTGGCCAACAGTGGCACGCGGTTGCGCAAGTTCAACAGGCCTGACCAACGTGCTGCGTGTTTGGCGTAGCGCGGCAAAAATCCAATCAAGCGGTCTTTGAGCGTGTGGCCGTGGTAGCGCTTGTATTGGTGCAAGGTTTCGATCTTCATGCGTGCCATGTCCACGCCGGTGGGGCAGTCGCGTTTGCAACCTTTGCAGCCCACACACAGGTCCATGGTTTGAAGCAGTTCTTCGCTGGTCAGCGCATCGGTGCCGAGTTGCCCGCTCAGTGCCAAACGCAAGGTGTTGGCGCGTCCACGGGTGAGGTGCTGTTCGTCACGCGTCACACGGTAACTCGGGCACATGGTGCCCGCATCGAACTTGCGGCAGGTGCCGTTGTTGTTGCACATCTCCACTGCTTTGGCGAATCCCAGCGCCGGGTCACCGCCGGTGCCGGGTGCGGTGGTTTGTTCGGTGGCGGGGTCGTTGTGGACGTTCCAGGCGCTCCAGTCGAGTGCGGTTTGGATGGGGATGACTTGGTAGGGCATGCCGTTGGGTTGGCCATAACGCATCAGGGTTGTGTCGTCCATCTTGGGTGGGTTGACCACGCGTTGGGGCGATAACAGGTGCAGCGGGTCGAGTGCTTGTTTGATCTGCCCCAGGGCTTCGGTGATCTTGGGGCCGAACTGCCATGAAATCCATTCCCCACGGCACAACCCATCGCCGTGTTCGCCGCTGTAAGCACCTTTGTATTTGCGCACCAAGGCGCTGGCTTCTTCGGCAATCGCGCGCATCTTGGCAGCGCCATCGCGTCGCATGTCCAGAATCGGGCGTACATGCAGTGTGCCCACCGACGCGTGCGCGTACCAGGTGCCTTTGGTGCCGTGTTTCTTGAACACCTCGGTCAAGGCATCGGTGTACTCGGCCAGGCTCTCCAGGGGCACCGCGCAGTCTTCGATAAAGCTCACGGGTTTGCCGTCGCCCTTCAAGCTCATCATGATGTTCAGGCCCGCCTTGCGCACTTCCCACAGGTTTTTCTGCGGTGCGTCGTCGATCATCTCCACCACGCTGCTAGGCAATCCCAGGTCACCCATGAGTTCCACCAACTGGCGCAGTTTGGGTTTCAAACTGTCTTTGTCTGCTCCGGCAAATTCCACCAGCAACACCGCTTCAGGTTCGCCAATCAGTGCCGTGCGAATGGTGGGCGCAAAGGCTGGGTTTTGCAGCGACAAATCAATCATGGTGCGGTCTACCAGTTCCACCGCCGTCAAGGTGCCGTCGCCCAACTTGACGATGTGCTGCGCCGCATCCATCGCCTTGTAAAAGCTGGGGAAGTTCACCACCCCCAGTACCTTGGCGCGTGGCAACTCGCTCAAGCGCAGGGTGAGCGACTTGGTCATCGCCAGCGTGCCTTCGCTGCCGACCAGCAGATGGGCCAAGTTCACCGAGCCGTCGTCGGTGTAAGGCCGTTCGTTTTGGTTGCAAAAAATGTCCAGGTTGTAGCCCGCCACGCGACGCAGCACCTTGGGCCAATGGGCCTCGATGTCGGGTTGCAGTTCATTGGCCAGGCGTTTCACAAAGTCACCGATCTGGCGCGCCCGCCCGCTGCTCGCGTCGTAGCGGCCCCACTGCAACAAGTCGCCGTCGCCCAACCAGGCCGAAGCACCCACCACGTTGTGCACCATGTTGCCGTAGGCAATCGAGCGGCTGCCACATGAGTTGTTGCCCGCCATGCCGCCCAAGCTGGCCTGCGCGCTGGTAGACACATCCACTGGAAACCACAGGCCGTGGGCTTTGAGTTCGGCGTTGAGGTGGTCCAGCACCAAACCGGGCTCGACCTCGACGGTGCGTTGGTCCACATCGAGGTGAACGATTTGGCGGATGTGTTTGCTGTGGTCAATCACCAAGCCCGCGCCCGTGGTCTGGCCGCACTGGCTGGTGCCGCCGCCGCGCGGCACGATGGGCACGCCTAAGTCACGACAGATTGCCATGGCGATGGGCACCTCATGGGCATGGCGCGGCACGAACACGCCCACGGGCGTGACTTGGTAAATCGAGGCGTCGGTGGCGTAGCGTCCCCGATCAGCCGCAGAGAACAACACCTCGCCCTCGGTTTCGGCACGCAGTCGGGCGGCCAGACGACCGGCCACCTCGTTGCTGGTGCTGGCCACGCGCTCAAAGACTTGGCTGGCGGTTTCGGTGATGTGTCGGGGCAGGGGGGCGTTCATGGGTCAGGCTTTGCGTGAGGTTTTGGGTGGGGTCGTGGGCGTGTCGGCACTGGCTTGCAGCTGCGCCAGCACCACATCGCGTTTGTGTTCGAGGTGGCGCACCAGCACATCGCGCAGCACCTGGGGCTGGTGCGCTTGCAAGGCTTCGATCATCTGCGTGTGTTCTTGCACGGCGCTGTGCCACTTGTCGTCGTCCTGGTTGGACTTGAAGCGCAGCGCTTGCAAACGCGCATTGACTTGCTCGTAGGTGGCGCTGAGCACCGGGTTTTTGGCCGCGGCATGGATGGCGCGGTGAATGCTGGCATTGAGCCGGTAATAGCTGGAGAGATCGCGCCTTGTGTAGGCGGCCATCATCTCGAAGTGCAGGGCTTGAATTTCGTTGAGTTCGCTGTCGGTGATGCGCTCGGCGGCCAACATGCCCGAGATGCCCTCCAAGCCCGCCATCACCTCGAAGGTGTGGCGCACATCGTCAAGCGTGAGCGACACGGCCACCGCCCCCCGGTTGGGCAGCAACTCCACCAGGCCTTCGGCAGCCAGTGTTTTGATGGCTTCGCGCAGCGGCGTGCGCGACACGTGCAGCGATTCGCACAAGGCCCGCTCATTGAGCTTGGCGCCGGGTGCAATCTGGTTTTCCACCAGCATTTGACGCAGCCGATGCGTCACATGGCCGTGTAAGGCCGTGCGGGGCATGGACAACAGTTCAGCAGTCATGGGAATATTTTGTATGCAAAAAATAGCAAGGTCAATCAACAGTCTAAGGGTGAACTCTAGTTGACGGTTTTATTTTGTATGCAAAAAATAGCTTCATCTCAGGAGATTCTTGTTCATGCTTAACCTCGACTTTCACCCCACGGGCCGTCACTTTTTGCAAATCCCCGGTCCATCGCCCGTGCCCGACCGCGTGCTGCGCGCCATGAGCCTGCCCACTATTGACCACCGGGGGCCTGAGTTTGGTTCGCTGGGCCTGAAGGTGTTGGCCGACATGCAAAAGATTTTCAAAACCCAGCGCCCGGTCATGATTTACCCCGCCTCGGGCACCGGGGCGTGGGAAGCGGCCTTGGTCAACACCCTGAGCGCAGGCGACCATGTGCTGATGTTTGAGACCGGCCACTTCGCTTCGTTGTGGAACAAACTGGCCACCCGTTTGGGATTGAAATCGGAATTCATTGGGCTGCCCGGTGTGGAGGGCTGGCGCCATGGTGTCAAGGCCGACATGATCGAGACCCGCCTCAAGGCGGACACGGCGCACAGCATCAAGGCGGTTTGCGTGGTGCACAACGAAACCTCGACCGGGGTGACCAGCGACATCGCGGCAGTGCGCCGCGCCATCGACAACGCCAAGCACCCTGCGTTGTTGATGGTGGACACCATCTCGGGCCTGGCTTCAGCCGACTACCGTCACGACGAGTGGGGCGTGGACGTGACCGTCAGTGGCTCGCAAAAAGGCCTCATGCTGCCGCCCGGCATCAGCTTCAACGCCTTGTCGCCCAAAGCGATTGAGGCCAGCAAAACGTCCACCTTGCCCAAATCGTTTTGGGCCTGGGACGAGATGCTGGAGATCAACAAAACCGGCTACTTCCCCTACACCCCCAACACCAACCTGATGTACGGCCTGAGTGAAGCCTGCGACATGATCTTGGGCCAGGGCCTGGACGTGGTGTTTGCCCGTCACAAGCGTTGGTCCAAAGGTGCGTGTGCTGCTGTGACTGCTTGGGGTTTGCCCATTCAGTGCGCGGACCCGGCGCTGTATTCGCCCATCTTGACCGGCGTGATGACGCCTGAGGGGGTGGACGCTGACGCCGTGCGCAAGATGATTTATGAGCGCTTTGATTGTTCCTTGGGCACGGGCCTGGGCAAGGTCAAAGGCCGCATGTTCCGCATCGGCCATTTGGGCGATTGCAATGACCTGACCTTGATTGCCGCCTTGTCGGCGTGCGAGATGGGCCTCAAGCTCAGCGGCGTCAAGCTGGCGGGCTCGGGCGTGCAAGCGGCGATGGATTACTTCTCGGCCCATCCCATTCCGGCGCTCATCCGTTCCTGACCCGAAGCACAACACGCCCAAGAGCGTGCCACTAGGAGACCTCAGCATGCAACGCAGAACACTGCTCCAAGCCAGCGCCGCCAGTGTGGCGACTTTGGCGGCACCCATGATCAAAGCCCAGAGCTTGCCCAATGGGCCGATTCGCATCGTGGTGGGCTTTCCACCCGGCGGGGGAACCGACGCGCTGGCGCGGGTGTTGGCGCAAAAGCTGCAAACCCTGTGGAACCTCACCATCGTGATCGACAACAAAGGCGGCGCAGCTGGCGTGATCGCTGCCGACTATGTGGCCAAGCAACCTGCAGACGGCAACACCTTGCTGATGGCGCACATCAACAGCCATGCGTTGGCACCCAGCTTGCAGCCCAAGCTGGGCTACAACGTGGAGCGCGACTTCACGCCGATTGGTTTGGTGGGCGTCACCCCCAACTTGTTGATCTGCAACGAGAGCCAACCGGCCAAAAACGTCAAAGACCTGGTCGCCTTGTGCAAACAAAACCCCGGCAAGATCAGCTTTGCGTCGGCGGGCGGAGGCTCGGCTCAGCATCTGGCGCTTGAAATGTTCAAGCTGCGCGCCGGCATTGACGCCTTGCACATCCCCTACAAAGGCTCAGGCCCCGCACTGACCGATTTGATTGGCGGTCAAGTGCAATATTGTTTCGAGACCATGACCTCGGCCACCCCGCATGTCAAAAGTGGTAAAGCTATTGCACTTGCCCAAACGCGACCTAAGCGCGCCAAAGGTCACCCGAATGTGCCCACCATGGACGAGCAAGGCTTTGCGGGTTTTGATGCCACCACCTGGTACGGCTTGGTGGGGCCAGGCAAGTTGAACCCGGCTTTTGTGAAACGCATCAACGAAGACATGAACCGCGTCATGGCCATGCCCGATGTGATCGAGAAGTTTGACCAGTACGGTGCCGAAGACGGCGGCGGCACACCTGAGCGTTTTGCCGACTTCATCCGCAATGAAACCCAGAAGTGGGCCAAGGTCGTCAAAGATGCCAAGGTGCAGGCAGACGCCTGAAGCTTGACTTGCCCAGAGTGCTGCTTGTAAAGTGTGTACACATTGATTCACAACTACGGGCGGGCAGGAAAGTCATGGAAGCAACAAAAGTTGGTATCAGAGAATTTCGCTCAGACTTGGCGGAATTCATTGCATCGAGCACGCCAGTCGCGGTCACACGCCATGGTCAGACAGTGGGTTACTTCATCCCAACGCGAGGGCAAGTGGTCGCAGATTTAGCCTCGCTTCAACAAGCCAGCAAAACATTGGATCAACTGATGGCCAAGCATGCTGTCAATGAGGATGATGTGGTGGCTGAGTTCAAAGTCGCTAGAAAAAAACAAGCAGTCAAAAACAAGCGGACTTAACGCCATGGGTGGTAAGGCCATCGTTTTAGACGCCAATATCTTGGTGCGCGCTGTGCTGGGTCGACGCGTTCGTGAACTTCTTCTTGAGCATGCCGAACACATCAAATTCTTCACGCCTGATGTGGCCTATGAAGACGCCAAGAAATACTTGCCTGGTTTGCTAGACAAACGAGGGGTATCTGAGGTGGTGGTTGTTCAGGTGTTAGACCAACTTCAGTCAATCATCCAAGTGATCGACAGTGAAATTTATGGCGCTATGAAAACACAAGCACTTCAGCGTATCGCTTCTAGAGACGCTGACGACTGGCCAGTGCTTGCGTGTGCCATGGCATTGAATTGTCCGGTTTGGACAGAAGATGCCGATTTCTTTGGCTCGGGTGTCGCGACTTGGACCTCTGACCGTATCGCACTGTATTTCGCTTGATTGAGCGACAAACAGCGCGAACTCCGATCAGCTCGACAAACCTTTGTAGAGCATGTAAATCGCCAGCGCATACAAGATCATGGCAAAAATGCGCTTGAGCTTTTTCACGGGCAAGCTATGGGCAGCTTTGGCACCCAGTGGGGCGGTGAACACACTGCACAGGGCAATCACCACCAAGGCGGGCACCCAGATGTAGCCAATGGCGTCATCGGGCAAGCCCGTCACCGACATGCCACTGATCACGTAGCCTGCCACGTTGGCCAGCGCAATCGGAAAACCCAGTGCCGAGCTGGTCGCCACGGCGGTGTGAATCGCCACATTGCACCAGGCCATGAACGGCACACTGATGAAGCCGCCACCCGCGCCCACCAAGCCCGACAAAAAGCCAATCGCGCTACCAGCAGCCACCAAACCTGCCGTGCCCGGCACTTGGCGTGAAGGCGCAGGCTTTTTGTCCAAAAACATTTGTGTGGCAGAAAAGCCGACAAACAAACCAAAAAAGATCGCCAAGTTCGCACCCTTGAGCATGGCAAACACACCCATGCTGGCAATCATGCTGCCCAGCACAATGCCGGGGGCCAGGCCTTTGACCAAGTCCCAACGCACCGCACCGCGTTTGTGGTGGGCACGCACGCTGGAGATGGAGGTGAAGATGATGGTGGCCATCGAGGTGGCAATCGCCATCTTGACGGTCAGGTTGGCGTCTATCCCGCGTTGCGACAACATGAAGGTCAAAAACGGCACCATGATCATGCCCCCGCCAATGCCTAAGAGTCCGGCCAAAAAGCCAGTACAAATGCCCAGCAGGGCCAGTTCGATGATGAGTTGGGGTTGGATGTCCATGACGCGCCTAGGCAGGTGTGAATAAGGTGTCTGCAAGGTGCCTGGAGCCGTCATCCTGAACCGGGGGTTCAGGTGGGCGAGGTCAGACTGACGTTGGGTTCATCTGACGCGAGACGATCACGCTCATCAGCCGATGTTCCAAGCCCGGGCTCGTATGAGCATTGGTTCAAGGAAATATAAAGCCCCAGGGACCGAGCAGACCTAAGGATTGTAGGTGGCTTCAGAGCAGTTGGTTGTCGCGTGTGAGCACGCTGTCCAAGCGTTGCAGCAGTTGCTGTAACTGGGGCGACGAGTCACTGGTGTCGCCACTGGCGGTGGTCACAGGTTTGTCGGTCAAATCGAACGCCAAGTTCAAAGCAGCCAGCACCGCAATGCGGTCACGCGCTTTGATCTTGCCCGCGTCGCGAATCTTGCACATGGCCTCATCCACCTTGGCCACGGCCTGCCCCAAGCGTGTCTCACCGCCTTCGGGGCAACCCAACACATAGCCCTGGCCCATGATTTGTACTTCGATTTGTTTCATGCCATGTCCTTGGTGTCAGCGCCCTTGGGCAGTCGATCAATCAGTGCGTCAATGCGATGACGCGCAGCGCCCAAACGGGACTTGAGCAAGTCGCGCTCATGGCTGAGCTCTTGCAACTGTTGCGTCAACAAGGCATTGGTGCGTTGCAGTTCTTCGTGACGCACAAGCAAGCGTTCCACGCGCTCGGCGATTTGATCGATTTGGGTGGTGTTGGACATGGCCCGTGCATTTTAAGGTGCCAGAAAGCTTCCTCAGTAGAATTGAAACTGTTGGTGCTCGCAGCGTGGTTCACATGCCGCAGTTCAACGGGAAGCAGGAAGGTCACGTCGACCAAGCTCGACAACACCCAACCTGCGCTGCCCCCGCAACGGTCAAACGGACGAGCTCTTGAGCTCCGCTTCTGTCACACACGCCACTGGACGCCTTGAACAAGCGTCTGGGAAGGCGACAGAGGTTGCTTCCGTCAGCCCGGATACCGGCCAACAAGGTGGCGGTGCGTCTGACAACGTGCCGCTTGAACGCTCAAGCACTGTCGGGGAAGGCGGTGAGGGCACTTTGTGTTGGGTTCAAATCATGAAGAAATTTATCCGTGCGCGTGGCTTTTGGCCTGCGTTGTCTATGTTGTCTTTGGCTTGTGTGGGCGCAGCGCAAGCTCAAACAATTTCGCAAGATGTGGTTGTGACTGCCAGTCGCACAGAGCAAATCATCACAGACGTTTTGCCGCACACCACGGTGCTTGGACGTGATGTCATTGAACAGTCGCAGTTGATGGATTTACCCTCTCTGCTGGCGCGTGAAGCTGGCTTTCAATTCACTCAGAACGGTGGGCGTGGCGCTCAAGCGAGTGCATTTTTAAGAGGTGCTGCTTCATTGCAAGTGCTTGTTTTGGTGGACGGTGTTCCTATGACTAAACAAGACACCACAGGGGCTGTCAGCCTTGAACACATCATGCTCGATCAGGTTGACCACATCGAAATTGTCCGAGGCAACGTGTCTGCAATTTATGGCAGCGGTGCCATTGGTGGTGTGATTCAGGTTTTCACGCGACAAGGCAATGGCGAGCCCACAGCCTTTGCAACAGCCGAGCTTGGCTCTTATGGGTCACAACGACTGGTCGTGGGCACACAAGGCAAGGCAGGAGATTGGCACTACGCCCTATCTGCGGGGAACAATTCAACGCGTGGTATCAGCGCGCTCAATCCAGCGCAAGGCTCGAACGTCAACCCAGATTCAGATGGGTATAAAAATGAAAGTTACAGCCTCAACCTGTCTTATGACCTGAGCCAGGACCACAAAATTGGCTTGCGTTCGAACGGGTCGAATGGACGCTTTGACTATGACGTGTCAGACGCCACGTATGCAGCTGCCACAGACATCAACAAAGGCATAACCAAAATCAACAGCAACACCTTGTACTGGACTGCGCGTTACAACGATAGATGGAAAAGTAGATTCAATGTGTCAGACAGCACAGAGAAAAACACCACTGACACAGCGGGGCTCTACCCGCTCAAAACACAAGCCCAGACGCACACACAACTGTTGTCATGGGTCCATGAGTTCACGCTTCACAACTTGGTGGCCACTTTGGGTTTGGACCGCCAGCTACAGGCGATAGATGCCAGCGACGATTATTCGGCGTTGTCTAAAAAGCGATCTGCCAGTGCCATCTATGGCGGTATGGTTTACACACGTGGTGCTGATAGTTTTCAACTGAACTTGCGCAACGACGATGTGCAAGAGATAGGTGCCAAAAACTCCACTTATTTGGGCTATGGTCATGATTTGGATCGTCAGTGGAAGTTGATCTTGGCGCATTCGACTGCTTTCAATGTGGCCCCTCTTGGCTACCTTTATGACCCCTACAGCGGCAATCCAAATTTAAAGCCAGAGACAGCCAAAACCAACGAGGTGGGCTTGCAGTGGGCCCAAGGCAACCACCGTGTGCGCTCAACGTTGTTCAGCACTCGAACGCACGACTTGCTGCTCTATGACATGACGACTTGGCAATTCAGCAACGTCTCCAGCGCCAAGAATGAGGGGCTTGAAACCAGCTACAGCGGTCGTTTTGATCGCACGGATGTGCGCGCAAGTTTGACGCTGCAAAACCCGATCAACGAAGCGACGGGGGACCGCTTGGTGCGTCGTGCCAACACCTTGGCATCTACCTCGGTATCGCACACGCTGGCGGGGTGGACCTTAGGCACTAGCCTTCGCTACACAGGATCGCGGCCTGACACATCCGGCAAGCCGGAACTAGCCAGCTACACCTTGGTTGATGTGACAGCCCGCTATCCCCTGTCCAAAGACTGGGTGGCCTTTGGTCGCGTGGAGAACGTGACAGACAAAAGCTACCAGACCGCATACGCCTACAACCAGTTGCCACGTACCTTCTATGTGGGCGTGACTTGGAAAACCAAGCCTTGATGACATGACTGTCTCTGACGCCTTGCTCCCCTCCCGCATCGTCTGCCTCACCGAGGAGACCACGGAGTGGCTGTACCTGTTGGGGCAAGATGCGCGCATCGTCGGCATTTCAGGCTACACGGTGCGCCCGCGTCGGGCGCGGGCTGAAAAGCCCAAGGTCAGCGCGTTCTTGAGCGCCAAGATCGACAAAATCTTGGCGCTTGAGCCCGACTGCGTGTTTGGTTTTTCAGATTTGCAAGCCGATATTGCGGCTTCGCTCATTCGTGCGGGCGTGCAAGTCACGGTGTTCAACCAACGCAGTGTGGAGGAGATTTTTTCCATGCTCTACCAAGTGGCTGCGATGGTGGGGCAAGCTGACCAAGGCCTGCAACGCTTGGCGCACATGCGTGTGCAGTTGGACGAGATACGTCACACCGCGGCTACCTTCAAGCGTCGCCCCAAGATTTATTTTGAAGAGTGGGACGAGCCCCACATCAGCGCCATCCGCTGGGTGTCAGAGCTCATGGGCATCGCGGGGGGTGACGACTGCTTTCCTGATCTGGCGCGCATGTCGCTGGGCAAAGACCGCATCATTGCCGATGGGCAAACCATCGTGGAACGTGCGCCCGACATCATCATTGGTTCATGGTGTGGCAAAAAATTTCGCGCTGACAAGATGGCTGCGCGCCCCGGTTGGCAAGACGTGCCTGCCGTGCGCCATGGGCAGTTGTTTGAAATTAAATCAGCCGACATCTTGCAACCCGGCCCCGCCGCCTTGACCGATGGCGTGGCGCAGTTGCACCGCATCGTGCAGCAATGGGTGGTGCAACATGGCTGAGCACACCCTGGCGCGTGCTGGGTGCTTGCCGCGTGAGCCGCGGGTTACGCGTCTACGGGGTTGGCTGTGTCTGTGCGTTGTGTGGCTGTGCATCGCGTGGCTGTGTGTGGGGCATGCCCATGCGGTGGTGGTGCGCGATGACCGGCAGGTCGAGGTGACACTCACCCACACACCGCAACGCATCGTCAGCCTGCTGCCATCCCTCACAGAAACCGTGTGTGCCTTGGGCCAATGCCAGCGGCTGGTGGGTGTGGACCGCTATTCCAACTGGCCCGAGCCGGTGGCCAAGCTGCCGCGTTTGGGTGGCGGCATCGACCCGCAAATCGAAAGCGTGGTCGCCCTTGCCCCCGACCTCGTGCTGATGGCCAGCTCTGCACGTGGTGCCGATCGTCTGCGTGCCTTGGGGCTTAAGGTGTTGTCGCTCGAGCCCAAGTCACACGCCGACATGCAGCGCGTCATCACCACATTGGGCCAAGCCCTGGGTTTAGCCAACGCAGACGCACAACGTGTGTGGCATGACATGCAGTCTGGGGTGGAGGCAGCCGCCCAATCGGTGCCCGCGTCGGCGCGTGGCGCACGTGTGTACTTCGAAGTCAGCCCCGCGCCGCATGCGGCCAGCGAGGCTTCTTTCATTGGCGAGACCTTGACGCGCTTGGGCGCACGCAATGTGGTGCCCGCCGCGTTGGGGCCGTTTCCGCAACTCAACCCAGAGTTTGTGGTGCGCGCCCAGCCCGATGTGATCATGGTGGGCGACAGCAACTGGGCCCTGATGCGCAACCGTCCTGGCTGGGCCAACCTGAGCGCCTTGCATCAGCAACGGGTGTGCACCTTCACGCCCGAGCAGTCGGATGTGCTGGTGCGTCCCGGTCCGCGCATGGCTGAAGCGGCGGCACTGATGGCCCAATGTCTGCGCAGTGTGCGAGGTGCGCCATGAGCCGCACGCGTGTCACAACCAGGCAGGCCATTCACCCCTGGCACTTGGGCAGCGTGTTGCTGCTGCTCAGCCTGATCGGCTTGGTGATGGGCAGCGCGGTGGGCAGCACAGGGGTATCTCGCGTGTGGGCGCTGTGGCAAGACCCCCTGTCATGGCAAATCGTGTGGGACATCCGTCTGCCGCGCTCGGTCGGTGCTTGGGTGGGCGGGGCCTTGCTGGGGTTGGCTGGGGCGCTGGCGCAGGGTTTGTTTCGCAACCCCTTGGCCGATCCGTATTTGTTGGGCAGCGCCTCCGGTGCGTCGCTGGGTGTGGCGCTGGGCTTGGCACTGTTGGGGCCCAGCGTGGCAACAGGGCTGTGGCTGCATGTGGGACTCACGGGCATGGCGTTTGGAGGGGCCGTGTTGGCGGTGGGGCTCACGCTGGTGTTGGCGCGTGGCGTGCAGTACAGCTTGCGTTTGTTGTTGGCGGGTGTGATTGTGGGCGTGGTGCTGGGCGCGGTGTCGTCGCTCATCACCTTGTTGCGCCCCGAAGTGTTGCAAGGCATGCAAGGCTTTGTGTTGGGCTCGACCGCGTTTGTCAGTTGGCCGGCTTGCGGGTTGATGTTGGCGGTGCTGCTGTTGTGCAGCGCGCTGGCGGCATGGCTGAGCCCCTTGTTGGATGCGCTGAGTTTGGGCGAGTCCACCACTTTGAGTTTGGGGCTGCCTCTGGGGCCCATGCGGGTGGTGTTGGTGGGCGTGCTCTCGTTGGCCACGGCCACCGCTGTGGCGCAACTGGGCTTGATTGCCTTTGTGGGCTTGGCCGCGCCGCATGTGGTGCGCGCCATCACCCACAGCACCCACCGCTGGGGCGGGGTGTTGTCGGCGGGCATGGGGGGGGCGTTGCTGTTGTGGGCCGACGTGCTGGCGCGCGCTGTGCTGGCCCCGCAAGAGTTGCCGGTGGGGCTGCTCACCGCCGTGTTGGGCGGTGTCTATTTGTTGTGGCTCATGCACCGCAACCAAGGGCAAGAACAAGGGTCAGGGGGGGCTTTATGAACACCTCAACCCGCATGGCCTTGCGGGCTCAAGGGCTGCATGTGTCCTTGGGCCGTCGCCCCGTGTTGCAGGATGTGAATGCCACGTTTGCCGCCGGGCGCTGGACCAGCATCGTGGGGCCCAATGGCGCGGGCAAGTCGAGCTTGCTCAAGGTGTTGGCGGGTGTGTTGCCCGCAGCCCAAGGCCAGGTGTTCTGGTTTGACCAACCGGTGCAGGCCATGCACCGCCGTGCACGTGCGCAGCAGCTGGCTTGGTTGGGACAAAGCGAAGCGGCGTCAGACGATGTGCGTGTCTGGGATGTGGTGATGCTGGGGCGCTTGCCACACCAAGATTGGCTGGCTGGCCCCAGTGCACAAGACCATGCCGAGGTGATGCGCGCGCTGCATGCCACCCAGTCGTGGGACTGGCGTGAGCGGCGCTTGGGGGCCTTGTCGGGCGGCGAACGCCAACGCGTGTTGCTGGCGCGTGCGCTGGCGGTGCAAGCGCAGGTCTTGTTGATGGACGAACCCTTGGCCAATCTTGACCCGCCTTACCAAGTGGACTGGTTGCAGCAGATGCGCGCCTTGGTGGCCGAGGGCAAAACCGTGGTCAGTGTGCTGCACGAAATCGGCATGGCCTTGCAGGCTGATGAACTGGTGCTGATGCAAGCCGGGCGGGTGGTGTTTCAGGGCGCGTGCGCACAAGCGGCCACGCACCGCGCGGTGGAAGCGGTGTTCGAACACCGCATTGCCATCCATGCTGTGGCCCAGCAGTGGGTGGTGGTGCCTCATCTCTCATCTCAGGGGGCTGTATGACCGCACGTTGTGTCATGGTGCTCGGCACGTCCAGTGGGGCGGGTAAAAGCTGGTTGGCCACGGCCTTGTGCCGCTGGTATGCGCGCCAGGGTTTCAAGGTGGCACCGTTCAAAGCGCAAAACATGAGCAACAACGCCCGGGTGGTGGCCTCTGCCCACGGCTTGGGCGAGATCGGTTCGGCCCAGTACTTTCAGGCCTTGGCGGCGCGTGCCGTGCCCGACGTGCGCATGAACCCCTTGCTGCTCAAGCCTGAGGCCGACACCCACAGCCAGGTGGTGTTGCTGGGCGACGTCAACCACGCACTCACCCACACGCCCTGGCGCGAACGCAGCGAACATGTGTGGCCGCACATCGCGGCGGCGCTGGATGCGCTGCGGGCTGAGCACGATGTGGTGGTGATCGAAGGGGCGGGCTCGCCCGCCGAGATCAACCTGATGGACAGCGACATCGTCAACCTGCGCGTGGCACGACACGCCGACGCACGCTGCTTGCTGGTGACCGACATCGACAAAGGCGGCGCTTTTGCGCATCTGTACGGCACCTGGGCCTTGCTGCCGCCCACCGACCAGGCGCGCATTGCCGGGTTTGTGCTCAACAAGTTTCGTGGCGATGCCAGCTTGCTGGCACCTGCGCCCGAGCAATTGCAAATCTTGACCGGCGTGCCCACCGTGGCCACCTTGCCCATGTGGTGGCAGCACGGCTTGCCAGAAGAAGACGGTGTGTTTGACGACCGCAGTCGCAGCACAGGTGCCGTCACCCGCACCGTGGCTGTGGTGGCCTATCCGCGCATCAGCAACCTGGATGAATTTCAGCCCCTTAAAAACGTGCCTGGCCTGCGCTTGGTGTGGGCGCGCACGCCCGCTGATGTGGCGGGCTTGACGCCCACCGATTGGCTCATCTTGCCCGGCTCCAAACACACCAGCAGCGACTTGGCCTGGCTGCGCGCCCAGGGTTTGGATCAGGCCGTGGCCCAACACGCCGCGCAGGGTGGGGCGGTGTTGGGCATTTGTGGTGGGCTGCAAATGTTGGGCGAAGCCTTGATCGACACCGATGGCATTGACGGCAATGCGCCCGGTTTGGGCTTGCTGCCTTTGGTCACCGTGTTTGCCACCGACAAAACCGTGCGCCACACACAGGCCAGGTTTGCGCCCATGACGGGGGCTTGGTCAGCGCTGTCGGGCGTGGATGTGCAAGGCTATGAAATTCATCACGGCCAAACCGCTGAGCACACCGCCATGGCAGCCGCGGGCCAACGCGCGGTGGAGGTGTTGCCGCATTTGGCATGGCAAAACCTCAGCGGCAATGTGCTGGGCATTTACCTGCATGGCATGTTGGAAGACCCCCGTGTGCTGCACGCCTTGTTCGGTCAACACGTCCCCACGTTAGACACCGTGTTCGATGGCTTGGCCGATTTTGTGGCCAAGCACATGAGCGTGGACACCTTGCGGCGCTTGCTCACATCGCCAACTTAGCCGACACCAAACGGTTGAGGCTGACGCCTTGCTCAGCAGCCTCGGTGGCCAAACTTCGATGCACCACGGATGGCACGCGAACAATGAAGCGACCACTGTAATTTTTTTCTGACAAAGCTTCTGGAATCAGCTCTTTGTTGGCTTGCATGTCTGCCACCACGTTGCTGACGACTTTGCGGATACCTGCCAGCGCTTTCTCAGGGCTTGGTGCCAACCAAGACAGCGACGGGAACTCGGCGCACAGGCCAATATGTTCGTTGTCATCGGGTGACCACGTCACGCGGTAGGTGTAGTGGTTGATGTTCATGGTTTCACTCCCAATCGGTCCAGTGCTAACAGTACTTGCTTGACCTGATAAGCCTTTGCTTTACCTTTGTCGTTTTGAATGTTCACCCTTGGGTCCCCAGGCCACGGAGTTTTGAAAATCGAATGGCTGCCGCCTTGCTGCCTTGCTTTGCCAAAGTAAAATTCGCAAAGCTTGTGCAGATCAGCAAAGCGAACATTGGCAGGTTCACGCCGCATTTGCTCCAAGATTTTGTCGAGGTTGGCCATTGAGTAATGATATCTTTATTGATACTTCTTGCCAAGCCGAATGACGACGGCCTAAGGCTTGCGTCAGTTGTCACAGCAGATTCGGCAAAATGCGGCCATGAACATCCAACGTCGCCTCCTTCTTCGTGCCGCCGTGTGGCTGGCGTTCACCGCCACAGGCTGGTGTGTGCAAGCTGCCATGGCGCAAAGCCACTACCCCAGCAAACCGATTGTGATGGTGGTGCCGCAAACCGCGGGTGGCACCAACGACATCGTGGGACGTGTGGTCAGCCAAAAACTCTCTGAGGTGCTGGGTGCGCCTGTGGCGGTTGAAAACCGTCCCGGTGCCGGCGGCAACATCGGCACGCAGTACGCCGCCAAAGCGCCCAAAGACGGGTACACCTTGTTGATGACCATCAGCAGCAGCCAGGCCATCAACCCCGCGCTGTACAAGAACCCGGGCTTTGACCCGGTGAAAGACTTCAAGCCCATCAGCCTCATTGGTGCCGTGCCCAATGTGTTGTTGGCACACCCAGGCTTTGCGCCCAACTCGGTGAAAGAACTCATCGCCTTGGCCAAAGCCAAACCCGGCTTTTACCAATACGCCTCAGCAGGCAATGGCACCCTCAACCACCTGCTGGGTGAAATGCTCAACAGCATGGCTGGCATCGACTTGCAGCACGTGCCCTACAAAGGCGTGGCACCAGCCCTGAACGATGTACTGGGTGGGCAGTTGCCGCTGGTGTTTGCCAGCTTGCCTTCGTCGCTGTCGCATATCAAGGCCGGCAAACTTAAGCCGCTGGCGGTGAGCAGCCCACGCCGCTCCCCCGCCTTGCCTGACGTGCCTGCTTTGTCAGAGGTGGTGCCGGGTTACAGCGGCACGCTGTGGATTGGCCTGTTTGCCCCAGCGGGTGTACCGAGCGATGTGTTGGCCAAGTTGCAAGACGGCATGGGCAAAGCCTTGGCCGCCAAAGACTTGCGTGACAAGCTGGAACTGCAAGGCGTGGAGTTGGCCGCGCCCACCACGCCCGAGCAATTTGCCGCCTTGCTAAACGAAGACATGGTGCGCTGGGCACAGATCGTCAAAAGCTCCGGCGCTTCGGTGGACTGACGCCCATGAGCACGTTGCTCACGCCCGACACCTTGGCGCACTTGCAAAGCTGGCAAGGCCGCAGTGAAACCCTGCAAGACCTCATCACGCCAGCGCCGTTGCGCGCCCTCAGTGCCACGCTGGACCGTGACGATGCCGAGCCTGTGGCGGGCACCGAGTTGCCGCCGCTGTGGCACTGGTTGTTTTTTTTGCCGCACCACCGTCAGTCCGAGATTGGCCCCGATGGTCATGCCAAGCGCGGTGGGTTTTTGCCGCCCGTGCCATTGCCGCGTCGCATGTGGGCGGGTGGGCGTTTGGAGTGGCATGCACCGTTGCGTGTGGGCGATGCGGTGCGCCGTGTCTCCACCATCGCGTCGGTCACGCACAAGGCTGGCCGCACGGGTGACTTGTTGTTTGTGTTGGTCAAACACGAGGTGCACAACGCACACGGTTTGTGCTTGACGGAAGAGCACGACATCGTCTATCGCCCGGCTGCCCAGCCGGGCGATGCCGCCCCAGCACCGTTGTCTGCGGCGCAGCAAGTGCAGCCAGGCGCCGTGTGGCAGCGCGAGGTGGTGCCTGACGATGTGCTGCTGTTTCGCTACTCGGCGCTGACCTTCAATGGCCACCGCATCCACTACGACCGCCAGTACGTCACCCAGGTCGAAGGTTATCCCGGTTTGGTGGTGCATGGTCCCTTGATCGCCACCTTGTTGGTGGATCTGGTACGCCGACACAGCGATCGTCCGATGCGACGCTTTGAATTCAAAGCCCTGCGCCCCACGTTTGAGTGTGCCGACCAGCGCCATCTGCGCGTGAGCGGCCAGCCCGATGCCAGTGGCCAACACATCCGCCTGTGGGCGCAAGACCACGCAGGCTGGCTCACCATGCAAGCCAGCGCCGAACTTGTCTGATCGATTTCTCATGACATCCCACAACCCCTCAGCCCCACACAAGCCCCGTCCGCTCGACCACATCACCGTGGTGTCGCTCGAGCACGCCATTGCGGCACCGTTTTGCACCCGCCAATTGGCCGACCTGGGTGCCCGCGTCATCAAGGTTGAGCGTCCGGGGGTGGGCGACTTTGCCCGTGCCTATGACCAGCGTGCCCACGGCCAGTCGTCCCACTTTGTGTGGGTCAACCGCTCCAAAGAGAGCTTGGCGCTTGACCTCAAAGACCCGCAACACTTGGCCGTGCTCAAGGCCTTGTTGGCCAAAGCCGATGTGTTGGTACAAAACCTCGCACCTGGTGCTGCGGCCCGCATGGGGCTAGATGCCCCCACGCTGATGGCGGCGCAGCCACGCTTGATCGTGTGCGACATCTCGGGCTACGGCAACGACGGCCCTTACCGCGACAAGAAGGCGTATGACTTGCTGATTCAAAGCGAAGCGGGTTATTTGTCGGTCACGGGCACGCCCGAGCAGCCCAGCAAAAGCGGTAACTCGATTGCCGACATTGCAGCGGGCATGTACGCCTACACCAACATCTTGTCGGCGCTGTTGCTGCGCGACAAAACCGGGCAGGGCTCGCACATTGACGTGTCCATGCTGGAAGCCTTGAGCGAGTGGATGGGCTTTCCCATGTACTACGCCATGGACGGTGCCTCGCCACCGCCTCGTACAGGGGCCGCGCATGCCACCATTTACCCGTATGGGCCTTTCCAGGCGGGCGATGGTGGCACGGTGATGTTGGGCCTGCAAAACGAACGTGAGTGGGTGCAGTTTTGCCAGCACGTGTTGTTGCAACCCGAGTTGGCGACCGATGCGCGCTTTGACAGCAATGCGCGACGCAACACCCATCGCGTGGCCTTGCAACACATCATTCTGGACAGCTTTGCCGAGTTGACCGCCGCCCAAGTGATTGAGCGGCTGGACGTGGCACACATCGCCAACGCCCGCATGAACAGCATGGCCGAGGTGTGGGCCCATCCGCAGTTGCAGGCGCGCGCGCGCTGGACCTCGGTGGGTTCACCCGCCGGGCCTATGCCTGCGTTGTTGCCGCCGGGCAAGCAAAGCAGCTTTGACTACCGCATGGATGACATTCCCTCGGTGGGCCAACACACCGAGGCGATTCTGCAAGAGTTGGGGCTGACGCTGCCGCCTCTCTGAGCTTCATCTGCAAGGGCAGGGCGGGTTAACCGGGATGTGCATGAGGGTGTGTGTGATTCACCATGCACCCCTGCGATGTCGCACACCTGAGGACCCTGGATGAAAAACACACGCTCTATTTGGCTGTTGGTTTGTTGCCTGTTTAGCGGCTGGGTGCAAGCCCAACCCACCGTGCCGAGCTATCCCGACAAACCTGTCACCTTGATCATCCCGTTCGCGGCGGGTGGCCCCACCGATGTGGTGGCACGCATGATGGCTATTCCCATGGGCAAATCGCTCGGGCAGTCGGTGTTGGTGGAAAACGTCAACGGGGCAGGCGGCACCATTGCCTCCAACCGGGTGGCGCGTGCGGCCCCCAATGGCTACACCATTTACTTGCACCACATGGGCATGGCCACTGCGCCTGCCTTGTACAAAAAGTTGCCGTTCGATCCGCTCAAAGACTTCGAGTACATCGGCCAGGTGCTGGATGTGCCCATGACCTTGCTGGCACGCAAAGACATGTCTGCCAACACCTTCCCCGAGTTGCTGGCCTACATCAAGGCCAACAAAGACAAGGTGTCTTTGGCCGATGCGGGGCTGGGCGCGGTGTCTAACCTGTGCGGCCTGTTGTTCAAGAGCATGATTGGCGTCGACATCAACACCATCCCTTACAAAGGCACAGGCCCGGCGATGAATGATTTGCTGGGGGGGCAGGTGGACATGCTGTGCGACCAAACCACGCAGACCGTGCCCATGATCAAAGAGGGCCGCGTCAAGGTGTATGGCGTCACCACCACCAAACGGCTGGCCGCGTTGCCCAACATTCCCACGCTGGACGAGCAAGGACTCAAAGGCTTTGAAGTCAAGGTCTGGCACGGCATGTACGCGCCCAAAGGCACACCCGCACCGGTGCTTGACAAAATCAACGCCGCCTTGCGCTTTGCCATGCAAGACCCCACGGTCAAACAACGCATGGCTGACTTGAGTTCAGACATTCCACCGCTGGAAAAAATCACGCCCCAAGGTTTGAAAACCCACTTGGAGGCCGAGATCGCCAAGTGGGACCCGATCATTCGCAAGGCGGGTGTGTCGGCAGATTGAGCGGGCAGTGCTTTGGCTGAAGCCACCTTCGGGTGGCTTTTTTGCATTTGTTGGCAGATCAACAACCCAGGTTTTAATTCCCTCGAATTCGAGGGAATTAAAAACGAAGCGGGGCGAAACAGTTTCTACTTGTCGACCAAGAAATGGATTGATGCCACAGGGGCCATTGGCCTTTTGGCAAAAGCAGGGCGATACGGCGGTACGTTTGCACACAAAGACATTGCATTCGAATTTGGATCATGGCTGAGCCCGGAGTTCAAGCTATACCTCATTAAAGAGTTTCAACGTCTCAAAGACGAAGAAGCGAAGAGCACCGCGTTGGAGTGGAACTTTCAACGCACCTTGACCAAGGTGAACTACAAAATCCACACCGATGCGATCAAGGCGCACTTGATCCCCCCGCGACTGACCAAGGCACAGACGGTAACTGTGTATGCCAGTGAGGCAGATTTGTTGAACGTAGCCTTGTTTGGTGCAGCTCAACGGTATTGCTATCCGTCAGATGCGTTCGCTCGTGGGAATGAACGAAATAAAAAAATTGAGCAGCATCACAATCCCTGCTGTCAAAGCAAAAAAATAATTTTCAAGATTGACATCCAATGAGCCTGCTTCAAGGCGACATGCACACGCTCAGCCAAATCCCTTTTTTCAGTCTTTGAGTACAAAAGCGTAATCTCGGTGTTACTTGGTTTGAGCTCTTTGAAATTTCGATTAGAGAAATCAATTTACCAATGTTAAACTTCTGCATGAGACATTCGCACATCTAAAAAGCAGGAGACATGCCCCATGGGGTCTTACACCTACCCGAAATTCGCTTACGTGCCGCCCACCGATTTGATGACCACGCCGCCGCAGCGCCGGCCTCTGGTGGTCATCGGTGCCGGGCCTGTGGGCTTGGCTGCCGCCGTGGATGCGCGCTTGCAGGGCTTGGAGGTGTTGCTGTTTGACGAGGACGACTCGGTGTCGGTGGGTTCGCGTGCCGTGTGCTACGCCAAACGCACCTTGGAAATTTTGGACCGGCTGGGCATTGGCCAACCCTTGTGTGACAAAGGTGTGAGCTGGAACATTGGCCGCACCTTTTTGCAAGAGGACGAGGTCTACCAGTTCAACCTGGTGCCCGAGCCCGGGCACAAGCGCCCAGGCATGATCAACCTGCAGCAATACTATTTGGAAGAAGCCTTGGTGGCGCGTGCGCTGGAATTGGGCGTGGACATCCGCTGGAAGTGCAAAGCGGTGGGCGTGACCTCCGAGGCCGACCATGCGGTGGTGCGCATCGAGTCGCCCGAGGGTGAGTTCAGCATCGAGGCCGACTGGCTGGTGGTGGCCGATGGGGCACGCAGCCCGATACGCCGCATGTTGGGCTTGGACATGGAAGGCCAGGTGTTCAAAGACCGCTTCTTGATTGCCGATGTGGTGATGAAAGCCGACTTTCCCGCCGAGCGTCGCTTGTGGTTTGACCCTCCGTTTCACCGGGGCCAAAGTGTGCTCTTGCACAAGCAGGCCGACAACGTGTGGCGCATTGACTTTCAACTCGGCTGGGACGCCGACCCCGAGGAAGAAACTAAGCCCGAGCGGGTGGTGCCGCGCATCCAAGCCATGCTGGGTGACGAGCGTCCGTTCGCGTTGGAGTGGGTCAGCATCTACACCTTCCAGTGCCGGCGCATGAACAAGTTCAAGCACCAGCGTTTGTTGTTTGCGGGCGATGCCGCGCACCAGGTGTCGCCGTTTGGCGCACGCGGTGCCAACTCAGGCCTGCAAGACGCCGATGGCCTGATGTGGAAGCTGGCGCTGGTCATTAAGGGTTTGGCCCCCGAGTCATTGCTGGAGAGCTACAACGACGAGCGTGTCTACGCTGCTGACGAAAACATCTTGAACTCGACCCGCTCGACCGACTTCATCACGCCCAAGAGCCCCACCAGCGTGCTGTTCAGGCAAGCGGCGCTGGAGTTGGCGCGGCATCACCCGTTTGCCCGCAAGTTGGTCAACTCGGGCCGTTTGTCGGTGCCGAGCTTCATCACCCACTCGGTGCTCAATACCCCCGACGTTGATGTGTTTGCGGGCGACATGTTGCCGGGCGCACCGATGGACGATGCGCCCATCACCTGCAACGGCCAAAGCAACTGGTTGCTCGACCAACTCGGTCATCGGTTTCAGTGCTTGGTGTATGTGGACGAGGTGGCGCAACTCGATGCCCAGACCTTGCGTGATCTGCAACGCTTGGCGCAAGATGCGGTGGCGGTAGAGCCCATCGTGGTCAGCCGTCAGGCGGGTGCGGTGGACGGCGTGACCGTGCTGGTCGATGCGCAAGGCCTGTTTGCCAAGCGCTACGACGCACAGCCTGGCAGTGCCTGGCTGGTGCGTCCTGACCAACATGTGGTGGCGCGTTGGCGCGGCATCCACCGCGACGCGATTGCCGCCGCGCGTGACCGTGCCATTTGTAATGTGTGACGCCAGGAGCCGACCATGACACAGACCCTGAACCTCGCCCCCAACTTCAACGAAGCCGGCAAGCGCTACTTTCGCGATTTCACGCCGGGCGATGATTTTTACCAAGCCCTCATCGACACCCACCGGGGCCTGAGTGACGCACAAAGCGCCTTGGTCAACGCCAAGCTCATCTTGCTGTTGGCCAACCATGTGGGTGATATGCACGTGCTGCGCGAGGCTTTGAACCTGGCGCGTGCCGATGTGGCCGCAGACCCTCAACCTTGACAGGAGAACTCGCATGAAGCTCAACCGCATTCACCACGTGGCCTACCGCTGTCTTGACGCCAAAGCCACGGTGGAGTGGTATGTCAAGCACCTCCACATGGACTTTGTGCTCGCCATTGCCGAAGACCAAGTGCCCAGCACCCACGCGCCCGACCCCTACATGCATGTGTTTCTCGATGCGGGACACGGCAATGTGCTCGCGTTTTTTGAGTTGCCCAACTCACCCGCGATGGGGCGTGACACCAACACGCCTGAGTGGGTGCAGCACTTGGCCTTCAAAGTCGACACCGTGGCTGAATTAGAAGAAGCCAAAGCCCGCTTGCAAGCGGCAGGCATTGCCGTGGTGGGTGTGACCGACCACACCATCTTCAAGAGCATTTACTTCTTTGACCCCAACGGTCACCGCCTCGAATTGGCATGTGACATTGGCACGCCAGAGATGTACAAAAAGCTCGACGAGGTGAAATGGGCGATGCTCGAAGAGTGGAGCCAAACCAAGCGCGCGCCCAAACATGCCGCTTGGATGCACGAGAAAGAGTTGGCTTAAGGTCGTTTAAAAAGCGACGATCAGGTGGTGCTTGGGGCGCGTGCTCTGGCGTCGTAAAGCCACTTGCGCATCACCTCGCACTTGATCTTGTGGGTGTCTGCATGCAGCGGGTTGATCAAAACCACCTGCTGCTCGACCACGATGCTGGACGGCACGACCAGAATGGCTTGTGATTGTTGACTCAGCCATGTGTTGCCCATCTCGATGCTGACCATGCTGGCAGGTTGCGCATCCCACTGAGGGTCGAGTTCTTTGACGGTGTAAATCTTGCGTTTATCCCACACCGCTTGCGGTATGCGTACCCTCACCAAGTAGCGGTTAAGCGGCAGCGTGTTGTTGAGGTGGACCAAGGTTTCCAAACAAGCCAACGCGGGAGAGTCTGCGCAATACAGCATGGGCTTACCGATGGCGTTCCAGCGACCGCCTGACAACTCCGCGCCTTTGCCTGTGGTGTCGTCCGCCTTGTAGCTAGGGGTGGCGTTGGCAATTCGCCACACGTCGATCACGCGTAGGCCCCAGTCTGCATTTGCAACAGCAGCTTCGAGACCATGTGTTGCCCCGTCACCGTGCCCAGAAACTCAGCCGGTGCGCGGCCTGCGAGCCCTGCATTGGGTTGTCGCAGCCAAGTGGCCATCCATTCTTCGGCATTGAAGCCTTTGGTGTTGCCAGACTCCGCGACCATGTGTTTGACTTGATCGAGCAAACGGCGCAGACCCAGTACGCGCTCGCTTTGATCGGGTGCCAAAATTTCATTGGCTTTGACTTTGCGATCAATGGTGCTGGCTGCAATGTTCAGCGCCCGCCAAAGTTCGGCATTGGGCATGGTGGTGAACGACCGCATCACCAAGTCTGCGTCTTTGGCTGAAACACCAAGTTGAATCAACCCAACAAACTGCGCATCACCCAATTTGTATAAGTTCTGCTTGGGCGCTTTGAATTTTGAAACGGTTTCTCTGGCGATGAGAGGTTTGGTGGGCTTGGTGCGGTACTTGGATGCATTGGAGGGGATGGGCATATAAATCTCCATTTGGCAGATTTAATTTTCCTATTTGGATTTTCAGTCTGCAAGCACTTTTTGTGTGACTCAAACTCTCCGCATCAAGGGGTGTTAAGGCTTGGCCGTCTTGGGTTTGAAGCTGCAATAGTCAGACACCGCGCACTGCCAGCACAAAGGCTTGCGGGCTTGGCACACATAGCGGCCATGCAAGATCAACCAATGGTGCGCGTCCACCAAGTATTCGGGCGGAATGCGCTGCATCAGCTTCATCTCCACCTCATACGGTGTTTTGCCGGGGGCCAGCCCGGTGCGGTTGCCCACTCTGAAAATGTGTGTGTCCACCGCCATGGTGGGTTCGCCAAACGCCACGTTCAACACCACGTTGGCGGTTTTGCGGCCCACGCCGGGCAGGGCTTCGAGGGCTTCACGTGTGCGCGGCACCACGCTGTGGTGTTGTTCCACCAAGATGCGACAGGTCTCCATCAGGTGACGGGCTTTGCTGCGGTACAGACCAATGGTCTGGATGTAACGCTCCAAACCTTCGAGCCCTAAATCCAAAATTTGTTGCGGCGTGTTGGCCACCGGAAACAGCTTGCGCGTGGCCTTGTTCACCCCCACATCGGTGGCTTGCGCACTCAGCAGCACAGCGGTGAGCAACTCAAACACGCTGGTATATTCCAACTCGGTATTGGGCTGCGGATTGGCTGCTTTCAGCGTCGCAAAAAATGGCTCAATGTGCTCTTTTTTCATATTCCATCGAATCAATTGGGGTCAGAACCCAATTATCTTCCTATGCAATTTGCCGACCGCCTCAACAACGTAGAAACCTCTGCCATTCGTGAACTATTCAAGCTGTTGGGCAAGCCCGGCATCATCAGTTTTGCCGGTGGGTTTCCAGACAGCGCCATGTTTGATGTGGAGGGCATTCGCGAAGCCAGTGCCCGTGCCTTGAGCGAAGAGCCCGGTGCTGCTTTGCAATATGGCGCTACCGAGGGCTACAACCCTTTGCGCGAACAGTTGGCCCACTTCATGGCCAGCAAGGGCGTGACGGGTTTGTCGCCCGAAGGCCTGATCGTGACCACGGGCAGCCAGCAGGCGCTCGACTTGATTGCCAAGACCTTGCTCAACCCAGGCGACGTGGCGCTGGTGGAAGGTCCTACGTTTTTGGCCACCATCCAGTGTTTCCGTTTGTATGGTCCGCACGTGTTGGGTGTGCCCATTGATGCCGACGGTGTGCAAGTGGAAAAACTCGAAGAGATGATCGTGCAGCACCGACCCAAGCTGGTGTATTTGATCCCCACGTTTGGCAACCCCAGCGGTGCCATGCTGAGTTTGGAGCGTCGTTTGCGCGTGCTTGAACTGGTCGTGAAATACCAAACCGTGGTGGTGGAAGACGACCCCTACGGCGACTTGTACTTTGGTGATGCGCCGCCGCCTTCGTTGCTGGCTTTGAGCGACCGCGTGCCGGGCAGCCGTGATTGGTTGGTGCACTGCGGCTCGCTGAGCAAAGTGCTGTCACCCGGCTTGCGTTTGGGCTGGATGATTGCGCCGCCCGAGTTGTTGGCGCGCGCCACTATGTGCAAGCAGTTCAGCGATGCCCACACGTCGACTTTTGCGCAAGCCACGGCTGCGCAATATCTGAAAGCGGGCCGCATGCCCGCCACGCTGGCCACGGTGCGTCGTGTGTATGGTGAGCGCGCGCATGCCATGGGCGAAGCGCTGCGCCGTGAGATGGGCGACGCCTTGACCTTCACCCAACCGCAGGGTGGCCTGTTCTTCTGGGCCAACCTCACCGGGGCAGGTGGCAAAGTGAAAGATGGCAACGAATTGGCCAAACGTGCGATTGAAAAAGGCGTGGCCTTTGTGCCAGGCGCGCCTTTCTTTGCCAACGACCCAGACACCAGCGCCATTCGCTTGAGCTTTGCCACCGCCGATGTGGCCAAAATTCAAGAAGGTATTGCGCGCTTGGGAACGGCGCTGTGATTTAAGATGATTCGCACACGAGGGGACGCCATGGAACTTCACGAATTAACCCAACTCTCAACGCAAGATCGCCTACAGGCGATGGAGTTGCTATGGCAGTCGTTCTCAGAGCAACAAGGCGTTGATCTGATTCCAGCATGGCATCAGCAAGTGCTGAATGACCGAATGGCCCGCATGCAAGCTGGGGTTGAAAAAACAACGCCATGGCAGACCGCAAAAGACCGCCTGCGTGACCTGACCCGAGCTGCTACCTGATCCGTGTTGGCAAAGAGGAGAAATCCTTTTGAATGGTTGTAACAGCATCAGCATCACAGATGCTGCGCAAGACGATTTATTGGCTGGCTTTTGGTTTTATCAGGCTCAGCTTGCGGGTTTGGGTGCCTACTTTCTTGATAGCTTATCGGCAGACATTGACTCGCTCATCATTCATGCGGGTGTTCATGCCAACAGCAACGGTGTTTACCGTAGTCTTGGAAGCCGTTTCCCCTACGCTATTTACTATCTTCTTCAAAGTGATGTGGTCACTGTGATCGCAGTTTTAGACACAAGACGTGACCCCGCTTGGACGCGTTCGAAACTTGCCACGCGCTAGGTGTTAACTGTTGGCTTGGTTGCTCAAAACACCCATCACTGCCAGCCAACCGGCTTGGGCCTTCGGGCCTGCTTGGTCAAAAGCCGCTTGCAACTGCTTGACTTGGGTGCCGGTCAGTTGTGCTTCTAGCTGCGCGCCTGCTTTGGTCAGTACCAATTGGCGCACGCGCCCGTCATGGGCGGCGGTGTTGTTGGCGATCAGTCCCATTTCAATGAGTTGACGCAAGGGCGCGTTCAAGGCCTGCTTGCTGACCTTGAGCGTGGCCAACAAGTCGTTGACCGTGGTGTGGGGTCGTACCCCCACAAAGTACAAGATGCGGTGGTGCACCCGGCTGAGTCCGCGCTTGTCGAGCATGCGGTCGGGCTGCTCGGTGAATGCGCGGTACGCAAAGTACATCTGTTCAATGGCTTGACGCGATGGGGCACTGGATAGGTCAATCATGTTGACATGATAAATCGCTTGGCTTTAAGATAAAAGGTCAACAAGATTGACATTTATCGGATCATTGCCATGAACCTCCAACTGTCCACACGTGTTCACGATTTACATGCTTCACCAATCCGCGAAATCCTGACGGTCATCGACCAACCGGGCATGGTTTCTTTTGCCGGTGGCCTGCCCGCACCCGATAGTTTTCCGTCGTTCAGTCTTGAAGGTATGCCACCCGACGTGTTGCAGTACGGTGGGAGCGAGGGCGAGTGGGATTTGCGCCAACACATTGCGCGTGACTTGAACACCCAGGGCTTGCCGTGTGATCCCGAGCAGGTGCTGGTGCTGTCTGGCTCACAGCAGGGCATTGACTTGGTCGCCAAGTTATTCATCGATCCAGGCACACCCGTGGCGGTGGAGTCACCCACCTATTTGGCAGCTTTGCAGGTGTTTCGTTTCTTTGGCGCACGCTTTGTGGCCTACGACCCTGCAACGATTGATGCCAAAGCATGGCGTGCCGACAAGCCTGCATTTGCGTATGCCATTCCTACCTTTCAAAACCCCACGGGGCGCTGCCTCAGCCATGACGAGCGCGAGGCCTTGGCCCATGCATGCGATGCCTCTGACACGCCTTTGTTCGAAGACGATCCGTACCGTGACTTGGTGTACGCCGCTTGTGACCGCAGCCCCGTGTGTGCGCGTCTTCAAAAAGCACCTTGGGTGTACCAGGGCTCGTTCTCCAAAAGCCTGGCACCGGGCTTGCGGCTGGGGTATTTGGTGGCGTCACCTTCTTTGCTACCGCTGCTGACCCGGTTGAAGCAAGCCGCCGATTTGCACAGCAACCGCATGAGCCAGTGGTTGGTGTTGCAGCAATTGCGCGATCCTGCACGCGGCCTGCGCTTGGAGGCCTTGGCCCAGCGCTATGGCGCGCGCCGTGATGCGTTTGATGCTGCGCTGCATCGGCACTTGGGGCATCTGGCGACTTGGCAAAAGCCAGCAGGCGGCTTGTTTTTTTGGCTCACACTGCGCCAGCCCATCGACACGCGTGCGTTGCTGCCGTTGGCGATTGAGCGCGGCGTGGCGTTTATGCCGGGAGAGCCGTTCATGCCCGCCCCCACGCAGGGCACAGGCCAGCTTCGTTTGAATTTCAGCCATGCCAACGAAGCACAAACCGAGCGTGGTTTGGCCGTGCTCGCAGAGCTGATTCAAGCCCAAGGCGTGGGTGTTTAACCCGTGTGTGCTTGGTAGGCTGCGGCGTCCATCAAGCTGTCGAGTTCTTGTGGGGCACTCAACTGCACTTTGTAGAACCAGCCTGCGCCTTCTGGGTCGCTGTTGGCCAATGACGGGTCGGCGCGCAAGGCTTCGTTGACTTCCGTCACTGTGCCGCTGGCTGGCATGTGCACGTCAGCGGCCGCTTTGACCGACTCCACCACACCGGCGACGCTGCCTTGGGCAAAGGTTTTACCCACCTCTGCGAAGTCGACAAACACGATGTCGCCGAGAGTATCTTGGGCATGGGTGGTGATGCCGACCGTGGCCGAGCCGCCGTCGATGCGAACCCAGGTATGTTCTTGGTGGTATTTGTGGGTCATAACAATCACATGCCGCTGTAGTTGGGGCCGCCACCGCCTTCGGGTGTGACCCAGACGATGTTTTGGGTGGGGTCTTTGATGTCGCAGGTTTTGCAGTGCACGCAGTTTTGAGCGTTGATTTGCAAGCGGTCCGAGTTGTCGTCGTTCTTGACAAACTCATACACACCGGCTGGGCAGTAGCGGCTCTCAGGCCCCGCGTATTGCGCCAGGTTGATGTGCACGGGCACGGTGGCGTCTTTGAGTGTCAGGTGCGCGGGCTGGTTCTCTTCGTGGTTGGTGTTGCTGATGAACACCGAACTCAGACGGTCAAAGGTGAGCTGACCATCGGGTTTGGGGTAATCAATCTTGGCGCATTCGGCGGCGGGCTTGAGGCTCAGATGGTCCGGCTTGTGGCCATGCAGGGTCCACGGCGGCGTGTCGATGCCGATCTTGGGCAACAGCCACTGCTCAATGCCGGTCATCAGGGTACCCACGGCCATGCCTTTTTTGAACCACAGTTTGAAGTTGCGGTACTTGTCCAACTCACGGGCCAGCCAGCTGGCTTCAAAGGCCTGGGGGTAGGCACTCAATTCGTCGCTGCTGCGGCCTGCGGTCACAGCTTCGAACGCCGCTTCACCGGCCAAGGCGCCGCTCTTGATGGCGGCATGGCTGCCTTTGATGCGTGCGGCGTTGAGGTAACCGGCATCGCAGCCAATCAGTGCGCCGCCTGGGAACACGGTTTTGGGCAGGGCTTGGGGCGTGCCGTTGTTGATGGCGCGTGCGCCATAGCCAATGCGTTTGCCGCCTTCCAGGTGGGCGCGAATCGCAGGGTGCGTTTTCCAGCGCTGCATTTCTTCGAATGGGCTGAGCCAGGGGTTTTTGTAGTCCAAGCCGAGCACAAAGCCCAGGGTGACCTTGTTGTCTTCCAGGTGGTACAGAAAGCCACCACCAAAGGTGTCGTCTTGCATGGGCCAGCCCGAGGTGTGCACCACTAGACCGGGTTTGGCTTTGGCGGGGTCCACTTCCCACAGCTCTTTGATGCCGATGGCGTAGGTCTGGGCATCGCGACCTTGGTTGAGTTTGTATTTGGCAATCACTTGTTTGCCAAGGTGACCCCGTGCGCCTTCTGCAAACACGGTGTATTTGGCATGCAACGCCATGCCGAGCTGGAAGTTGTCGGTGGGTTCACCGTCTTTGCCAATGCCTAGGTTGCCGGTGGCCACGCCCTTGACTGAAGCGACACCACCATGTGCGGCAGCATCGTCGTTGTAGAGCACCTCGGCAGCGGCAAAGCCTGGAAAGATTTCCACGCCAATCGACTCGGCGTGTGCTGCCATCCACTTCACCACATTGCTCAACGACACCACATAGCACCCGTCGTTGTGGAAGTTGCGTGGCGTCAACCAGTTTGGGGTGCGGGTGGCACCTGTTTCGGTCAACATCAACAAATCGTCGCCTGTGACCTCTTGGTTCAGGGGGCAACCCAGTTCTTTCCAGTTGGGAATCAACTCGGTCAGCGCTTTGGGGTCCATCACCGCGCCCGACAAGATGTGCGCGCCAGGTTCTGAGCCTTTTTCAAGCACCACCACCGACACGTCTTTGCCGCTTTCGTTGGCCAGTTGTTTGATGCGAATGGCCGTGGCCAAACCGCCGGGCCCGCCACCGACGACGACCACGTCGTATTCCATGGCTTCACGTGGACCGAACTGGGCGAGGATGTCTTGTGGGGTCATGTGGGGAGTCTCAAGCAGTTGTCAGAATTGCGACTGATTTTATGCGGTGTCGCAGGGCGCGACCCATGGGCACTTGTCATAATGAAACGACACATCAGCAGGAGGCATTCATGGCGTACAGCATTGATTTATCGGGTCGCGTGGCCTTGGTCACTGGTGCATCCAGTGGCTTGGGCATGCAGTTTGCCAAAACGCTGTCTCGTGCGGGCGCCGCCGTGGTGTTGGCCAGCCGTCGGGTTGAAAAGCTCAAGTCGCTGCGAGCCGAGATCGAGGCCGAGGGTGGCGACGCTCACGTGGTGGTGCTGGATGTCACGGATTTAGACAGCATCAAGTCTGCGGTGGCCCATGCGGAGACCGAGGTAGGCAGCATTGACATCTTGGTCAACAACTCGGGTGTGAGCACCATGCAGCGCGTGCAAGACATCAGCGAAGAAGACTTTGACTTCATCTTTGACACCAACGTCAAAGGCTCGTTCTTTGTGGCGCAAGAGGTGGGCAAGCGCATGTTGGCGCGTGCCAAGGGCGCGGCGCCTGGCAGCTACACCGGCGGACGCATCATCAACATTGCCTCGGTGGGCGGGATCAAGGCCTTGCCGCAGATTGGCGCCTACTGCATGAGCAAGGCCGCTGTGGTGCAAATGACGAAGGTGCTGGCGGTGGAGTGGGGGCGCTTTGGCATCAACGTCAATGCCATTTGTCCGGGCTACATCGACACTGAAATCAACCACCACCACTGGGAAACCGAGCAGGGGCAAAAGCTGGTCAACATGTTTCCGCGCAAACGTGTGGGGCAGGTGCAAGACCTGGATGCCTTGCTGGTGATGTTGGCCAGCGCTGAAAGCAACTTCATCAACGGTGCCATCATGACGGCGGACGATGGGTTTTCTTTATGAAGTTTGAAATTCCAGCACACAAAAAACTGGTGCACCAAATGACGATCCCCATCCGATGGGGCGACATGGATGCCATGGGGCATGTGAACAACACCACGTATTTCCGCTACCTAGAGACCATTCGCATCGACTGGTTTTATGCCATTGGCACAGGCCCCGACCCCACAGGCTGTGGCCCGGTGATCGTGAATGCGTTTTGCAACTTTTACAAACAGCTTGAATACCCGGGCGATGTGCTGATGAAGATGTACACCAGCGACCCCGGGCGCACCACTTTTGAGTCGTGGGCCACCATGGAGTTGGTGGATCAGCCTGGGGTGATTTATGCGGCGGGTGGTGCCACCACGATATGGGTGGATTTCCCCAAACAAAAAGCAATTGAATTGCCAGATTGGGTGCGCGCGATCGTCACGCCCTAGGCGTTGTTGCTGCCTCAAGTTGCGTGAGCCACAGCATGGCCGTTGTGGCGTCAGTGCCGCACATCTCCGCAGAAGGTTGCAGCCCACCGCAAAACCCTGGGCGTTGCGGGGTGCCAAACACGGCGCAGCGCATGTTGGGCAGCAACTGAACGCAGGGCACACCTGCTGGTTTGCCGTGTGGCATGCCAGGCAGTGGGCTGGTGATGGACGGTGCAATGCAGCACGCGCCACAGCCGCTACGGCACTGCATTACTTTTGCTTGGGCGCGCGACCCAACAGATAGAACTCGGGGTTGGGCATCATGCTGCTGAAGCTGGCCATGCGGTTGCTGAGGCCAAAAAAGGCAGTGATGGCGGCAATGTCCCAAATGTCTTCGTCGTTGAAACCATGGGCGTGCAGGGCGGCAAAGTCGGCATCTTCTACCGTGTCGCTGTGCAAGCACACCTTCATTGCAAAGTCGAGCATGGCGCGTTGGCGCACCGTGATGTCGGCCTTGCGGTAGTTGACGGCCACCTGGTCTGCCACCAATGGCTTTTTCTCGTAAATGCGCAAGATGGCACCGTGTGCCACCACGCAGTACAGGCAGTTGTTGGCCGCGCTGGTGGTGGTGACGATCATCTCTCGGTCACCCTTGGTCAAGTTGCTGTCGCGTCCCACTGTCTCGGGCAGCATCAACGCATCGTGGTAGGCAAAGAAAGCACGCCATTCGGCGGGGCGACGGGCCAGGGCCAAAAACACGTTGGGCACAAAGCCCGCTTTGTCTTGAACTTCCAAGATCTTGGTGCGAATGTCTTCGGGCAGGTCTGTGAGTTCGGGGTGGGGGTAGCGGTGCATGTGGTGGTGTGCTCAGGGCGCAGTTGAGGGTTTAAGGTTTGGCGAAATAAGTGACCTGTGGCAACTTGGCAAAGTGCGCGTCGCAAGTGATGAGCTGTGCACCTTTGTATTGCGCCGTGGCGTACACAATGGCATCTGCTGTTGTCAATTTGTGTTCGCGGTGTAGCGACGCAGCAAGCAAGGCAATGTGGGTGTCGAGTGGAACGACTAGACACTTCTGGGTGTAGGCCAGCACTTGATCGGCTTCATCTTCGCCCACTTCGCGAGCCATCCACTTGGCAAGTTCCAACTGAACCATGGTTGGCACGACGCAATGCTTTTGATCCGGAAAATGAGCGCCAATTTTTCTGCCCAAGGGGCTGTCGATCAACCATTCCACCCACGCAGAGGTATCGACCACACAAAGTGGCGAGGAGGTGCTCAAACCCGGTCCTTGCGGTCACGTACGTTATGCGTCTTGGCCCCTTTGGCAATGCCCCGCAATTGTTTCAATTCAGGTGCCGGCATCATCAGCATGCCTTTGCCTTTAGGGATGAAAACAAACTCTTGGCCTGCTTCCCAATGCTGTTCTTCTCGAACTGCCTTGGGGATAGAGATTTGGAACTTACTCGACAGAGTGGTAGTGATGGTTTGCATGGTGTTTTTATCGATCGGACTTTGGTAAGAATACAAGGTTTTGTAGCCCTTGTCACGCTGCTTTCTTATCCCACCAACAGCTTGTGCACCAAGTCTGCTGTGGTGGACGCTTTGTATTTGCGCATCAGCTTGGCGCGGTAAATCTCAACGGTGCGGTGGCTGATGGCCAGGGCTTTGCCAATTTCTTTGGAGGTCATGCCGTCCATCAAGAAAGCGGCCACTTCGCGCTCGCGGGCTGTCAACTCGGCGCGTACCGGGCGGTGGGCGCTCAAGTCTTCAAAGCTCCAAATGCCCGCTTCATGCGGGGCTTCGCGGTTGAGTGCGCGACCGGTGACATGGCACCAAAAGGGCTCGCCTTTGAAGCGACCGTCGATACGCTTCATCACCCGGTCGTCGGCGTACAGACCCTTGGCGTTCAAGATGGGTTCAATGCGAGCCCCTGTGCGCTCGTACTCGTCGGCACTGGGATAGAGCAGTTGGAACGATTGCCCAATCAACTGCTCGCGAGGTGCACCAAACATGTCGCACAGGCGTTGGTTGCAGTCCACCATCGTGCGGTTGCGTGACAGCACCAAGCCAATCGGGGCGAGGTCAAAGGCGAGTCGGTAATCGATCTTCATGGCGAGCGGGGGTCTGTGCTTACGGAAAACTACGTAGCGTCTTACGTAGTATCGTAGCGTCATCTTGTAGAACCTTTTGGAGCATCTCTTGAACAAAGTTTTTCCATCCGCTGAGGCGGCACTCAAGGACATCGTGGCCGACGGTCAATTGATGGCCGTTGGTGGGTTTGGCCTGTGCGGCATTCCTGAAGCGCTGATTGACGCCTTGCGCGACTCTGGCGTGAAAGACCTGACGGTGATTTCCAACAACGCAGGGGTCGACGGTTTTGGCCTGGGCAAGTTGCTGGAAACACGCCAGATCAAAAAAATGATTTCCAGCTACGTGGGCGAGAACAAAGAGTTCGAACGTCAGTATTTGGCCGGTGAGTTGGAGTTGGAGTTCACGCCCCAAGGCACCTTGGCTGAAAAGCTGCGTGCGGGCGGTGCAGGCATTCCCGCCTTCTTCACCAAAACCGGTGTGGGCACCTTGGTGGCCGAAGGCAAAGAGCTGCGTGAGTTTGACGGCGAAACCTATGTGATGGAGCGCTCGTTGGTGCCAGAGATTGCCTTGATCAAGGCCGATGTGGCTGACCGCTCGGGCAACCTGCGCTTCAACATGACGGCACGCAACTTCAACCCCGCAGCGGCCACCGCAGGCAAGATTTGTGTGGTGGAAGTCGAGCGCATTGTGGCCACGGGTGAGTTGGCCCCGGATGACATCCATTTGCCGGGTATCTATGTGCACCGCATCGTGCACAACCCGAATCCCGAAAAACGCATTGAAAAGCGCACCACCCGCGACCGCAAATAAGGAATTGACATGGCTTGGACTCAAGACGAAATGGCCGCACGTGCGGCAAGCGAACTGCAAGATGGTTTTTATGTGAACCTCGGCATTGGTATTCCAACGCTGGTGGCCAACCACGTGCCTGACCACGTGGAAGTGTGGCTACAAAGCGAAAACGGCATGTTGGGCATTGGCCCGTTTCCCTACGAGGATGAGGTTGACGCCGACTTGATCAACGCGGGCAAGCAAACCGTGACCACCATGAAGGGCTCGGCGATTTTTGGCAGCGACCAATCGTTTGCCATGATCCGTGGCGGCAAGATCAACCTCTCCATTCTTGGCGCGATGCAGGTGAGCGAGAAGGGTGATTTGGCCAACTGGATGATCCCCGGCAAGATGATCAAGGGCATGGGCGGCGCGATGGACCTGGTGGCAGGCGTCAAGCGCGTGATCATCTTGATGGAACACGTGGCCAAGAAAAAAGATGGCACCGAAGACCTGAAAATTTTGCCCAGCTGCACCTTGCCTTTGACAGGTCTGGGTGTGGTGGACCGCATCATCACCGACTTGGCCATCATGGACGTGGTGCCCGAAGGCCTCAAGATTGTTGAGCTGGCGCCCGGCGTGTCGCGTGAGTTTGTGCAGAGCAAGACCGGCGTGCAGCTGATCTAAAGCTCACGCCCGCGCATGGCCTGTACGCATGCTGTGCCATGACAAACGCCCGACACAGTCGGGCGTTTTGCTTGAAGGGGCGGATTGAAGGGGGGGCTAGCGGTCAGTCGGCCTTGATGTTGGCGGCTTTCACCACGGTGCCAAAACGTGCCAGATCGCGTTTGATGTCTTCGCCAAACTTTTCAGAGCTGCCAGGTGTGGCCGTGATGCCCATGCCGCTCAAGCGCTCGCGCACTTCAGGATCTTGCAGCACCACATTGAGTTCGGCGTTGAGTTTGTCCACGATGGCTTTGGGCATCTTGGCGGGGCCCAGCAGGCCGACCCAAGAGTTGATGTCGAAGTCCGCCACACCGTTTTCGATGAAGGTGGGAACCTCGGGCAGTGAGGGGGCACGCTGTGCGCTGGACACCGCAACGGCGTGCAGCTTGCCTGACTTGACGTGTGGAATAGCCCCCGCAATCGCGGTGTAGACCAGTGGAATATTGCCACCCAGCACATCGGTCATGGCTTGGCCACCGCCTTTGTAGGGAATGTGAACCAAGTTGGCACCGGTGCGCATCTTCAACAATTCGCCTGCGATGTGGGGTGTGCCGCCCGTGCCGGATGTGCCGTACGACAAGCCGCCCGGCTGGCTCTTGGACAAGGCGATCACGTCTTTGAGGGTCTTGGCTTGAAAGCCGGGGTGGGACACCAAGATCAACACCGCATCACCAATCTTGCCAATGGGGGCCAAGTCTTTCACGGTGTCATAGCCCACCTTGGCAAACACGTGGGGGTTGATGACCAAGGTGCCATCAAAACCCAGCAGCAAGGTGTAGCCATCGGGTTCCGCGGCTGTCACCATCTGCGTGCCAATGTTGCCCGAGGCACCGGGTTTGTTGTCGACCACCACCTGTTGACCCAGACGTTTGGAGAGTTGCTCTGCAATCAGTCGACCGCTGGTGTCGGTCACCCCGCCTGGCGTGAAAGGCACGATCAGGCGAATGGGCTTGGTCGGGTAGTTGCTTTGCGCATGGCTGGTGGGGGCCATCAGCCCCAAGCATGCGGCACTCAGTGCCAGCAAAGCCGCTGGCAGGTGGCGTCGTTTGGGGGCAAGGGGTGAGCGTGTGGTGTGGTGTGACATGGGGTTCCTCAAAGCGGCGTGTTCAGGGTGTTTCGGGGTATGTTTTTTCAAACGCCCACACCTCTTCAAAGCCCATCAGGCGTGTGAGTTCTGCAAAGTCATACAGGGGCGTGTTGCCACCCGCAGAAGACCCGGTGTGTCGAATTTGCTGGTACACGCTGGTCATGGCCTGTACGGCTGCGAGCATGGCGCTGACCGGAAAGATCGCCAGTTTGTAGCCCAACGATTCCAGCTCGGCCTGGCTCAAGACCGGCGTGCGTCCACGTTCCACCATATTGGCCACCAACGGCAAGTCAAAGTGTTGACCAATGCGGCGCATTTCTTCTTCGGACTCGGGCGACTCGACAAACAGCACATCGGCACCAGCTTTGGCATAGGCCTCAGCCCGACGCAGTGCTTCGTCCAGCCCGAGTGAGGTGCGTGCATCGGTGCGGGCGATGATCAAGAAGTCTTTCGAGTGGCGACTGTCCACAGCCACTTGAATTTTGCGCACCATGTCTTGCATGGGGATCACACGACGCCCGGGTGTGTGGCCGCATTTCTTGGGGAACTCTTGGTCTTCCAGTTGAATCGCCGCAGCGCCTGCGCGTTCATAACCTTGCACCGTGTGTCGGATGTTGAGCAAGCCGCCGTAGCCGGTGTCGCCATCGGCGATCAGCGGTGTGCGGGCCATACCGGCCATGGCTTGCACGCGGTTGAGCATGTCCGAATAAGTGGCCAATCCCGCGTCAGGCAGACCCAGGTGTGATGCCACCGTGCCAAAGCCCGTCATGTAGAGCGCGTCAAAGCCCATGGCATCGGCCAGACGCAAAGACACCATGTCAAACACGCCAGGGGCGACGACTAAGCCAGGTTGTTGAAATCGTTGGCGCAGCGCGCCGGAGGAGGTGTGAGTGACTTGGTCATGCATTCAATGATGATTGCACAAAGCAACAAGCCCCTAAGTACTCGGTTTCCTTAGAGGCTTGTGGTGTGACACTGAATGTGGAGCGGGTGATGGGAATCGAACCCACGCTATTTGCTTGGGAAGCAAAAGTTCTACCATTGAACTACACCCGCGTAGATGCAATTGTAACGATTCAGTGGGTGGCTGGAGCGATGTCGGTTTGACTCAACAGCCATTCACGAAACGCACGCACCTTCTCTAAGTTTTTTTCCACCGCGCGGTACGACAGGAAGTGTGTCTCTTGCAAGATGGGTTCAAACTCATCGACGCCGACCACCACCAAATCGCCTCGGTTGATCTCGCGCTCTGCCAAACGCGTGCTCTCCAGCGCTACGCCCATGCCATCGGCTGCAGCCGAAATCGACATGGCAGCTCGGTCAAACGAAGGGCGCGGCCGCGTAGGTAACGCAAGCCCATTGAGTGCAAACCAGTTGGACCATTTGACGCGATTGAGCTGCGATTCAATCAACACCAGCTCGGGCATTTGCTGGCGTGCTGTGCGCTCGGGCGACAGCAGCAAGGGTGCGCACATGGGCACAATTTTTTCTTGCCCCAAAGCGTGCGACACCACGCCCTTGCGGGCAGGGGGCTCGTTGTACGAAATCACCACATCCAGTTCTTTGGTGCGTGAGAGGTCAATTTGCTCGGCCCCTGAGGTCAAACGAAGGGTGATGTCCGGGCAGGCTTTGACGAATTCGGGCAGCCTGGGGCCCAGCCACTTGACCGCAAAGCTGGCGGCACAGTAGATGGCCAAGATTTGTTCTTGCGGGGCAAGCCGCACTTCGTCGCAAGCGGTCTCAATGGTTTCAAACACGCGGCTCAAGCTCTCCAGCAAGCGTCGGCCTTCAGAGGTGAGTTCAACCCGGCGGTTTTGCCGCACAAACAGTTTGCGCCCAAAGTAACTTTCCAATTCGCGAATCTGATGGCTCACCGCCGAGGGGGTGATGCACAGTTCGTCGCTGGCCATGCTGAAGCTCTCGGTGCGAGCGGCGGCTTCAAAGGCATGCAGCAAAGAAAATTTGGGGATACGGCGCATCACTGAATTTTAGATGAGCCGTGTTCATGTTTTTGTGAATAATCATCGCTTGTCAATCATGCATTCAGACGTCACCATTCGCAGCTTCTTTCTGCCGCTAAGGAAAACCATGTCTGCTGTGCTTGATGATCAAAAACAAACCTCTTACACGTCTGCGCCTTTGAGCTTGAGCGACAAGCGGGTGTCGATTTACCAACCCGAGCAAGAGGGTTTGATTTTTCCGCAAGTGCCTGTGTTCAAAACCCATGCCCAAGCGCGTCAACATGGCAAAGAGCGCTTGGTGGCGGCTTGCCGCGCCTTTGCGCTGGAAGGTTTTGATTACGGGTTTGCGGGTCACCTGACCTTCCGCGACCCAGAGCGTCCCCATTTGTATTGGACCAACCCGATGGCGGTGCATTTCAATCAAGTGAAAGTGTCTAACCTGATCTTGGCCGACCACAACGGTCAGGTGGTGGAGGGCCAACACGCCATCAACCGTGCCGGTTTTGTGTTGCATGCGGCGGTGCACGAAGCACACCCCGAGATTGTGGCCATGTGCCACGCGCACACGGTGTACGGCACCGCGTTTGCCTCACTGGGGCGTCCGTTGGAGCCTATTTCGCAAGATGCAGCAGCTTTCTTCGAAGACCATGTGGTCATCAGCGAAGAGGCGGGCCAAGTGGCGGTGGAAGTCAAAGGCGGGCACAAAGTGGCCAATGCTTTCAAAGGCGTGAAAGCCGCCATCCACCAAAACCACGGTTTGTTGACGGCCAGTCGTCACAGCATTGAAGCAGCCGCTTTCTGGTTCATTGCCTTGGAGCGTTGCTGCAAGCAGCAAATGGCCGTGGAGGCCACAGGCATCAAGCCGCGTTTGGTGTCTCCCGAGCGATCACGCTACAGCCGTGAACACGTGGGCAGCGAATACATTGGTTGGCTGCATTTCCAGCCGATCTGGGAACACCTGTTGGCAACCCAACCCGACATGCTCAAGTGAATCACGAGACAGAAAGAGGCCTGATATGAAAAAAGAAGAGCAAATGGACAAAGCCAAGAGCGCCAGCGCTGCATCGGCTCCGGTGAAAAAACTCATCCCTTATGGCGGCTATTACGCCAAGCAAACGCTGGCCCATGACCCCGAGTTGACCGAGACAGGTCCTGGCACGCCTGCGGGTGAGTATTTCCGTCGCTTTTGGCATCCGGTCTGCATGTCGATGGAGCTGACTGACACGCCACGCTTTTTGAAAATTTTGAACGAAGAGCTGGTGGCTTTCCGCGACAAGAGTGGCCGTGTGGGCGTGCTGCATGCGCACTGCGTGCACCGCGGTGCGTCGCTGGAGTACGGCGCCATTCAAGAGCGCGGCATCATGTGCTGCTACCACGGCATGGTGTTTGACGTGGACGGCACTTGCTTGCATGTGCCCTATCCAAAGGGCGAAGAAAAAGAAGCCGAGCGCTTTGCGTGCACCATCCGCCAAGGGGCTTACAAAGCCCTAGAGCGCAATGGCTTGGTGTTTGCCTACATGGGCCCACCCGAAGAAGAGCCGCCATTCCCCGAGTGGGAATCTGACTTCACCGTGGCCCCGGGCGACGAGCTGGTGCCCTACAGCAACTTCCAGCATTGCAACTGGCTGCAAGTGCAAGACAACGCGGCGGACAACTACCACACGGCAGCGCTGCATGCGGCGTCCAGCGTGGTGGACGGACACTTCCAAGGCACGACCTTCAACGAAGTGGGCGCTGCCTCGATGGAGGTGGCACCCGACATGTTGTTTGTTCCGATTCACGAAGGCCGTGGCCTGGCCTGTGCCGGTGCACGCCGCTCGGACGATCAGCACATGTTTGTGCGTGTGCAACACCAGGTGTTGCCTAACCTGAGCCTGCACGCCTACACCTCAGAAGATGGCTTGAAGAAAAAACTCTTCAGCCGCTTCAACATCGTGCGCTGGACCGTGCCGGTGGACGATGTCAACAGCAAGATGATTGGCTGGCGCGTGTTGGGCCCCACCATCGACACACGCGGTGTGGGCGACAAGAACATGGTGGGCTATGAGGCCATCGACTTCTTGGAAGGCCAAGTGGCCATGCGTCGCCCTGAGCGCTTTGGCAAGTACAAGCTCGAAGACATGCCGCCGATCCCACCCAACCACCGCGAGCGTGCCAATTACAAAGATGCCCAGTACGCACCGGGTGACTACGAAGCCATCATCAGCCAGCGTCCCATTGCCGTGCACGCGTTGGAGAACCCCACCAAGTTTGATGCGGGTTTGTACATGTTCCGCAAGCTGTTGCGTGACGCCATCCGTGGCAGCAACCCAGGGGCCAGTGCCGAACGTTTTGCCCAATGGCTCAAAGACAGCCATGGCGCGCCCAACAGCTTTTGCTCGGGCAACGTCTTCCACCTGCCACTAGCCAAGACGGTGGAAGAAGAGGTGGCACAGCGCCGCATGCTGTCCAAGCAGGTGATTGCCATCTTGAACGAGAGCGACAAGATGTCTGGCCCAGCGCGCACCGAGTTTGTGAAGACCCGCTTTGAAGAGCTGGAGCAAACCGTGAAGAAGACTTACCACGCGTGACCATGGCCGATTCATCGAACCCTTCCACACTGCACCTTCAAATCAAACAAATTCGATGGGAAGCGACAGACATCTACGCGTTTGAACTGGTGCACCCACAGGGTCAGGCGCTGCCAGCGTTCAGCGCTGGGGCGCACATCGATGTGCACATTGGCGATGGCTTGATTCGCCAATACAGCCTCAGCAACGACCCGCAAGAAACCCATCGCTACGTGATTGGTGTCTTGCGTGATGAGGCGGGGCGTGGTGGTTCGCGCACCTTCACGGGCAATGCCCGTGTAGGGCAACTGCTCAAAGTCAGCGTGCCGCGCAACAACTTTGCCTTGGCCGCCAACGCACAGCACACGGTATTGCTGGCAGGCGGCATTGGCATCACGCCCTTGAAGTCGATGGCACATGCCTTGTCGCATGCAGGGGCTTCTTTTGCCTTGCATTACTGCGTGCGCAGCGATGACCGAATTGCGTTCAAGGACGAGTTGGCCGCTCTGCCGGGCACGCAGTGTCATGTGGATGGGGGCGACCCCAGCCAAGGGCTCAACATCGCCGCCTTGCTGGCAACGCCACAAGAGGGCACCCATGTGTATTTCTGTGGCCCACCCGGGTTCATGAAAGCCTGCAAGGCAGCCACCGCGCATTGGCCTGCGGCCCAAGTTCATTCAGAGCACTTTCAAGCGCCAGTGGCCGATGCGCCGGCAAGCCCCAATCAGGCCGCAGGTGACGGCAGCTTTGTGGCACAAATTGCCAGCACTGGGCAGACCATTGCGGTGGCGGCACACCAATCGTTGGTGGAGGCTTTGGCGGGCGAGGGCATTGAGATTGCCACCTCTTGCATCTCTGGCTTATGTGGCACCTGTAAGGTGGGCTATGTGTCGGGCGATGTGGAGCACAACGACCACATCTTGGGTGCCGATGAACAAAGCCAATGTTTGACCGCGTGCGTCTCGCGTGCTCGATCCGGCATTTTGGTGTTGGATCTTTGAGGCCCAACCATTCGCAATTGTTTTCAGGAGTTTGTTTATGTCATTGATTCAGCAACTCAAAGCCCGTGCCGCGGATCACAAACCGGTGCGCGTGGCCATCATTGGCGCTGGCAAATTCGGTTCCATGTATTTGTCGCAAGTGCCGCACACCCCCGGCGTTCACCTAGTGGCCGTGATCGATTTGTCGCCCGACCGCGCCAAAGCATCGTTGGCTCGTGTGGGTTGGTCAGAAGCTCAATACAGCGCCAAGTCTTTGGCCGAAGCCAGCAAGACGGGCGCCACCTTCATCACGGATGACGCGCAGGCTGTGATTGCCAGCGACCACATCGACATGGTGATTGATTCAACCGGCAGCCCTGCCGCAGGCGTGCACCACGCGTTGCTGTGCTGTGAGTACCGCAAGCACATCATCATGGTCAACGTCGAGGCTGATGTGCTGGCGGGCCCCTTGCTCGCGCGTCGGGCCGCACAGGCCGGCATCATTTACTCCATGGCTTCAGGGGACCAACCGGCTTTGATTGCCGAGTTGGTGGACTGGGCGCGCACCATTGGCCTGGAGGTGGTGTGTGCGGGCAAAGGCACCAAGTACCTGCCCATCTACCACCAGTCCACACCCGAGACGGTGTGGGGGCACTATGGCTTCAGCGAAGAACAGGTGGCCGGGGGCGACTTCAATGCCCAGATGTTCAACTCGTTTCTGGACGGCACCAAGTCGGCGTTGGAAATGGCCGCCGTGGCCAATGGTTGCGACTTGTTGCCACCCAGTGACGGCTTGCTGTTTCCGCCCTGTGGCGTGGACGACTTGCCGCACATCTTGCGACCCGTGAGCGACGGCGGCATCTTGGCCCAAAAAGGCACGGTGGAGGTGGTGTCTTCGATTGAGCGCGACGGTCGCCCGGTGTTTCGCGACTTGCGCTGGGGCGTGTACGCCGTGTTCGAGGCACCCAGCCCCTACGTGATGGACTGCTTTGCGCAATACGGCTTGAAGACCGACAGCACGGGCCGCTACGCGGCGATGTACAAGCCCTATCACCTGATTGGTTTGGAGCTGGGTATTTCGGTGGCCAGCATCGCCCTGCGCGGCGAAGCCACCGGGGCAACGGGGGATTGGCGAGGCGATGTGGTGGCCACGGCCAAGCGTGCACTCAAAGCAGGTGAGACCTTGGACGGCGAGGGCGGCTTCACCGTCTACGGCAAGGTCATTCCTGCGGCAGACTCTTTGCGCTTGGGCGGATTGCCCATTGGTTTGGCGCACCACATGGTGCTCAAGCGCGACATGGCTGCCGGGCAAGTGGTGTCTTGGAACGATGTGGACTTTGATACCAGCAAACAAGTGGTCAAAGTGCGCCGCGAGATGGAAGACATGTTCCGTCGTGAGTGGAAGCTTTGACACGCTGTTGAGGCTGCGCCCATGAAAAAGGGCCACGCATTGCGTGGCCCTTTTTTTATGATGCAAGCCGGTTTTTAGGCCTGGCTCAAGGCCTGACGCATGGCCTGGCTGATGTTCTCAAAATAATCGTGGGCTGCCTGCGTCGGCACCAAGTATTTGGTGCGGCGATTTTTGCCTTCAAACACGGTATCAATCATGCCCAGCTCGCGCAGCTGATCGAGTTTTCGGTGGATGGTGGCAGGCGACGCAATGATTGCCAGGCCCATGGCATCGGTCACGGTCAGAGGCTTTTCTTGTGCATGCCGAACGGCAATGACTTCGAGCAATTTCTTGGCATCCAAGTCCATGGCTGGCGCGTTTTTGCCACCTTCCAAGGCATGGATGAGGTTCAAAAATCGCAGATAGATTTGTTTGGTAGGCATGCAGAAAATATCATTTATTACAGAAACGTGATGCTCACTATTATAAGCAATCTGTAATTTTGTATACGGAAACCTTGTCTCTAAAACAGATGTTTAGAGGCCTACGTAAATACTCTATTTATTTTGCGATGTCACCAATGCACAGGTATTTCAACTCTAGATATTCGTCCATGCCGTGGTGCGAGCCTTCGCGTCCCAAGCCCGACTGTTTGACGCCACCAAAGGGCACATGTTCGGTGGCGATGATGCCCACGTTGATACCTACCATGCCGTACTCCAGCGCTTCGCTGACGCGGAAAATACGCCCCACATCGCGGCTGTAAAAGTAGCTGGCCAAACCAAACTCGGTGTGGTTGGCCGCATCGATGGCTTCTTGTTCGTGCTTGAAGCGAAACACGGGCGCAAAGGGGCCAAAGGTTTCTTCTTTGGCGCACAGCATGTCGGCGCGGGCTTCGGCGATCACGGTGGGTTGAAAGAACTGACCGTCCATCTTGTGGCCCCCTGTGAGCAGCTTGCCGCCTTTGCTGAGAGCGTCGCGCACATGGCGCTCTACTTTTTCAATGGCTGCGGGTTCGATCAGCGGGCCCTGCATGACGCCCTCGTCAAAACCGTTGCCGACCTTGAGTGCTTTGACTTTGTGGGCGAACTTTTGCACAAACTCGTCGTACACCGCGTCTTGCACATAGATGCGGTTGGCGCACACGCAGGTTTGGCCTGCGTTGCGGTATTTGCTGGCCATGGCACCTTCCACGGCGCTGTCGATGTCGGCGTCGTCAAACACGATGAAGGGTGCATTGCCGCCCAATTCGAGGGCGAGTTTTTTGACGCTGGGCGCAGACTGCGCCATCAAGATGCGGCCCACTTCGGTGGAGCCCGTGAAACTGAGGTGGCGCACCACATCGCTGTCACACAACACCTTGCCTATGGCCACGCTGTTGCTGCTGTCAGCGGTCAACACATTCAGCACGCCCGCAGGAATGCCCGCGCGCAGGGCCAACTCGGCGGCAGCCAGAGCGGTGAGGGGCGTGAGCTCGGCGGGCTTGATGACCACAGGGCAACCCGCGGCCAGCGCAGGGGCCACCTTGCGGGTGATCATGGCGAGCGGAAAGTTCCACGGCGTGATGGCGGCGCACACACCAATGGGCTGGCGCAGCACCATCAGTCGGCGGTTGTTGTCGAACTGGGGCAGGGTTTCGCCGTTGACGCGCTTGGCCTCTTCGGCATACCACTCGACAAAGCTGGCACCGTAGGTCACTTCGCCTTTCGCTTCAGCAAAGGGCTTACCTTGTTCGGCGGTCATCAGGCGGCCCAGGTCGTCGACGTTGGCCATCAACAAATCAAACCACTTGCGCAAGATGATGCTGCGCTCTTTGCCCGTTTTGCTGCGCCAGGCAGGCCAGGCGGCATTGGCGGCTGCAATGGCCGCTTGGGCCTCAGCCGTGCCCAGGTTGGCCACATCAACCAGCTTTTCGCCTGTGGCTGGGTCGTGCACATCAAAACGGCTGCTGCCTTGCACCCATTGCCCGTTGATCAGGGCATCGGTTTTGAGCAGCGTGGGGTCGTTGAGCCGTGAGAGCGGGGTGATCTTCATGGGCAGGTCTCCAAACAAGGGTTCAAGCATAGCGTGTGCATTGGGGACGCTGCGTTTGGCAGATGCCCAAACCTATAATTTGAGGATGACTACCCCCCAATTCACCGTCGCGGACATTCGCAAAACCTTTCTGGATTTTTTCGCCTCCAAAGGCCATACCGTGGTGGCTTCGAGCCCCTTGGTGCCAGGCAATGACCCCACCTTGATGTTCACCAACTCAGGCATGGTGCAGTTCAAAGACGTGTTTTTGGGCACCGACAAACGCTCTTACGTGCGTGCTGCTTCGGTGCAGGCGTGTCTCCGGGCCGGTGGCAAACACAACGACCTGGAAAACGTGGGCTACACCGCCCGTCACCACACCTTCTTTGAAATGCTGGGCAATTGGAGCTTTGGCGACTACTTCAAGCGTGAATCGCTCAAATGGGCCTGGGAGTTGTTGACCGAGGTCTACAAGCTGCCCGCAGATCGTTTGTTGGCCACGGTGTACCAAGAAGACGACGAGGCCTACGACATTTGGACGAAAGAAATTGGTCTGCCCCCTGAGCGCGTGATTCGCATCGGCGACAACAAGGGCGGGCGCTACAAGAGCGACAACTTTTGGATGATGGCCGACACCGGACCGTGTGGCCCTTGCTCAGAAATCTTCTATGACCACGGCGACCACATCCCCGGCGGCCCACCCGGCAGCCCCGACGAAGACGGCGACCGCTTCATCGAGATCTGGAACAACGTGTTCATGCAGTTCAACATGGCCGAAGACGGCTCGGTCACCCGCTTGCCCGCACCGTGCGTAGACACCGGCATGGGCTTGGAACGCTTGGCGGCCATCTTGCAGCACGTGCACAGCAACTACGAAATCGACATCTTTGACGCGCTCATCAAAGCCGCCTCGCGCGAAACAGGCTGCCAAGACCTGGGCCACAAGAGCTTGCGCGTGATTGCCGACCACATCCGCGCCACCGCCTTCTTGGTGAGCGACGGCGTGGTGCCCAGCAACGAAGGGCGTGGCTATGTGCAGCGCCGCATCATTCGCCGGGCCATTCGCCACGGGTATTTGCTGGGCCAGAAAAAACCGTTCTTCCACAAGCTCGTGCCAGACCTCGTCCAGCTCATGGGCGCGGCCTATCCCAACATGGCGTCGCAAGCAAAGCGCATCACTGACGTGTTGCGCGTGGAAGAAGAGCGCTTCTTTGAAACGCTCGAAATCGGCATGCAGATTTTGGATGCGGCCCTGGACGGTGGCGTCAAAGAGTTGCCCGGAGACGTGGCTTTCAAGCTGCATGACACCTATGGCTTTCCGCTCGACTTGTCGGCTGATGTGTGCCGCGAACGCGGCCTGAGCGTGGACGAAGCGGGCTTTCACACCGCGATGGAAAAGCAAAAGAACCAAGCCCGTGCCGCTGGCAAGTTCAAGATGGACAAGGCCTTGGACTACACGGGCGCGGGCAACACCTTTGTGGGCTACGACGACCTCAAGACAGAAGCCCAAGTGGTGGCGGTGTATCTGGACGGCACCTCGGTGGCTGAACTCAAGCACGGTCAAAGCGGCGTGGTGGTGTTGAACACCACCCCGTTCTACGCCGAGAGCGGCGGCCAGGTGGGCGACGAAGGTGTGTTGGTGAGCGGCTCTGCCCAGTTCGCGGTGGCCGACACCCAAAAAATCAAAGCCGACGTGTTTGGCCACCACGGCACCTTGACCCAAGGCACCTTGGCGGTGGGCGACCATGTGCAGGCCGAGGTGAACACCGCAGCCCGCGCCGCCACGGTGCGCAACCACTCGGCCACGCACTTGATGCACAAGGCCTTGCGCGAAGTGCTGGGTGACCATGTGCAGCAAAAAGGCAGCTTGGTGAATGCCGAGCGCACGCGGTTTGACTTTGCCCACAACGCGCCCGTGACGGACGCGCAAGTGCGCGAGATCGAAGCCCGTGTGAACGCCGAAATCTTGGCCAATGCCGCTGCGCTTGCGCGTGTGATGGACATCGAGTCAGCCCAAAAAACCGGCGCCATGATGTTGTTTGGCGAGAAGTACGGCGAGACCGTGCGCGTGCTCGACATCGGCTCCAGCCGCGAGCTGTGCGGGGGCACCCACGTCAAAGCCACGGGCGACATTGGCTTGTTCAAGGTGGTGGGTGAGAGCGGTGTGGCCGCCGGTGTGCGCCGCATCGAAGCGGTGACGGGCCAGAACGCTTTGCACTATTTGCAAACCCTGGAAGACACCGTGGCCCATGCCGCTGGCGCACTCAAAGCGCCTACGGCGGAACTCAACCACCGCATTGGTCAGGTGCTGGACCAAGTCAAGTCGCTGGAAAAAGAACTGTCGTCCCTCAAAGGCAAATTGGCATCGTTCCAAGGCGACGAGTTGATGACGCAGGCCGTGGACATCAAAGGCGTCAAGGTGTTGGCCGCCAAACTCGAAGGGGCCGATGCCAAGACCTTGCGTGACACCGTGGACAAGCTCAAAGACAAGCTCAAAACAGCCGCCATCGTGCTGGCCTCGGTCGATGGCGAGAAAGTGCACCTCAGCGCTGGCGTCACCGCCGACACCATGGGCCGTGTCAAAGCAGGCGAGCTGGTGAACTTTGTGGCCCAGCAAGTGGGCGGCAAGGGCGGTGGCAAGCCCGACATGGCCATGGCCGGTGGCACCCAGCCCGCAGGCGTGGACAAGGCCTTGGCCAGCGTGCAAGCGTGGGTGGCTGAGCGCGTGTGATGCACGTGTGCGGCGTATGCGCCGTGTCCGGTGCAAACAGCTGCCAGCCGCTGCGCCGCGCACGCCTGGTGTTCGGTTGGCTGCTGAGCCTGACGCTCACGGTGTGCACAGGCCCTGCGCTGGCGCAGTTTGACAAGTCGGCTTGGCCGGCTCACACCGCAACGCCCTTGCTGGAAGTGGTGGACATGCAAGGCAAGGTCTGGTCCAAAGCCGACTTGTTGGGCCACACGGTGGTGCTGAACTTTTGGGCCACCTGGTGTGCGCCCTGCAAAGAAGAGTTGCCGACCTTGCAAACCCTGCACGACATCAGCGACAGCAGCACCTTGGTGTTGAGCGTGAATGTGCGTGAACCAGCACCTCGCGTGGCACGTTACGTTCAAGCCACCGGACTGACTTTTCCGGTCATGCTCGACCCCAAAGGCGATTTGGCCAAACGCTGGGGTGTGACGGTGTTTCCCACCACGGTGCTGATCGGCCCCGATGGACAAGCCCGCTGGCGCGTGATGGGCGATGTGGACTGGAGCGGGCGTGACGCGCAGACTTGGTTGACCCAGCTGGCGCAAGCGCCTCGCCTTCAAGTGCCTGCCTCGGCCTCCACCCAAACGTCCGCTCCAGCTACAAACCCGGTGCCCGCGCCGACCCCCAAGCGATAATCCATCTGTTCTTGCGCGGTTGCGCAGAGCGACCTGCCTTCGGGGCATTGGTGCAGCAGCGGTTGCGCCTCGTGTGTGCCGACAGGTCTTCATCCTATTTCGGAGATCTCTTCATGACCCCCGTGCGTCGTTCCCTTCTCAAGGGGGCCGCTGCGTTGGCCACCCTTGCCGGTGTGCCCAGCTTTGTGCGTGCCCAAACCACTTCCCCCGCCACCTCTCCTGTCACTACCGAGCGCCGCTTTGCGCCCCAAGCGGGCCAGTGGCGTACCTTTGAGGTGACCACCCGTGTGGACGTTGCCGAAGCCAAAGGCCCTACGCGTGTGTGGCTGCCCGTGCCCAGCATCAACTCCGACTGGCAGCGTTCGCTGGAGAGCAGCTTTGCCAGCAACGGCACATCGCGCATGACCAGCGATGGAGAGCAAGGCGCGCGCATGCTCTACACCGCTTTCCCCGCCAATGTGGCCAAGCCGTTTGTAGAAGTTACCAGCCGCGTGCAAACGCAAAACCGTCAAGTCAATTTAGACCTTGCCGCCAGCCCAGCTTTCACGCGTGAAGACGCGGGCACGCAGCGTTTTTACACCCGTGCCACGCACTTGCTGCCGACCGATGGCATTGTGCGCACCACGGCGCTCGCAGCGACCCAAGGTGCCCACACCGATGTGCAAAAAGCCCGCGCCATCTACAACTGGGTGGTGGCCAATGCGTGGCGCGAACCCAAGGTGCGTGGTTGTGGCGAGGGCGACATCAAAGCCATGCTGGAGACCGGCAACCTGGGCGGTAAATGCGCCGACATCAACGCCTTGTTTGTGGGGCTGTGTCGCTCGGTGGGCGTGCCTGCACGCGACGTGTATGGCATTCGCTTGGTCCCTTCGGCCTTTGGCTACAAAGAGCTGTCGGGCAACCCCGCCAGCTTGAAAGGTGCGCAGCACTGCCGTGCCGAGGTGTACCTGCAAGCCCACGGTTGGGTGGCGATGGACCCGGCGGATGTGGCCAAGGTGATGCGCCTGGAAACGCCCGAGTGGATCAAACGCACCGACAACCCGGTGGTCAAACCCGTCTACAGCACCTTGTTTGGCGGCTGGGAAGGCAACTGGCTGGGCTGGAACACCGCCCACGACGTGGCCCTGCCAGGCAGCCAGGAAGACCGCTTGGGCTTTTTGATGTACCCGGTGGCGGAGACCGCTGAGGGGCGTTTGGACTCTTACGCGCCAGACAGCTTCAAGTACCAAATCACCGCCCGCGAAATCGGCGTCTGATTCGGAGCCTGATTCGCAGCGCTGATGGCGCGTGCTGGATCAGACCGCCATGCGCAAGCTTTGCCCGCTGGTGAAGCTGCGCGGCTTGCCCGTGACGGGGTCGGTGAAGGTCAGGCTGCGCGCCAACAGTTGCAGTGGCTGGCTGAAGTCTTCACCGTCTTCGGGACCGCGCAGCACCTGCGGGTAGAACTGATCACCTTCAATGGGCAAACCGAGTGCTTGCATGTGGATGCGCAACTGGTGGCGTTTGCCGGTGACGGGCTCTAGGCGGTACAACGCGCTGTTGCCTTGCACCTGGAGCAGCGACAGCGTGGTCTCGCTGTTGGGTGTGCCCTCTATTTCCTCGGAGCGAAAAAACTGTGTGGCGCAGGCTTCGATGCGGCTGCGGCGTGTCAGTGGCAGCGTCAACTCGGCGCGGTAAGGTGCGACGGCTTCGTACACTTTGTGCACCTGCCGCTCCCGAAACAAGGCTTGGTAAGCGTTGCGGTCTTGTGGGCGCACACACAACAGCACCAGGCCTGCGGTTTCGCGGTCGATGCGGTGCACAGGGCTCAAGCTGTCGATGCCCAGCTGGCGCTTCAAGCGCACCAGCAAACTCTGGCGCACATACTGCCCGCCCGGTGTGACGGGCATGAAGTGGGGTTTATCGGCCACCACCAGATGCTCGTCTTGAAACACGATGCGCTCTTGCACCGGCAAATCAGGCTCATCGGCAATGTGGCGGTAGTAGAACAAGCGCGTGCCGCTGGTGTAGGGCTGCTCGGCGTAGACCGCGTGTCCGTGTTCGTCCAGCACTTCGCCATTGCGTATGCGTGCGTCCCAGGCTTGGCGGCTGACCGTGGACAAGCGGTCTGTCAAAAAGTCCAACACCGTGGCCCAGGGCCCGGGGGGTAAGGCGACACAACTCGGGCTCACGCCGTCGCGGGTGGGGATGGTGCGCACGCTGGGTGGGCGAGCCATGGCGCATTAACCTGTAGCGCTCAGACTTTGGTGAACACCAAGTCCCACACACCGTGGCCGAGCTTGAGGCCTCGGTTTTCAAACTTGGTCAGCGGGCGGTAGCTGGGCTTGGGGGCAAAGCCGCTGGCATCGGTGGCTGTGTTTTTCAGCAAAGGTTCTGCGCTGACCACGTGCAGCATTTGTTCGGCATAGGGCTGCCAGTCGGTGGCCAAGTGCAAATAGCCACCGGGCTTGATGTGGTGGGCCAGTCGGTTCACAAATGGGCTTTGGATCAAACGGCGTTTGTGATGGCGGCTTTTGTGCCAGGGGTCAGGAAAGAAAATATGCACGCCGTCCAGGCTGTTGTCGCCCAACATGTGGTCCATCACCTCTATCGCATCATGTTGCACGATGCGAATGTTGCCAATGCCTTCTTCGCCGCAGCGCTTGAGCAAGGCACCCACGCCCGGCGCATGCACTTCGCAACACAAAAAATTGTCGTCAGGTCGGGTCTGCGCAATTTTGGCGGTGGCGTCGCCCATACCAAAACCAATCTCCAAAATCAGCGGGGCAGCGCGGCCAAACGTAGCGGTGGCATCGAGACGTTCGGGCTGGTAAGGCACCAAAAATTGTGGACCGAATTGATCGAAGGCACGGGTCTGACCGGGCCCCATGCGCCCTGCGCGCAGCACATAGGTTTTGATGACGCGCATGAAGGGGGCGTCGGGCTGTGGGGTATCGGGCGTGGTCATGGCGGAACGTGTTTGATCGAAACTCAGATTATCGCGGGCACGTGGCTTATGCTCACATCACTCAAGCCTCTAAAACTGTTGGAGCGATGTTTGATGCAAGAAGTAACTGAATTTTTTCAACGCTACCAGTCTTTGTTTGACCAACAAAACTGGACAGCATTTGCTGCGCTTTTTCATGAGCCCGCGCTCAGCGTTCGTGGGGATGGATCGGTCATGACCATCGCCACGCATGCAGAGGGCGCGCGCTTGTATGCAGCAGTGGCACAAACTTGGCGAAGCGAAGGCTATGCTCGGTTTGAGATGCAGGACTTTGACATCTTGCGCATGGGCTGCGATAGCTGCTTGGTGTCGTTTGACTGGCTCATGCTGCGTGAGGACGGATCACTCGTTCGGCGTTGGCGACAGTCGTACCAGCTGATACAGCTTCCCCAAGGCTGGCGGGTGTTGTCATCGACGTTTCACCGAGGATAGGCACTGATAATCATCGGCTATGGCCATTAAAAAATCCGACCTGTATTCCTCCCTTTGGGCCTCTTGCGACGCATTGCGCGGGGGCATGGATGCCAGCCAGTACAAGGACTACGTCCTGTTCATGCTGTTCATCAAATACATCAGCGACAAATACGCCAACAGCACCGACTTTGCCCCGGCAGTGGTCATCCCTCAAGGGTCAAGCTTTGCGGCCATGGTTGCCCTCAAAGGCAAAGCTGACATTGGCGACAAGATCAACACCCAAATCATCCAGCCTCTGATTGACGCCAACAGCAAACTGGCCCGCAGCGACTTTCCGGACTTCAACGACCCCAACAAACTGGGCGAAGGCAAGGAAATGGTTGAGCGCCTAGGCAACCTGATCGCCATCTTTCAAAAGCCCGAACTGGACTTCTCGCAAAACCGCGCCGACCACGACGACATCTTGGGCGATGCGTATGAATTCCTCATGCGCCACTTCGCGCAAGACTCGGGCAAAAGCAAAGGCCAGTTCTACACCCCCAGCGAAGTCAGCCGCATTTTGGCCAAAGTGCTGGGCGTTGGCCCTGACAACACCAGCGCCAAAACCACTGCGTATGACCCCACCTGTGGCTCAGGTTCGTTGCTGCTTAAAGTGGCTGCCGAAGCAGGCAAGCCAATCACCCTCGAAGGCCAAGAAAAAGACGTGACCACGGCAGGCCTGGCCCGCATGAACATGATCTTGCACGACTTCCCCACGGCCAACGTGCTGAGCGGCAACACACTCACCAGCCCGAAGTTCAAAGACGGCGAGCAGCTGCGCACCTACGACTACGTGGTGGCCAACCCGCCCTTTAGTGACAAAGAGTGGAGCACCGGCCTGACCTTGGGCGACAGCGGTGCCGGCGACCCCTACCAACGCTTTGGCTGGGGCGTGCCGCCACCCAAGCAGGGCGACTATGCCTACCTCATGCACATCATCCGCAGCATGAACAGCACCGGCAAAGCCGCCTGCATCTTGCCGCATGGGGTTTTGTTTCGGGGCAATGCGGAAGGCGCGATTCGCGAGGAGCTGGTCAAGTCCGGCATCTTGAAAGGCATCATCGGCTTGCCCGCCAACCTGTTTTATGGCACGGGCATTCCGGCCTGCGTGTTGGTGCTAGACAAGCAAAACGCCAACGCCCGCAAAGGCGTGATGATGATTGACGCCAGCAAAGGCTTCATCAAAGACGGCAACAAAAACAAACTGCGCGAGCAAGACATTCACAAAATCGTCGATGCGTTTGACAAGCTTGAAGATTTGGCAGGCTATGCCCGCATGGTGCCTCTCGATGAAATTGCCAGCGACAAAAACGCCTACAACCTCAACCTGCCGCGCTACATCGACAGCACAGAGCTTGAGGACATTCAAGACCTGCAAGCCCACATGACGGGCGGCATCCCTAACCGCGACCTAGACGCACTGGCCGCCTACTGGAAGGTCATGCCCGGCTTGCGCAGCATGCTGTTCAAGCCCCTGCGCGAAGGCTATGCCCAGCTACAGCAGCCCATTGCTGAAGTCAAAGCCGCCGTGTTGGTCCACCCCGAGTTTGTGGCCTTCAACGCCCAAGCCACCAGCATCTTTGCCGCATGGCAAATCCGCAACCTGCCTGCACTGCAAGGCATCCAGCCCGGCGACAAACCCAAAGCCTTGGTGGCGCAACTGGCCGAAGACCTGTTGGCCACCTTCAAGCCCGTGCCCCTGGTGGACGCGTATGACGTGTACCAACACCTCATGGACTACTGGGCTTCAGCCATGCAAGACGACGTGTATCTGCTGGTGCAAGACGGCTGGGCCAGCGCACGCACCCTGCGCGAAGTGGTACAGGTGAAAAACAAAGACAACAAACTGGTCTGGCCCGAGGCGCACGACTTTGCCATCAACAAACGCCGCTACAAGAGTGACCTGATTCCCCGTGTCTTGATGATTGCCCGCTACTACGCCGCCGAACAAGCCGCGCTGGATGCCAAACAAGCTGAGCTAGACGCCGTAAGTGCCCAACTGGCCGAACTGGAAGAAGAGCACGGCGCTGAAGACATGACTTTTGCCGGGTTTGAAAAAATCAACGAAAAAGAATTGAAAAGTCGCATCAAGGAAGTTAACCAAGACCCCGATGCCACCGACGAACTGGCGGTGCTGAAGCAATGGATCAAGTTAAGTGACGACGAATCCGACCTTAAGAAAGCTGTGAAAGCGCTGGACGCCGCGCTGGAGCAAAAAGCCTACGACCGCTATGCCACGCTGACCGAAGCCGACATCCAACAACTGGTGGTGCACGACAAATGGCTGGCCAACCTGAACGCGAGCCTGCAAGCCGAGCTGGACCGCGTGAGCCAAACCCTGACCCGCCGCATCCGCGAACTGGCCGAACGCTACGCCATGTCACTGCCTCAACTTACGAGAGATTTGGACGTCTTGGAGCACAGAGTAATGCAGCATTTGGTAAAGATGGGAGTCAGTAATGCCGCCTAGTCACGCCTTACCTAAAGGTTGGGAGCGCAGATCTATTGCAGACCTTTTTGATATTCGAGCTTCCGGTGATATTGATTGGACGCGTTGGAGTCGTGAACAAGACACTAACCATTTACACCCGGTTTATGCAAATGGACGTGCGGATTCAGGGCTTCATGGTTACGCTAGCTATGCCGTAGAAAAGGGTGATGCTATTACCTTGACTGCTCGTGGTACGTTGGGTGAGTTGGGCTTTGCATTTTTTCGATCAACAGCATTCACTCCAATCGGTAGGCTTTTAGTGCTGAGATCTAGAGGCGAGGCTGATGCAAGATTTTTCGCGAGTTACATAAATGGACTCGTTCGATTTGCTCAAGAAAACACAGGGGTGGCACAGCTAACTGCGCCGCAAATTGCTCGTTATCAGATTGACTTGCCTCCACTCGCAGAGCAACATGCCATATCTACTGCCCTCTCCGACGTCGATGCCTTGATCGCTGGACTGGAAAAACTGATCGCCAAAAAGCGCGACCTCAAACAAGCCGCCATGCAACAACTCCTCACCGGCCAAACCCGCTTGCCGGGGTTCAGTGGAGAGTGGGTAGAAGCGTGTTTGGGAGACTTGGCACGGATTCAACGCGGCGCTTCGCCGCGTCCAATTGAAAGTCCCTTTTGGTTTGATGACACCTCATCAGTCGGTTGGGTCAGAATTTCGGATGTCACCAGTGCAGGCATGTATCTAACAGAGACCCAGCAAAGGTTGAGTCCCTTGGGCATTCAATACAGTCGCCCCGTTGAACGCGGTAATCTGATCATGAGCATCTGCGCAACAGTGGGTCGCCCGGTCATCACCGAAATTGATGTTTGTATCCATGACGGATTTGTTGTGTTCGATAAGCCGCAGGCCGACAAATATTTTCTTTATTACGTTCTTAAATGGATTGAGCCAAATTGGTCCAAGCAAGGGCAAACTGGTTCGCAAATGAACCTGAATACACCCCTTATCAATGGAACAAAAATCATGCTCCCTCCAACAGATGAGCAAAAGTCTATCGCTAGTGCTTTATCGGAAATGGACGCTGACTTGACTGCACAGGAATCGCGCCTCGCAAAAACTCGCGACCTCAAGCAAGGGATGATGCAAGAGTTGCTGACTGGCCGAACTCGTTTGGTTTGAATGCCCGACATCCGAAATGATTGGAGATTGAATGACGATTAAGGTTTTGACCAAGCGCTTTGCAGAATTGGCTCTTCAACTTGAGCAGTTGGAGGCTACTCGGCAAACTAAGCATAGCCCGCACTATGGAACATATGAAGAGGTTGATCCTGAGTTGTTACTTGGCTGGCGCGTCAAGGCGTGTAGTCTCATTGGTTCTGCGTGTGGAAAAGATGGTGGGCATCTTCAGGCTTTTATGAAGGCCGAGAAGCCCGCACCAACGGCAACAAACTACACCGTTTTTCAAAGTGTTCGCGCTGTATTCCTTGCTGCAAAAGAAGATTTCGAGGGCGGTTATTTGGTGTCTGTTCGAAATCTCGTGCAAGCCGAAGTAGCAGGTAGCGAAATTGATCAAGCAACAGAACTCTGGGAGTCTGGCTACACCACAGCGGCGGCGGTTGTTGCTGGCGTCATATTGGAAACAACACTCAGATGCTTGTGTGAAGCAAATGGCCTGTCCATAGGTAAGCTGAACAAGATGAATGATGATCTGGCAAAGGCAGGCATCTACAACTCCTTAAAGCATAAAAGAATCACATCGTTAGCAGCTGTACGTAACAGCGCTGCGCATGGAAAGACTGACGAATTCGCGGCTCAAGATGTCAAAGCAATGATTGCTGATGTACAGCGTTTTGCTGAGGAAGCGTTTTCCTGAGAATCAAAGCATCCCATATGACCGAAACTGACCTCCTGCAAACGCTGGCCCGTGGTGAAGACAGCCGCCACCAGTTCAAGCGCGACGCCACCAATGCCGACGGCATGGCGGCCGAGTTGGCAGCGTTTGCCAACAGCGGTGGAGGCACGGTGTTTTTGGGTGTGGCCGATGACGGCAGCATTGCTGGGCTGGACGCAGCCGCCGTGCGGCGTTTGAACCAGCTCATCAGCAACGCGGCCAGCCAGCATGTGCGCCCGCCGCTGCACCCGCAAACCCACAACGTGCAAACCGCCCAGGGCTTGGTGCTGGTGGTGCAGGTGCCCGATGGGCTGAACAAACCTTATATGGATTTGCAAGGCCGCGTGTGGGTGAAGAGCGGGGCTGATAAACGCCATGTGACGGCGCGTGAAGAAATGCAGCGCATGTTCCAGCGCGGTGGGCTGTTGCAGGCCGATCAGGTGCCGGTGCGCAACGCCACCGTGGCCGACATCGACGAGCGGGCCTTTGGCCGCTACTTTGAGCGGCGCTATGGCCAAAGCCTGAGCGCCGCAGGCTTAGCCCTAGCCCAGTTGATGGAAAACCTGCAACTGGCGCAAGACGGTGTGCCCAACTTGGCGGGCGTGCTGCTGTTTGGCAAGCACCCGCAACGCTTGTTGCCGGTTTGCCAGATGGGCGCGGTGTGGTTTCCGGGCACGCAGTTGGGTGACACGCGCTACCTCGACAGCGAAAACTTCGACGGCCCGCTGGATGAGCAGTTTGAGCGCGGCATGGCTTTCCTCAAGCGCAGCCTGCACAAGGTGCAAGCGGGCAGGGGCTTTAACACGCTGGGCCAACTGGAGCTGCCCGAAGAAGCTTTGGTTGAGCTGCTGGTGAATGCCTTGGTGCACCGCGACTTTTTGGTCAGCGCCACCGTTCGGCTGTTTGTGTTCACGGACCGGGTGGAGATCATCAGCCCCGGCCATTTGCCCGACAGCCTGACGCCCGAGCAAATTCGCACGGGTGTGTCCAACCGCCGCAACCAAGTGCTGGCCGAGCACGCGGCGCACATCTTGCCCTACCGTGGCATGGGCACAGGCGTGCCCCGGGCGCTGGATGCTTGGCCCCAAATTGACTTGGTGGACGAGCCAGAAATCAACCAGTTTCGGGCGGTAGTTTGGCGTACTGTGCAGGCTTCGGCGGCTACTTCGGTAGAAACTTCGGTAGAAACTTCGGTAGAAACCACGCAAGTCCCGCTCAAAACCCCCGAGGCCATTTTGGCCTTGCTGTCTGAACAGCCAACCATGACCTTGTCGCAAGTCGCCAACCGGCTTGGAAAGAGCACACGGGCCATCGAAATGGCCGTGTCCAGATTGACTGAATCAGGCAAATTGAAATATGTCGGCCCTAAAAAGGGCGGTCACTGGGAGGTGATGTGAGTACAACACTGAGGCCCGAGCGGGTTACACAAAACCGAGTGATCGAGCGCATCACTCGGCCCATAGCCCAAGGTGGCTTGGGCTACGCCTATTTGGGTGAGTGGAGCAAGCGCGAGGGCAACCGCTGCATTGAGTTGGGTCTGCTGCGTGCCAGCCTGCAAAAGCGTGGCTATTCAGACGCGCACATTTCACAGGCCTTGCACAAGCTGCAAGCGGCCAGTGACGTGACAGGCGTGACCCTGTACCAAGCCAACCTGCGCACCTACCAGTTGCTGCGCTATGGTGTGCCCGTGCAAGTGACCGCAGGGGCAGCGCACGAAACGGTGCATCTGATTGATTGGGCAAGTCCCGATGCCAACGACTTTGGCCTGGCCGAAGAGGTCACGCTCAAGGGAGGGCACGAGCGCCGCCCCGACATCGTGCTCTACATCAACGGCATTGCAGTGGTCGTGCTAGAGCTCAAGCGCGGTTCGGTGGAGGTAGCAGAGGGCATTCGCCAGCTCATCACCAACCAAGAGGCCATCTTCAATCAAAGCTTTTTCAGCACGGTGCAGCTGACCTTGGCAGGCAACGATTCGCAGGGCTTGCGTTACGGTACAGCGGGCACACCCGAGAAGTTTTATGTGGAGTGGAAGCACCGCGCCACAAGCGCACCTGAGAATGCGGGCGAGGTGGTAGCGGGTAGCTTGCTGGACGAACCACTGGCACAGCTGTGCGACACAGCGCGCCTGCTAGATCTGATGCGCAACTTTGTGGTGTTTGACGCAGGCGAAAAGAAGGTACCACGCTTGCACCAGTACTTGGGCGTGAAGGCCGCGCAAGAGCGCATCAAAAAGCGTGAGGGCGGTGTCATTTGGCACACGCAGGGCAGTGGTAAAAGTATTTTGATGGTGCTGATTGCCAAGTGGTTGCTAGAGCATGACGCGCAAGCCCGCGTGTTGGTGGTGACGGACCGGGACGAGCTGGACAAACAAATTGAAGGCGTGATGAAAAACGCGGGAGTGATTGGCGCTGATTCACCGTCACCCCGCATTACCAGCCGCCGCGAGTTGGTGGACAAGCTGGTTCAGCCTGCACCGCGCTTGTTGTGTGCCTTGATCCATAAGTTCGATGCAGCCGACCTGAAAGGCGACGCGCCGCCCGTGAATGGCCGCTTCTATGTGTTTGTAGACGAATGCCACCGCACCCAAGGTGGCGATATGAACAAACAGATGAAGCGCTGGCTGTCGCAAGCCCTGTTCATTGGCTTCACTGGTACGCCGCTGCTGCGCAAAGACAAAAAAACCACGCGTGATGTGTTTGGTACCTACATCCACACCTACAAGTTTCACCAAGCGGTAGAAGACAAAGTGGTGCTGGACTTGAAGTACGAAGCCCGTACGGTGCCGCAACAGTTGACCAACAAAAAGGCGGTGGACGATTGGTTTGAAACCAAGACACGGGGCTTGAACAATTACAAAAAGTCAGAGCTGCGCCGCCATTGGGCAACGATGGAAAGCCTGATGAGTGCGGGTGAACGCAAGGGGCGCATCGTGGCCGACATCATTCACGACTTTGGCGTGAAGCCCCGTCTTGACAATAACCGAGGCACGGCCATTTTGGTGGCGGCATCTATCTACGATGCTTGCCACTATTTGCGCTTGTTCAAGAACACGAGCTTTGGGGACTACTGCGGCATCATCACCTCGTACGAGCCCAACCACAACGCCATTTCGCGCGAGCCAGCCAAGAGCGACGAACGCTACAAGTTCGACACCTACACCCAGCATGTGTTGGCCAAAGGGCAGACCACCAAAAAGTACGAAGAGGAGATGAAGCGACGCTTCATTGAAGAGCCTGCCAACTTAAAGCTGTTGATTGTGGTGAGCAAGTTGCTCACGGGGTTTGATGCGCCCAGTTGCAGCTACATCTACCTTGATAACGAGCTGCGTGACCACAACCTGTTTCAGGCTATTTGCCGCACCAACCGCCTGGATAGTGAGGACAAAGACTATGGTCACATCGTGGACTACAAAGAGCTTTTCCAAAAAGTGCAAAACGCGATTGCGGTCTACACGTCTGACGAGCTGGATATTGACGAATGCGACGGGTCTGACGGCAACGTGATCGTGAAAGATTGGCTCAAGGAGGGCAAGACACAACTAGACACTGCCCGCGAGGCGCTGAGCTATTTGTGTGCGCCCGTGTCTGCGCCCAAAGAGATGGAGCAGTTCATTCACTATTTTTGCGGCGATGCCAGCAACCCTGAGGCACTGAGCAACACCGAGCCATTGCGCATCACGTTTTACAAGTCGGTGTCCACCTTTGTTAGGGCATACGCTGACTTGGCGCAGAACTTGGCTGAAGCGGGTTATTCGCCGGCCGATGCGCAAGCACTGCAAAAAGAAGCAAATTTTTATGCCGAGGTGCGCGACGCGATCAAAAAGCATTCAGGCGAAGAGTTGGACATCAAGCCCTACGAGGCGGACATGCGCCACTTGATCAACACCTACATTCAGGCCGATTCAGCGCAGGTGTTGGGCGACTTGGAAACTTTGTCGTTGACCGACTTGATCATCAAGACTGGCGTTCACGATGCGATTGCTCAAAAGCTGAATGCCAAGAAAAACCTGTCTCGCAAGTCGATTGCCGAGGGCATCATCAACAACGTGCGTAAAACGATCATTCGTGATCGCCTGACAGACCCACGCTTTTACGATGAGATGTCTAAATTGTTGGACGACTTGATCAAACAAAAACGTGATGACACTGAGGCCTATGAAGAGTTCCTTCGCAACGCAGAGGTGTTGGTAAGAAATTTGGCCAAAGGCCAGTCAAACACGGGCCTGCCTAAGGCGCTGCAAGGCAACCGTGAGGCTATAACTCTCTACAACAACTTGGTGGATGTGGTGGCCCCTGAAGTGGATGGGCATGCACTTGCCGAGGCTAAGAGTCCGTATGGTGATGAGCGCTTGCAGTTGGCTTTGAAGTTGGATGCACTTATCAAGGCCGAAGCGCCCGCAGGTTGGAAAGGTGATGAGGTCAAAGAGCGTGTGGTGCAAAACCTGATTCACAAAGCACTTGGCAAGAGCCGTGAAACCACATTGGCGGTGTTTGAACTCGTCAAGAACCAACCGGGCTACTGATGCGCGATGTGATTGAGTTGGGTGACCTCACGATTTCGATATCGTTTAAGGCCATCAAGAATGTGCACCTGACGGTTTTGCCGCCAGACGGGAAAGTTACGCTGGTGGCTCCGTTAGGTACGCGGCCTGAAGTGGCGCGTGCTTACGCGATCACCAAGTTGCAATGGATTCGCCAGCAGCAAGGCATACTGCACGCGCAAGCCCGCGAAACACCACGCCAGTTCGTAGAGCGAGAGAGTCACTATGTATGGGGTCGTCGCTATTTGATGACAGTGGTTGAGGCGGAAATGAAACCACGCGTCAAGCTAGACCATAAGCGCATCACGTTAACGCTGAGGCCTGGGCACGATGCCGCAAAGCGGATGGAGGTGATGCATGAATGGCACAAATCTTTGTTGCATGCGTTGGTACCTAAATTGATTGCCAAGTGGGAGCCTAAGTTGGGCGTAAAGGTGTCGGGTTATTTTTTGCAGCGTATGAGAACCAAGTGGGGCAGTTGCAATCACCACGCCCGAAATATTCGCCTCAACACCGAGTTAGTGAAAAAGCCCAAAGACTTGGTGGAATACGTGGTGGTGCATGAGATGGCTCATTTGCTAGAGCCTACACACAGCGAACGGTTCGTGGCATTGCTTGATCAGCATTGGCCACATTGGCGCGAATCTCGTGCCGAGTTAAACGCCTTGCCTTTGGGGTACGAAGCTTGGCGAGAATGACGTTTGCGTCCACTGACGCAAAGCGTCTTCTACAGAGCCTGTACAGGCTGCAAGACCCAGCACTTGCGCCGCTGCATTCAAGGCCACCAGTGGATCGTGCAAGTCCAAAGCCTGCGCCCCGTTTTGCTTGCTCAACTTCTCACCGTTCTCACCCAGCACCAAGGGTGTGTGCAGGTAGCTGGGTGTGGGCAAACCCAAGGCGTGTTGCAGCACGATTTGGCGGGCGGTGTTGTCGGTGAGGTCTGCGCCACGCACGATGTGGGTGATGCCTTGTGCGCCGTCGTCCACCACCACGGCGAGTTGGTAGGCCCACAGGCCATCGGCACGACGCAGCACGAAGTCGCCCACCTCTTGCGCCACGTCTTGGTGTTGAGGGCCCAATGCACGGTCTTGCCATGTCAAGGGGGCGGCGAGTTGCAAGTCGTCGATCACACGCTGCACATTCAAGCGCCAGGCGCGCGGGGTTTTGCCGTTCAGGCCTCGGCGGCAGGTGCCTGGGTACACGGCCGCTGCATGACGTTGCCGTGCATAGCCTTGCAGGGCCTGGGCGGTTTCAATGTCTTTGCGTGAACAGCCACAGGGGTAAGCCCAGCCTTGGGCCATGAGGTGGTTCAGCGCCGTTTGGTAGGCGTCATCGCGCGTGGATTGCCACAACACCGGTCCATCGGACACCAAGCCGCAGCGCACCAGTTGTTGCAAGATGAGCTGGTCGACACCAGGTATGCAGCGCGGTGTGTCCACGTCCTCGATGCGCACCTGCCATTGCCCGCCGTGTGCGCGTGCGTCGAGCCAACTGGCCAGGGCAGCAACCAACGAGCCCGCATGCAGCGGGCCCGTGGGAGAGGGAGCGAAACGACCGATGTAGGGCAATTACAAACGGTGTGCCGATTGACACACGGTCAAAGCCAACTCCAGGCCCGACACAAAGGCGTCTTCAACGCGGTGGCCCAAGTGCCAGTCGCCACAGGTGCCCAGGCCTGTGCCTGCGTGGTACTGGTGGGACACACCCAACGGCACCAAGGTTTGGGCATAGCGCCAACGGTGGACTTCGGCATGGCTGGGCTCTGCGCGGATGCCTGTGAGTTCAGAGAACGCACGCAAGAGTTTGGCTTGCACGCGGGGTGCATCGTCTTCCAGGTGCTCTTGCGACCAGGTGGCACTGGCCTGTACGGTCCAGCGCTCGATCTTGCTGCGTTTGGGTTTGGACGATTCACGCGCCAACCAAGCCACACGGTGGTGGGTGCTGCGCGCGGCGTTCCACTGCGGCCCCAGGTGGGGCAGGTTGGGTTGGCTCGCGTTGGGGAAGGCCAGCATCAGCGTCCAGCAAGGAGCCACTTGCACCTTGGCCATGGCTTCCATGAAGTGCGTCTTGGCGACAGCGCTGCCTGAGTTGCGCAACAGCTGTTGGGCTTGCACCGATGGCATGGCCAACAACACACGGTCGTAGCCACTGTGCTTTTCTGCCACGTCTTTGCCCGTGCTGCTGTTGAGGCTGTGCACGGTCCACTGACCTTTGGCGTTGCGTTCCAGGCGTTGCACTTGGTTTTGAAAATGCAAGGCATTGCCCAGCGGTTGTGCCCAGTGGCGCACCAGCGCGTTCATGCCTGGGCTGGCTACAAAGTGGGCTTCTTTGGTGGGGCGTGCGGCTTCAAACACATGGCCCAGTGGGTCGAGCACGCGCACGGCGTTGGCGCTCCAGGGGCGGCAAATTTCCGTGGTGCCGGGCACGGTTTGCAGCGCCAACGAAAAACGGGCGTCGCGCACAGTGAAGTACTGCGTGCCATGGTCGAAGTTGCCAAACGCGCTGTCACGGGTGGACATGCGTCCGCCCGCGCCGTGGCTTTTTTCAAACACATGCACCTGGTGTCCTGCTTGGGTCAGGGTGCGTGCGGCGGTGATGCCGGCCATGCCGGCGCCGATGATGGCGATGTGAAGTGTCATAGCTGCACTCTACACGCTGCGAGAGGCTTTGGGGCGTCGGGGGTTCACCAACAAGGCAGCACGCGTGGCCGGGCTCTTGAGTTGCTTGAGCCACCACTGCAAGGCGCGCCCGCCGCGTTCGCCTTCGCTGCCATCGGGAATGCGCCAGGCGTAGCTGAGTTGCGCTTCGCGTCGTGGGCGCTCGACCTCGCGCACTTGAAGGCGTCCGGCATCGATCAAGGGCTGGGCCAGAGACTCGGGGACAAAACCCACGCCCAAACCGCGCACCTGGGCGTCAATCTTGGCGATCATGTTGGGGACGGTGAATACGTCTTGCCCTGGCAGCAAGCCAATCGTCATGCCGCTGCCGCGTTGCACCGAGTCGGCCACGGCCACCGCGCGGTGTTGGCCAATCAGCACATCGCTCAAGGGCTCCGGGGCTTTTGCCAGCGGATGCTGTGGACACACGGCAAAGACAAAACGCATTGGGCCCAGAAGGTGGCTGTGGATGCCCGCTGCAGTGCCGCTGCCGCCCGGGTTGCCGGGAATGCCAAGGGCCAAGTCCGCTTGGCCGTTGGTCAGTGCCTCCAGGGTGCCGGTGAGGGTTTCGTCGCGCAGCTTCAAGCGGGTAGGGGGTGATTGCGCCAAGAAGGCTTCGCACAGCTCCATCACGGTGATGCGATCGATGATGCCGTCCACTGCAATGGTGAACTGACTCTCCCAACCTGTGGCCACGCGGCGCACGCGGTTGGCAATGGCGTCCATGTCGGCCAACAGTCGCTCACCCTCACGCATCAGTTCATGGCCTGCGGCGGTGAGTTTGGCGTGGCGTGAACTGCGGTCAAACAGCAGCACATCCAGCGCGTCTTCAATTTGGCGCACACGGTAGGTGAGAGCGCTGGGCACCAGGCCGAGGCCTCGCGCTGCGGCGGCAAAGCTGCCTGCTTTTTCAATGGCGTGGAGCATGGCCAGCGAATCTGGGGTCAGGACGTCACGGGGAGAGGGCATGGGGTTGGGCCTGATCGTTCAAATTATTTGAATGATGCCATCAAATGAGATGCACTTGCCAGGTGTTGGTCAGGCCTACAGTTCAGGTCACAGGAGAAATCAAACCATGCTGACCCTTCGCAAATCCCAAGATCGCGGCTACGCCGACCACGGCTGGTTGCGCTCGTTCCACAGTTTTTCATTCGCCAATTACCATGATCCCGAGTTCATGGGCTGGGGCAATTTGCGTGTGATCAATGAAGACCGCATTGCACCCGGCACAGGTTTTGGCACCCATGGCCACCGTGACATGGAGATCATCAGCTACGTGCTCAGCGGCGAGTTGGCGCACAAGGACAACATGGGCAATGTCAAAGGCATTCCACCGGGCGACGTGCAGCGCATGAGCGCAGGCAGTGGCGTGATGCACAGCGAGTTCAATCACGCGCCTGAGCAAACCACCCATTTCTTTCAAATTTGGATCGAACCCAATGTACGCGGCATTGCACCGAGTTACGAGCAGCACACAGTGCCACCCGCCAGCAAACGCGGTGCCTTGAGCCGCATTGCCGGGCCAGAGGGTGCCTTGGTCAAGATCCACGCCGATGCCGCCTTGTACGCCGGTTTGTTTGACGGTGCCGAAACCGCAACGCTGGTGTTGGCCCCTCATCGCAAAGGTTATGTCCATCTGGTGCGCGGCAGCGTACACGTCAACGGCGTGGCGTTGAATGCTGGCGACGCCGCCATGCTGGATGGCGAATCGAACATCACCCTGAATCAGGGAACAGAAGCCGAGGTGCTGGTCTTTGACCTGGCATCTTGATTTTTTATTTTTCACTTCTCTTCTTAAAGGAAATTTTCATGAACAACGTTCTCAATCTCGTCGGTCGTTTGCTGTTTGTTGCTTTGTTTTTGCCCGCAGGTTTGTCCAAACTCACGGGCTTCGAAGGCACTGTGGGTTACATCGCTTCGGTCGGTTTGCCCTTGCCTCAGGTCGGTGCGGCTTTGGCCCTGGCGGTCGAAATTGTGGGCTCTGTGGCACTGATCGTGGGCTTCCAAACCCGCATTGCAGCGGCAGTGCTGGCCTTGTTTACTTTGGTCGCGACGTTCTTCTTCCACGCTTTCTGGGCGGCTGCGCCTGACCAAGCTTTTGTGCAGCAATTGTTGTTCTTCAAGAACGTGGCTGTTGTCGGTGGCTTGTTGGTGTTGGCTTCTGCGGGTGCCGGTGCTTTCAGCCTGGACGCCAAAAAGGCCGCGGAATAATTCGTACCGACAAAACATAGTCACTCTTTTTCTTTCGTTTACTTAGGACCCTCTCATGACAAAAACTGTTGTTGTTTTCCATTCCGGTTACGGCCATACCCAGCGCGTGGCTCAATTTGTGGCCGAAGGTGCCAAAGCGGATCTGATCACCATCGACGCCGATGGCAATTTGAGCGATGCCGACTGGGCGGTGGTGGATGCGGCTGACGCCATCATCTTTGGCTCGCCCACCTACATGGGTATGGCGTCATGGCAGTTCAAGAAGTTTGCTGACGCAACGTCTAAGCGTTGGTTCACCAGTGCTTGGAAAGACAAAGTGGCGGGTGGCTTCACCATCTCGGCCAGCCCAAGCGGCGACAAGTTGTCGACCATTCAGTACTTCATCACCTTGGCCATGCAAAACGGCATGATCTGGGTGGGTCAACCCGCACTGAACGATGGCAACATCAACCGCATCGGTTCTAACTCGGGTTTGATGGCGCAAGTTGGCCCCACCAGCCCCGCAGCCGACATTCCCCAAGGTGACTTGGACACCGCCAAAGCCTATGGCGAACGTGTGGCCCAAGTGGCTGCCAAGTTGCGCGGCTGAGTGTTTGAAGAGGGGAGGATTGGGGTTAGCATGATTCCATGAAAATCATTCAACTCCTCCCCTGGGCCGATTGGTTTGCACTCGGATTTTTTGTGGTGCTGTGGGCGGGCTACGCGTTGTTTGCCAAGCACTGGAGAGATGATCAAACTTCTATCCTCGCCCTGACGAATCGTTACCGTCATCTGTGGATGCTCCAGGCCACAGCGCGTGATCCACGCATGCTCGACGGCATCATCACGCAAAGCCTGTCGGCCACCCCTTCGTTTTTTTGCTCCACCACCATTTTGATTTTGGGTGGTTTGTTTGCTTTGTTAGGCACCACCGACAAAGCCGCAGAACTGGTGCGCGAGATACCGTTTGCCGAACAAACCCCCACCTTGGTGTTTGAGTTCAAGATCTTGGTGTTGGTGGTGATTTTTGTGTACGCGTTTTTCCGCTTTTCGTGGTCAATGCGTCAATACACGTTTGTCTCGTTGTTGATCGGCTCAATGCCACCTGCCAAAGACTTTGAGCAAGGGCTGGCTGATCCGGTGGTGTTTGCCAACCGGGCTGCTGCCATGACGGGCTTGGCCGCAGAAACATTCAATGGTGGCTTACGAGCCTATTATTTTTCATTCGCCGCCATGGGCTGGTTTTTTTCACCGTTGATTTTTGTGTTGACCACCATGCTGGTGGTGGCCATCTTGTACACCCGCGAGTTCCGCTCAGACGTGCTGCATTTGTTGCAGGTGTGACTGCCCAGGTGTTTATTTGACGGCACTCAAGTCAGGTGCCAGGGCTTCGCGCTCATCGAACACAAAGCAACCTCCGTTGTAGTGCGCGTCGCCCACTTCTTCAAAGTATTTGAGAATGCCGCCTTCGAGCTGGTAGACGTGTTCCAGACCGGCGTTGCGCATGTAGATGGCGGCCTTTTCGCAGCGAATTCCACCGGTGCAAAAGCTGATCACGGTTTTGTCTTGCAGCGCCGCTTTGTGCGCTTGCACAGCATCTGGGAATTCGGTGAATTTGGACAAACCCCAGTTGAGGGTGTTGTCAAACGTGCCGTGGTCAATTTCAAATTGGTTGCGTGTGTCCAGTGTCACCACTGCGCGGCCTTCGTCGTCATGGCCTTGGTCGAGCCAGCGTTTGGCCGTGGCCGGTGTGACCGCAGGAGCGCGGCTTTGTTCGGGGCGGATGCTGGGGTGGTTCATGCGAATGATCTCGCGCTTGACCTTAACCAGCATTTTGCGAAAGGGCTGTGTGGCTGACCAACTCTCTTTGGGGTTGAGATCTGCCAGGCGCGGGTCTAGGCGCAGCCAGTCCAAAAAACCGCGCACGCTTTCAGCAGAGCCCGCCAGAAAAAAGTTGATGCCTTCTTCGGCAATCAAAATCGTGCCTTTGAGTTGACGCGCGAGCGCTTGGTCAAGACAAGGTTGGTGCAAGTCGGCCGCGTCGGGCATGGCGACAAACTTGTAGCAAGAAATATTCAAAATCGTGTTCACCCAACGATTTTAAAGAGGTCGTGCGGTCGTTTGAATCCCTACAATCTGCGGCATGTTTGTTCACCTGCGCCTTCACACCGAGTTTTCTGTCGTCGATGGAACCAACCGCATTGACGAGATCGTGAAGGCTGCCGCGGCCGATGAGCAGCCAGCCTTGGCCATCACCGATCTCAACAACCTGTACGGTGCCATCAAGTTCTACAAAGAGACGCGTGGCAAAGGCGTCAAGCCCTTGGTGGGGGCAGAAATTTTTCTGGAAAGCCTGACCCAAGACGCAGCGCAGACCTCGCGCATGATTTTGTTGGTGCAAAACCACCAAGGCTATTTGAATCTGTGCGAATTGATCAGCCGTGGCTGGACGCAAAACGTCATCAAGGCGGTGGGTGTCATCAAACTGGAATGGCTCAAGGAGCTGTCGCAAGGCTTGATTGCCTTGTCAGGCGCCCAGGCGGGTGCATTGGGCCAGGCCTTGGTGCAAGGCGACACCACGCGGGCCAGCGAAGTGGCTTTGCAGTTGGCGGGTATTTTTCCGCACCGCTTTTATGTGGAGTTGCAACGCGCCGGGCGGCCCGAAGACGAAGCCCATGTGCTGGCCGCGGTGCAGTTGGCTGCGCGCTTGAGCTTGCCAGTGGTGGCCACGCATCCGGTGCAGTTCACCTTGCCTGACGACTACGAGGCTCATGAGGCGCGGGTGTGTATTTCTGAGGGCGAGATTTTGGGCAACCAGCGTCGTGTGCGACGCTTCACCCGCGATCAGTACTTCAAGTCATCGGCTGAAATGCAGGCCTTGTTTGCCGATGTGCCCTCGGCCTTGGCCAACACGGTGGAGATCGCGCGCCGCTGCAACCTCACCTTGTCGCTGGGCAAGCCGCAGTTGCCTAATTACCCCACGCCCAACGGCATGCCGATTGACGAGTATTTCCGTTTTGCCTCGCACGAAGGGCTGGAAGAACGCTTGGCCCATCTGTACCCTGATGTGGGTGTGCGAGACAAAGAGCGCCCACGTTATGTGGAGCGCTTGGAGTTCGAAATCGGCACGATTTTGAAGATGGGCTTTCCGGGCTACTTTTTGATCGTGGGCGATTTCATCAACTGGGCCAAGAAAAACGGCTGTCCCGTAGGGCCGGGCCGTGGTTCGGGTGCCGGGTCGTTGGTGGCGTATGCCCTCAAGATCACCGACTTGGACCCGCTGCAATACAACTTGCTGTTCGAGCGGTTCTTGAACCCTGAACGGGTGTCAATGCCCGACTTTGACATTGACTTTTGCCAGACCAACCGCGACCGCGTGATTGACTATGTGAAAGACAAGTACGGTCGTGATGCGGTGAGCCAGATTGCCACTTTCGGCACCATGGCCGCACGTGCGGCCATCCGTGACGTGGGACGTGTGCTGGATATGAGCTACACCTTTTGCGACGGCATCAGCAAACTCATTCCGAACAAACCGGGTCAGCACATCACGATCGCAGGGGCCATTGAGGCCGAGCCCATCTTGGCCGAGCGTCTGGACAAAGAAGACGAAGTCAAAACTTTGCTGGCGTTGGCGCAAAAACTTGAAGGGATGACCCGCAACGTGGGCATGCATGCTGGGGGTGTATTGATTGCGCCGGGCAAGCTGACAGATTTTTGTCCGCTGTACCAGCAGCCTGGCAGTGACTCGGCGGTGAGCCAGTACGACAAAGACGATGTGGAAGCCGCTGGCTTGGTGAAGTTCGACTTTTTGGGCTTGGCCACGCTGACCATCTTGGAGATTGCGCGCGACTTCATCATCCAACGCCACAAAGGCCAAGAAAACTTCGCGTTTGAGAACATTCCACTCAACGATGCGGCGACGTACCGCTTGTTCCAAGACGGCAAAACCGAAGCCGTGTTCCAGTTTGAAAGTCGTGGCATGCAAGGCATGTTGCGCGATGCGCGCCCGACACGCCTGGAAGACCTGATCGCGCTCAACGCCTTGTACCGACCGGGCCCGATGGACCTGATCCCCAGCTTTGTGGCGCGCAAGCACGGGCGCGAAGAGATTGAATACCCGCACCCCTTGGTGTCTGAGATGTTGTCGGAGACCTACGGCATCATGGTCTACCAAGAGCAGGTGATGCAGACGGCGCAGATTTTGGGCGGCTATTCACTGGGCGGCGCCGACTTGTTGCGCCGTGCGATGGGTAAGAAGAAGGCCGAAGAGATGGCCGAGCACCGCGAAATCTTCCGCGCCGGTGCGGCCAAGAACAACATACCCCAAGAAAAAGCCGACGAGATTTTTGACTTGATGGAGAAGTTCGCGGGCTACGGCTTCAACAAGTCGCACGCTGCTGCTTACTCGCTGCTGGCCTATCACACGGGTTGGCTGAAGGTGCATTACACGGCCGAGTTTTTCTGCGCCAACATGACGGTGGAGATGGACGACACCGACAAGCTCAAGGTCTTGTTTGAAGATGCGCAGAAGATGGGTTTGTCGTTCGAGTCGCCCGACGTCAACCGCGGTGTCTACCGGTTTGAACCGATTTCAGACAAAGTGATTCGTTATGGCCTGGGAGCCATCAAGGGTTCGGGCCAGCAAGCGATCGAGGCCATCGTGGCCGCACGCGAGGCCGAGGGGCCTTTCACGAGCTTGTTCGATTTTTGCCGCCGTGTGGACCGCAGCCGCCTGAACAAGCGCACGGTGGAGGCGTTGATCAAAGCCGGTGCGTTTGATAACTTGCATTTGAACCGTGCGGCCCTGCTGGCCAGCGTGGAACGCGCGTTTGACTTTGCCAGTGCCAGCGAGGCCAATGCCAATCAGGGAGGCTTGTTTGACATGATGGGTGAGGACACCCACGGTTCGAGCACGCAAGAGCCCGATTTGGTGGAGACCTTGCCATGGGGCGTCAAAGAGCGTTTGACACACGAGAAAGTGGCTTTGGGTTTTTACATCTCAGGCCACTTGTTTGACGAAGTGGAGCGTGAGGTGCGCCAGTTTGCCAAGCAGCGCATTGAAAACCTGATGGATTCACGTGAGCCACAGTTGTTGGCGGGCATTGTGAGTGACATGCGGGTGATCAATGGCCAGCGCGGCAAGTTGGCCATCTTCAAGCTCGACGACAAGTCGGCGGTGATTGAAGCCACGGCCGACGAGGCCACCATCAACACCTACCGCAATACCTTGAAAGACGATGAGTTGGTGATTGTCATGGGCAAGGCCACGCCAGATCGTTTCTCGGGCGGCTTGCGGTTTTCGATCACCCAGGTGTGGGATTTGGCGCAGGCCCGTTGCCGCTTTGGCAAATACCTGCGCGTGTTGGTCAACGGCACGGCCCCCGACATTGCCCGTTTGCTGCGTGAGCACCCCGCCAAGGTGGAGCAATCGGAGCAGGGCGAGTTGGTGCGTGGCATGGGTGTACGCTTGCGGCTGTTGCGCGAGGGCGCCAAGGCCGAGATACAACTTGGCGACAACGCCAAATTTTTCCCCAGCGATGCGGCACTGGCCAGCTGGATGGCTCAGGCCCACCAGGGTCAGGCCCAAATCGTTTACGAGTGACGCTTATGTGGACCATTCCCACTTTGATGACTTTGACCCGAATCGTGGCGATTCCGCTGATCGTGGGGCTGTTTTATTTGCCGATGGACAAGGCAGATCAAAACCTTTGGGCGACGGTGATGTTCGTGGTGTTCGCCTTGACCGATTGGCTGGATGGTTACTTGGCGCGCAAGCTCAATCAAACATCTGCTTTTGGTGCCTTCTTAGACCCGGTGGCCGACAAGTTTTTGGTGTGTGCCAGTTTGCTGGTGTTGGTTCATTTGGGGCGTGCTGATGTGTTGGTGGCTTTGATCATCATTGGTCGTGAGATTGCCATTTCGGCCTTGCGTGAGTGGATGGCACAAATTGGCGCCTCGCGCAGCGTGGCCGTGCATGTGCTGGGCAAGCTCAAGACGACGGTACAGATGGTGGCGATTCCGTTTTTGCTGTTTGATGGCATGTTGTTTGGCGTCATTGACACGGCGATGTGGGGCTTGGTGCTGATTTGGATTGCCGGTGTCTTGACCGTGTGGTCGATGGTGTACTACCTGCAAAAAGCCTGGCCAGACATATTGCGCCACGCCAAATAATCTTTATGGGAGATCAGCACAAGCTGGCCTGGTTGCGTGTCATGCCCGTCGTGTTTGTGGGCATCTGGAGCACCGGTTTTATCGTGGCGCGCTATGGCATGCCCAATTCGCCGCCGTTTACCTTTTTGGCGTGGCGTTACTTTTTCTCGATTGCCTGTTTCTTGGTGTGGATCCGCGTGGCTCGTGTTCAATGGCCTCAAGGGCGGGCGCAATGGGGGCACTTGGCTGTCACGGGCGTGTTGATGCACGCAGGCTACTTGGGGGGCGTGTGGGCTGCCGTCAAAGTGGGGATGGGATCGGGCTTGTCTGCCTTGATTGTCGGCTTGCAACCCGTGCTGACGGCGGTGTGGTTGTCCTCTCGCGGTGGTCATGTGTCACGTCGGCAGTGGTTAGGTTTGTTGCTCGGATTTTTAGGTTTGGCACTGGTTTTGGCGCGCAAATTTGAAGGTGGCGTGGAGGTGAGTGCATGGAGTTTGACGATGGCCACCATGGCTTTGCTGTCCATCACCACCGGAACGTTGTACCAAAAACGCTATGTCACGCCGTGTGATGTGCGCAGTGCCAACACAGTGCAACTGATGGCCGCTTTGTTGGTGACTTTGCCGATTGCATTGATGGAAACAGAGCAGGCGCAATGGAATGGCGAGATGGTTGGCGCGATGGCTTGGTCTGTGGTGGGGCTGACTCTTGGCGGGAGTTCACTGCTGTACATGCTGATCCAACGCGGCGCTGCGGCTTCTGTGACAAGTCTGATGTATCTGGTGCCTCCCACCACGGCGGTGATTGCTTGGTTTTTGTTTGGTGAAGCGATCACCTTCGTGACAATCGCTGGCATTGCGCTGACGGCTTTGGGCGTCAGCTTGGTGGTGCGTCCACCTAAAATTGACGCTTGATTTTTAAAGGTTGAAGATGAGTCAAAAACGAATTGCGGTCATTGCTGGCGACGGCATTGGCAAAGAGGTGATGCCTGAGGGTATCCGTGTGATGGATGCTGCTGCGCGCAAATTTGGCATTGATTTGAAGTTTGACCATTTCGATTTTTCGAGCTGGGACTATTACGAAAAGCACGGCCAGATGTTGCCTGACAACTGGAAAGACCAAATCGGTGGCCACGATGCCATTTACTTTGGTGCCGTGGGCTGGCCTGAAAAGATTGCAGACCATGTGTCGCTGTGGGGCTCTTTGCTGATGTTTCGTCGTGAGTTTGACCAGTACATCAACTTGCGCCCAGCGCGCTTGATGCCCGGCATCATTGCTCCCGTGGTACGTCGCGATGGCACGCCACGTCAGCCGGGTGAGATTGACATGTACATCGTGCGTGAAAACACCGAGGGTGAGTATTCCAGCATTGGTGGGCGCATGTACCCAGGGACAGAGCGCGAAATCGTGATGCAAGAGACGGTGATGTCGCGCATTGGCGTGGACCGTGTGCTGAAGTTCGCATTTGAACTGGCGCAAAGCCGCCCCAAAAAGCATTTGACCAGTGCGACCAAATCCAACGGCATTGCGATCACCATGCCTTACTGGGACGAGCGTGTGGTAGAGATGGCCAAGGGCTATCCAGGCATCAATGTCGACAAATTTCACATCGACATCTTGACCGCACACTTTGTGCAACGTCCTGATTTCTTTGATGTGGTGGTTGCCAGCAACTTGTTTGGCGACATCTTGAGTGACTTGGGCCCGGCTTGCACTGGCACCATTGGCATCGCACCCAGTGCCAACCTGAATCCAGAAGGCAAATTTCCGTCCTTGTTTGAACCAGTGCATGGCTCTGCCCCCGATATTGCAGGCAAAGGTTTGGCCAATCCGATCGGCCAAATTTGGTGCGGCGCCATGATGCTGGAATTCTTAGGCCACAAAGATGCGCACGATGCAGTGCTTGCCGCGATTGAAAAAGTGCTTGAGCCCAAGAGTGGTGCGCCTAAGACGCCAGACATTGGTGGGACCGCGCGCACCAGCGATGTGGGCAAAGCAATTGCTGAAGTTTTGTGAGATTTCTATCATTCGCAATTTCATCAAATCACTTAAAAAAACGACTAGAATCCGCTGCCACGCTGCGATGCCCGGTGTTTGTCTGATTGACACCCACAAGGGCCATGGCTCTAATGCCAACAGCAGCGTCACTGCCAACGCAGACTGTTTCTGAGACAAGATCAGTGATCTTTTCTTAGGGTTAAACCAGCTGTAAATTTTGATCAACATCACATCTCATTGAGAGGGGATTTTTGTGAATAAGACTGAACTGATTGAGCACATTGCCAAGCACGCTGACATTTCCAAAGCTGCGGCTACCCGTGCTTTGGAGTCCACCATTGGTGCTGTGAAGACCACCTTGAAAAAAGGCGGCACGGTTTCTTTGGTTGGTTTTGGTACTTTTGCTGTGGGCAAGCGTGCTGCACGTACGGGTCGTAACCCCCGTACTGGCGCTGCGATCAAAATCAAAGCAGCCAAGGTGCCAAAGTTCCGTCCAGGCAAAGGTCTGAAAGACGCTTTGAACTGATCTTCGGATCAAGGATGGGTGCTTAGCTCAGTTGGCAGAGCGGCTGCCTTACACGCAGTAGGTCGGCGGTTCGACCCCGTCAGCACCCACCACTTTCGAATAAGGCGAACACCACAGTTCGCCTTTTTTATTGATACCCAAAGTATGTCGAGTTCACAGCATGTTTGATTTTGTCCGTCGCCACACCCGGATCATGCAGTTTTTGCTGTTCCTGCTGATCTTTCCATCGTTTGTTTTGTTTGGCATCGATGGCTACAACCGTTTTCGTGAAAAAGGCGAGGCCGTCGCTTCCGTGAATGGACAAGAGATCACCCAGTCCGAGTGGGACAACGCGCATCGTGCGCAGGTCGAACGCATGCGAGCGAGCATGCCCAACGTGGACGTGAAGGTGTTTGACAGCCCCCAGGCCAAATACAGCACGCTGGAGCGCTTGGTGCGAGATCGCTTGTTGCAAGCTGCGGCCAGTCAATTGCGACTCGGCGCCAGTGACCAGCGTTTGGCCACTGAGTTGCAACAAAACCCCAGCATTGCCGCATTGCGTCGCGCCGATGGCACGTTAGACATGGAGCGCTATCGCCAGCTATTGGGCAGTCAGGGTATGACGCCAGAGTCTTTTGAAAACCAAGTCCGGGTTGACTTGGCATCACGCCAGGTCATGGCAGGTGTAGGGGTGACGAGTTTTGCGCCTGCTGCATTGGCCGATGTGACGCTGAATGCTTTTTATGAACAACGCCAAGTGCAAATTGTGCGCTTTGCTGCTGCTGATTTTGTGACCAAGGTCAGCCCAAGCGATGAGGACTTGCAGGCGTATTACAAAGCCCACGCAGATCGTTTTCAATCCACGGAGCGTGCCGATGTGGAATATGTGTTGCTGGACTTGGCTGCTTTGCAAAAAGGCATTGCAGTGCCTGAAGCTGAGCTCAAAACCTATTACGAACAAAACCAGTCGCGTTTGGCCGCACTCGAAGAGCGTCGGGTTAGCCACATTTTGATTGGTGCAGACAAATCCATGCCTTCTGCTGAGCGCGACAAAGCCCGCGCCAAAGCGCAAGAGTTGTTGGCCTTGGTTCAACAGTCGCCTGACAAGTTTGCAGACTTGGCTCGTAAAAACTCACAAGACCCTGGCTCTGCAGCCAAAGGGGGCGACTTGGATTTCTTTGCCCGTGGTGCCATGGTCAAGGCTTTTGAAGATGTCGCTTTCTCTTTGAAAAAGGGTGAGACCAGTGGGGTGGTGGAAACAGAGTTTGGTTTTCATATCATCCGTTTGACAGACATCAAGCAACCTAAAGTCAAGAGCTTTGAAGAGCAACGCCCGAGCTTGGAAGCTGAGGTGCGCCGTCAGTTGGCACAACGCAAATTTGCTGAGGTGGCCGAGCAATTCACCAACATGGTGTACGAGCAGTCGGACAGTCTCAAGCCCGTTGCTGAGCGCTTGAAACTTGACGTGTTGACGGCGAAAAACTTAAGCCGTGAGCCTACAGAAACAGCTACCGCGCCTTTGAATAATCCCAAACTGTTGGCGGCCGTTTTTTCTGCTGATTCAATTGAGAAAAAGCGCAACACCGAAGCGGTGGAAGTGGGCTCCAACCAGTTGGCTGCTGCGCGTGTGATTCAGTACAGCCCGGCACGCACATTGCCGTTTGACGAGGTCAAAGCCCGTGTGCGTCAACAGTGGGTGGCAGAGCAGTCTGCCGCACGTGCGCGCCAAGAGGGCGTTGCCAAGTTGGCTGAATGGAAGGCCAATGCAGACACGGCCAAACTGTCGTCAGCTGTGGTGATTTCGCGCGAGCAAACTCAGCAACAGCCCAGTGCCTTGGTGGAGGCCGCCTTGCGTGCTGACGCTCAAAAGCTGCCCGCGTGGGTGGGTGTGGACCTTGGGACCAGCGGTTATGCCGTGGTTAAAGTGGAAAAAATCATGTCACGTGAGGGCGCCGCAGCTCAAAACCGTGACCGTGAACGTGCGCAATACGCCCAGTGGTGGGCATCGGCAGAAGGTTTGGCCTATTACGGCTTATTGAAAGAAAAATTCAAGGTCGAGATCAAAACTCCTCGGTTATAATCTTGCCTCTACGGTGGCTGTAGCTCAGTTGGTAGAGTCCAGGATTGTGATTCCTGTTGTCGTGGGTTCGAGCCCCATCAGCCACCCCAAATAAAGCAAGCACTTAGAGCGGAAACGCCTAAGTGCTTTTCTTTTGGCCGTTCTCCATGTGACGATGGATGTCACTGAATTTCAGAGATGGGTTCGGCTGTGATTAAAACGGCCAAGCTATGAAACGTCGAGAGGACAAGTCCATCTCAACCAGCACATACAAACAGTTCTTTGCTGTCCCCACATGTATGTGAAGCCGCCTTTCCATTTCTGATCGGGGGGGCGCGGTATGCAATCGTCGCTCAACTAAGTTGTTTGTCCTCAACCCGTAGTGCGTTGACCGCAATTCGCTGCTCACCCTAAGCTTAGGTGGTTTCGTTTTGAGTGTTGGCGTCTGTCGTTTGCGTCGATGCCGCCTGCTTGCGAGTTTGCTCCAAAGCCCGCTGCTGACGGGTTTTTTCTTGTGCCTTGCGCACATCGTGCATTTGCCAAAAAGCAAACACAAACACCAACCCAAAAATACCTAACTCCAACCAAATGCCCATGGTGCGCCCCCTTGGGTGGGCATGGTAGCTGGGCTTGCTCGCGCATGGTGATTCTGTAATTTTGTGTTCATCATGAGGGTCAGTGTCAATTAGGATTGACAGCAAAAATATTAAGACTATATTGACACTTGTATTTGTCAGTTTCAGTTGACAAGTCTTCCGTATCGGAGGTTCCATGAGTTTATTGACACGCACCGAGCAAGCCTTGCGCATCCATTTCGAGCAAGCGGTGGGGGACGGGGCGCCGCCGCGTTTGGTCGCTGCGATGCGGCATGCGGTTTTTTCGGGAGGAGCCCGCATTCGGCCCCAGTTGTGCATGGCGGTCGCCGCAGCATGCGGTGACGATGCGCCCGAGTTGACCAATGCCGCTGCGGTGGCCCTAGAGCTGATGCATTGCGCTTCGCTGGTACACGACGATATGCCTGCTTTTGACAATGCCGATACGCGGCGCGGTCGCCCCTCTGTGCACAAAGCATTCAGCGAACCACTGGCTTTGTTGGCTGGGGACGGACTGATCGTCATGGCCTATCGGGTCATGCTGCAAGCCGGAGCTCCGCACACCGAGCGACTTTTGACCTTGATGGACAACTTGACGCACGGCGTGGGCTTGCCCCATGGCATCGTGGCTGGTCAGGCCTGGGAGTGCGAAACCAGTGCCGACCTGGGGCGATATCAAAGGGCCAAGACCGGAGCGTTGTTCGTTTCAGCGACCCGCGCGGGCGCACTCAGCAGTGGCCATCCCCCCGAACCTTGGACACCCCTGGGGGCGTATTTGGGTGAGGCGTATCAAGTGGCAGACGATATCCGGGACGTGATCGCCGATGCTGCCAGCTTGGGCAAGCCAGTTGGTCAGGACGTGTTGCATGCGCGGCCCAGCTCAGCACAAGCGCTAGGCCTGGAAGGGGCCATCGCACATTTTGACCGCCTGATTGACCAAGCGGCTTCATCTATCCCTCCTTGCTCTTACCGTGACATGTTGTGTCAGTTGGTGCAGCACGAAGCTGAACGCTTGGTGCCCAAGGCGCTGTGCGATGGTTATTTCAAAGCTCATGCGAGCTTGGCCTCTGGCCGAGTCAGCACGCCGCACTGAGCGCGGGCTGAATACCTCCTCACGCGAAAGAATCCACATGTCTCAGCCACTCGATCTGACCACTGTCGCCGGCCATCGTGCGAGGACCACATTCAAAGACCTCTGGCAAGCCCAGCTTGAGCGCTGGTATGCGCATCCGGGCTTGTACCGGTGGTCTTTGAGCAACCCTTTGACCCGCTGGCTCACGCGCCGGCGCACACACAAGCTGTTTGACCTCATGTCCGGTTTTGTGCACAGCCAAGTTCTGCTGGCGTGTGTGCGTCTGGACTTGTTTCGGGCCTTGCACCATGCTCCCGCCGATCTGGCAGAGCTAGCGCGTCGCACAAAGCTCGCTCCCAGTGTTTTGCAGCGCTTGCTCCTGTCTGCCGTGGCCTTGGGCCTGTTAGAGCAACGCAGTCATGGGCGTTATGGCCTCGGTCCCTTGGGCGTGCCACTCGCACAACATGAGGGCATTGCTCAAATGATTGAGCACAACCATTTGCTCTACCAAGACATGCAGGACCCATTGCACTTCTTGGGCGACGCTTGGCGCGGTGGCATGGCCGATTACTGGCCCTATGCGCATGTCAAATCCGCACCCACACCTGACGCGAACGGTGTAGACAAGTTCACCCGGTACTCCGAGCTGATGGCGGCCTCTCAAGGCTTTGTGGTGCAAGAGATTTTGTCGTCGTATTTTTTTTGCGAACACCGCTGCGTACTCGACGTGGGGGCAGGCCGGGGTCGGTTTGTGAGCGAGTTGGCCGTGCATGCGCCACACCTGAACTTCATGATGTTTGACTTGCCCCCCGTGCTGTCGTTGGCGCGCGAAAACCTTCAAGCCAAGGGCTTGAGTGATCGGGTCAGCCTGCACCCGGGAAGTTTTCTGGATGACCCTTTGCCTCAAGGGGCTGACCTCATCAGCTTGGTCCGTGTGGCCCACGACCACCCCGATGCCGTGGTGCGTCAGATTTTGCAAAAAGCCTACGACGCCTTGCCTGTCGGGGGCACTATTTTGGTGGCCGAGCCGATGGCCCTGTCCGAGCCTGGAGGGGGCTCAAACGACGCCTCGGTCGATGCTTATTTCCATTTTTATCTGCTGGCCATGGGGGATGGACGCCTGCGCACCCCGCAAGAGTTGATGGACATGATCAAAGCGGCTGGCTTCACCCATGTCGAGCGGGTGCCCAACGCCATGCCCATACACGCCCAGATACTTTTGGGGCGTAAATCTAAGTGTTTACCCGTTGGTATTGAAAAAAGTGTCAATTAACTTTGACATATGACAATGTAAGGTAAAGAATACAGCTATGAAATCTCAAGCCGTCGTTTTCAACAGCCCCAAGCAATTGAGCTTGCAGGCCTTGGACTTGCCTGATTTGCAGGCTGGGCAACTGGAGGTCGCCGTCGAATACAGCGGCATCAGCACCGGGACCGAGCGCATGCTTTGGGACGGCAGCATGCCGCCATTTCCAGGCATGGGATACCCCTTGGTGCCGGGCTACGAAACGGTGGGTCGTGTGGTTTGTTCGGCCACAGACACCGGCGTGCAAGAAGGGCAGCGCGTCTTCGTGCCAGGTGCCAATTGTTTTTCTGGTGTCAAAAGTTTGTTTGGGGGTGCGGCTTCACGCTTGGTGGTCACGGCTCAAAAAGTCATGCCAGTGGCCGACCATTTGGGTGCCCAGGCTGTGCTGCTGGCGCTGGCTGCCACGGCCTACCACGCGGTGTCTGGTGGTGGGCAGCAAGAACCCTTTGCTGCGCCAGAGCTGATCATTGGCCATGGCGTCATGGGCCGTTTGCTGGCGCGTCTGACCGTGGCTGCCGGGCTGCCAGCACCTACCGTGTGGGAAACCCAGGCCGCGCGTTTTGCGGGTGCCCAGGGCTACACCGTGATTCAACCGCAAGACGACCCGCGTCGCGACTATGCCGCGATTTACGACGTGAGCGGTGACGGCAGCCTGCTTGACAGTCTGATCCAGCGCTTGCGCCCCGGCGGCGAACTGGTGCTGGCTGGTTTCTACAAACAAGACCTGAAATTTGCCTACGCCCCAGCCTTCATGCGTGAAGCACGCATGCGCATCGCTGCCGAGTGGAAGCGCCCCGATTTACTGGCCGTCAGCGAGCTGGTGCACACCGGTCGTTTGTCCCTTGACGGTTTGATCACCCACACCCAGCCATCGACACAAGCTGGTTCTGCCTACGAGACCGCCTTCGGAGATGCGAGCTGTCTCAAGATGATCCTGGATTGGAGTGCTTCCGCATGAACACCGACACCACCACACAACCCATCAAGTTCGTAGAAGTTCTGCGCCGTGAGGCCGATGTCGAGCCCGACACCGTGAGCACGAGCGAAGTGACCAAAGAGACGCAAATCATTGCGATCTACGGCAAGGGCGGTATTGGCAAAAGCTTCACGCTGGCCAACCTGTCTTACATGATGGCCCAGCAAGGCAAAAAAGTGCTGCTCATCGGTTGCGACCCCAAGAGCGATACCACCAGCTTGCTGTTTGGCGGCAAGGCCTGTCCCACCATCATCGAGACCTCTTCGCGCCTCAAGCTATCGGGCCAGGCGGTGAGCATTGGCGACGTGTGCTTCAAACGCGATGGGGTGTTTGCCATGGAACTCGGCGGCCCTGAAGTCGGTCGTGGCTGCGGCGGTCGTGGCATCATCCACGGCTTTGAAACGCTCGAAAAACTCGGCTTTCACGACTGGGGCTTTGACTACGTCTTGCTCGATTTTCTGGGCGATGTGGTGTGCGGTGGTTTTGGTTTGCCGATTGCCCGCGACATGTGCCAAAAAGTCATTGTGGTAGCCAGCAACGACTTGCAGTCCCTCTATGTGGCCAACAACGTGTGCTCGGCGGTGGAGTATTTCCGCAAGCTCGGTGGCAACGTCGGCGTCGCCGGCATGGTCATCAACAAAGACGATGGCACAGGCGAAGCCCAGGCCTTTGCCAGCAACGCTGGCATTCCGGTGTTGGCCTCCATCCCGGCCAACGAAGACATCCGCCGCAAGAGCGCCAGCTACGAAATCATTGGCCGCCCTGACGGCGAATGGGGACCGCTGTTTGCCGAGTTGGCCAAGAACGTGGCCGAGGCGCCACCCCAGCGTCCCAAGCCACAAACGCAAGATCAACTGCTGGGCTTGTTCAGCGCCGATGTGGTTGGGCGCAATGTGGTGCTCGAACCAGCCACCGTGTTTGACATGGTGGGCAAAGACGAAAACATCAAACCCTCGCTGGAAGTCGTCTACGACGCTGCCTAAACGCAGCCACGCCAAGACAACACACAGGAACAGGCCATGACACGCACCATCCCGATTCACCCAAGCCCGCAAGCTGCCAACCCAGCAGGCCTGCAAGGCGACGGCGTGGGTTGCCATGCAGGCACCGAGGCCATGGTGGCCGCCGCCAAAGAGGCCGGCAAATCCGACGTGCTCGATCAATACGCACGCGATTACCCGCGCCAGCCAGACGCGGGTCCGCACGATCAGCCACAGAGCATGTGCCCTGCCTTTGGCTCGCTTCGCGTGGGCTTGCGCATGAAGCGCACGGCGACTATCTTGTCGGGCTCGGCATGCTGCGTGTATGGTCTGACGTTCACCTCGCATTTCTACGGTGCGCGCCGCAGCGTGGGCTACGTGCCCTTCAACTCTGAGTCACTGGTCACGGGCAAACTGTTTGAAGATATTCGTGAGGCCGTGCATGCGCAAGCTGATCCGGCCCAGGTTGACACGGTGATCATCATCAACCTGTGCGTCCCCACCGCCAGTGGTGTGCCTTTGCAACTGTTGCCCAAAGAGATCAACGGCGTGCGCATCATCGGCATCGATGTACCGGGCTTTGGCGTGCCCACCCATGCAGAAGCCAAAGATGTGCTGGCGGGTGCGATGTTGAAATACGCCCGCGAAGAAATCATCAGTGGCCCAGTGGCTGCCCCTCGCGCCGGACGTGGCAGCAAACCCACGGTGGCCTTGCTGGGCGAAATGTTCCCGGCCGACCCCGTCATCATTGGGCAGATGCTCGAGCCCATGGGCTTGGCCGCAGGCCCCGTGGTCCCCACACGCGAATGGCGTGAGCTGTATGCCGCGCTCGATTGCAGCGTGGCTGCCGCCATCCACCCTTTTTACACCGCCAGCGTGCGCGAGTTCAAAGCTGCGGGACGTCCTGTGGTGGGCTCCGCGCCTGTGGGCCTAGAAGGCACACAAGACTGGTTGCAAAACATCGGTCAGGCCGCTGGTTTGGCGCAGTCTCAGATCGATTTATCGCGCAACCAAGCCTTGGCGCAAATGCGCGGACTGCTGATGCAAAAGCCAATTTCAGGCCGCATCACGCTCAGTGGCTACGAGGGTTCTGAATTGCTGGTGGGCCGCTTGCTCATCGAGTGCGGTGCCGACTTGCGTTACGTGGGTTCGGCGTGTCCAGCGACCGATTGGAACGCGCATGACATCGCTTGGTTGCAGGCCAAGGGCGTGCAAGTGCAAATGCGCGCCTCGCTGGAGCAAGACCTTCACGCCATGTACGAGTACCGGCCCCAGTTGGCCATTGGCACGACACCGGTGGTGCAAATCGCCAAGCAAAACAGCGTTCCCTCGCTGTACTTCACCAACCTGATTTCTGCACGTCCTCTGATGGGCGTGGCGGGTGCGGGTTCCTTGGTGCAAGTGGTGCAGGCGGCCATGGGCAACCAAAGCCGCTTCGACGCGATGAAGAGTTTCTTTGGCGACGTGGGCGCAGGCCATGCGGCGGGCATCTGGGAGTCCGTGCCCAAAGATCGCCCAGAGTTCAAGACCGAAACCCGCCGCCAGCTGGACAAGCTGCTGAAAAAACGCAAAGCCGAGGAGATGGGGTCATGAGCCAGCCAAATCTGCCCAAGTCACCTTTGATCCTCGACCACGACCGTGCAGGTGGTTACTGGGGTGCGGTGTATGTGTTCACCGCCATCAAGGGTTTGCAAGTGGTCATCGACGGCCCCGTGGGTTGCGAAAACCTGCCGGTCACCTCTGTGTTGCATTACACCGATGCACTGCCGCCGCATGAACTGCCCATCGTGGTGACCGGCCTGGCCGAAGAGCAACTGGGCCGCGAGGGCACCGAAGGTGCCATGAAACGTGCCCACGCCACACTCGACCCCGAACTCCCCGCCGTGGTGGTGACCGGCTCCATCGCCGAAATGATTGGGGGTGGCGTGACACCTGAGGGCACCAACATCGCCCGCTTTTTGCCACGCACCATTGACGAAGACCAATGGCAATGCGCCAACCGCGCCATGTATTGGCTGTGGAGCGAGTACGGCCTGCGCAAAGTGCCTGCTCGCAAACCATTTGCCGAGCGACCTGCGGGTGAAAAGCCCCGCGTCAACATCATTGGCCCCTCATACGGCACCTTCAACAGTGCCAGTGACTTGGCCGAAATTCGCCGCCTCGTTCAGGGCATTGGTGCCGAGGTCAACATGGTGTTCCCCTTGGGCAGCCACTTGGCCGATGTGTCGCGCCTCGTTGAAGCCGATGTGAACATTTGCATGTACCGCGAATTTGGTCGCATGTTGTGCGAGGCGCTGGAGCGTCCCTACCTGCAAGCTCCCATTGGCATGCACAGCACCACGCAGTTTTTGCGCAAGCTCGGACAGTTGCTCAACCTTGATCCAGAGCCCTTCATCGAGCGTGAAAAGCACACCACCTTGAAGCCCCTGTGGGACTTGTGGCGTTCGGTCACGCAAGACTTCTTTGCCACCGCCAGCTTTGCGGTGGTGGCTGGAGAGACCTATGCACGCGGTCTGAAAAATTTCCTTGAATTTGAGATGGGCCTGCCTTGCCGTTTCAGCGTCTCGCGCACCGCAGGCACCAAGACCGACAACGCCAACGTGCGCGAAATGGTCAAAACCCAAACGCCTCTGATCATGTTTGGCAGCTACAACGAGCGCATGTACCTGAGCGAGATCTCGGGGGGCAGTCCCATGCGCGCAGCGTTCATTCCGGCGTCGTTTCCGGGCGCCATCATTCGCCGCCACACCGGCACGCCCTTCATGGGGTACAGCGGCGCCACCTACGTGGTGCAAGAAGTCTGTAACGCGCTGTTCGATGCCCTGTTTCACATCCTGCCCTTGGCCACCGAGATGGACAAAGTCGAGGCCACGCAAGCGCGTGGCGTGGCACCCCCCAATGCCAACTGGCAAGACAAGGCCCAGCAGCGTTTGCGCGATGTGGTGCAAAGCCAGCCGGTGCTGGTGCAAATTTCTGCGGCCAAGCGTTTGCGCGATCAGTCAGAGCAACTGTCGCAAGCACAAGGCCTGAGCGAAGTGACCGAAGACCATGTCAACGCGGCCAGCCGCGAACTCGGTTTGGGAGTGGCGGCATGAAGGTCGACACACGTTTTTACACACCAACGGGTGGCGCAAAGCGCGGCCCCTTGTTCAAGATGTCGTGGCCTTTGGCTGCGGATGCCTATCTGCGCGGGCTGTGCGCATCCCGGGCCGCAAGGCCTCGTTAACAGGAGCAAAAAATGTCCACAAAGACATCTATTTCCGGACTCACCGATGAGGAAGCCCAGGAGTTCCACCATTACTGGATGCAAGGTGCCGTAGGCTTTACAGCGGTCGCTGTATTGGCGCACATCTTGGTCTGGGCGTGGCGTCCCTGGTTCTGATTCAGAGCCTGATTTTTAAACCCTAGATTGACGGAGACACTGTCATGCAAAACACAAGCCATCTCAATGAGGACCATCCGCGCGAGGATGAATCTCAAGCGTATTGGACTATTTTTTTCATCAGTTTCGGATTTCTCTTCGCGCTCGTCGTACTGGCCAAACTGGTCGGCGTTCAGTGGCGTGATCTGTTGCCCGGTGCAGAGGATGCCAAGAGCATGAGCCATGGCGTGAAAGCTGCGGTGTACACCTTCATGTCCAACATCACTTAGGAGATTCACCATGTGGAGAATTTGGCGACTTTTCGATCCTTTGCGTGCCATGGTATTGCAAGGCATTTTCTTGTTTGGTTTGGCCGCGATGATTCACCTCATCTTGCTCAGCACGAACAAATTCAATTGGCTAGACGGCGCGAAAAAACCCGTAGCAGCATCGGCGCAAAACTCGCCGCTGCCGACTTCGGTGGCTTCGCTCACCTTGCCCAAGTCCTGATCCAGGACTTGCCGTTCAGATGCCGTCATTGAACCCGTGTCAATGCGGCATCTGTTGATCCACTGAAGCAGGAGGACCCAACCATGGCCATGCTAAGTTTTGAGAAAAAGTACCGTGTCCGCGGAGGTACCCTGCTGGGTGGTGATTTGTTTGACTTTTGGGTCGGACCGTTTTACGTCGGCTTCTTCGGCGTGACAACCTTGTTCTTTTCGTTCCTGGGCACGGCGCTCATTTTGTGGGGAGCCTCACAAGGCCCGACCTGGAACCTTTGGCAGATCAGCATCGCACCGCCTGATTTGTCTTACGGCCTTCGCCTTGCGCCTCTGATGGAGGGCGGGCTTTGGCAATTCATCACCGTTTGTGCGTTGGGGGCCTTCGGCTCTTGGATGATGCGTGAGGTCGAAATCTGTCGCAAGCTGGGTATGGGCTATCACGTCCCTGTGGCTTTCGGTGTCGCGATTTCAGCGTACTTCACGTTGGTGGTGATTCGCCCTGTGCTCATGGGCGCTTGGGGTCACGGTTTTCCGTATGGCATCTACAGCCACCTCGACTGGGTGTCCAACGTGGGCTACCAGTACCTGCACTTTCATTACAACCCGGCGCACATGATTGCCGTGAGTTTCTTCTTCGCCAGTGTGTTTGCCTTGTCGCTGCACGGTGGCCTGATCCTCTCGTCTACCAACCCCACACCGGGCACCGTGGTCAAGACCCCCGAACACGAAGACACGTTCTTCCGCGACATCATCGGTTACTCCATCGGCACCTTGGGCATCCACCGATTGGGTCTGTTTTTGGCCTTGGCTGCTGTGCTGTTCAGCGCCTTGTGCATCGTGCTCAGCGGCCCATTCTGGAGCCGTGGCTGGCCTGAGTGGTGGAGCTGGTGGCTGAACATGCCGATCTGGTCCCAGTGGCCAACCTGAGCTCAACACACAGCACAGACCGAATGCAAAGAATTGAGGAGTACAGCGAATGGCCGACTATCAAAACCTATTTACCACGGTGCAAGCCGTGGGCCCTGTGCACCAAGGGGTGGAACTTGGGCACGGCAACAGCCCACGCACCGGACAACCCCTGATCAACTACTGGATCGGCAAGCTGGGCAACGCCCAACTCGGGCCCATCTACCTCGGTGGACTCGGACTGGCTTCGCTTTTTTGCGGCTTGATCGCCTTCACCTTGATCGGCATGAACATGCTGGCCTCGGTCAACTACGACCCGATCCAGTTTGTGCGTCAGCTGTTTTGGCTTTCCCTCGAGCCACCGCCTCCGAGCTACGGGCTGAGCATTCCACCGCTCAACCAAGGCGGCTGGTTCTTGATCGTGGGCTTGTTCTTCACAGCCTCGGTGATGCTGTGGTGGGCGCGCACCTACCGCCGTGCGGTGGAGCTGGGCATGGGCACGCACATCGCGTGGGCTTTTGCTGCGGCCATCTGGTTGTTCCTGGTGTTGGGCTTGTTCCGTCCGATCCTGATGGGCTCTTGGGGCGAGGCCGTGCCTTACGGCATCTTCCCCCACTTGGACTGGACGGCGGCTTTCTCACTGCGCTACGGCAACTTGTTCTACAACCCCTTCCATGCCCTGTCGATCGTGTTCTTGTATGGCTCCGCCTTGCTGTTTGCCATGCACGGCGCCACCATTTTGGCGGTGACCCGCTTTGGTGGTGAGCGCGAGATTGAACAAATCACCGACCGTGGCACAGCCTCCGAGCGAGCTGCCTTGTTTTGGCGCTGGACCATGGGCTTCAACGCCACGATGGAGTCGATCCACCGCTGGGCGTGGTGGTTTGCGGTGCTGTGTCCCATCACCGGCGGCATCGGCATTTTGCTGACAGGCACCGTGGTGGACAACTGGTACTTGTGGGCCATCAAGCATGGCGTGGCACCACCTTATCCCGAAATTTTTCCAGCGATGGTTGACCCCGCGCTGGCTACTGGAGTGAAGCCATGAGCACACACACCATGACCTCTTGCAGCCCACGCTTGCGCACCCCATGGGCGGCGCGTCTGTTGCAAACCATCGGCCTTGCGCTGGCCGCTTTGTTGTTGAGCGGGTGTGAGCGGCCCAGTCCCGAATCGGTGCAAAGCGGCTACCGCGGTACTGGCATGGTGCAGGTCTACAACGTCCGCTTGCTGGACGCGAAAACCGAGAAGAACCAACCGCCCATGGCCATTCCTTCGCCCGGCTCTGACGGCCCGAAGGCATCACAGGTCTACAAAAATGTGAAGGTGCTGGGCAACTTGAGCGTAGGCGAATTCAACCGCCTGATGGTCTCTATGAGCAGTTGGGTGGCACCTGAAGAAGGTTGTGCCTATTGCCACCAGCTGCCCAACTTTCAAGAGGACAGCAAGTACACCAAAGTGGTGGCGCGCAAGATGATTCAGATGACGCAACACATCAACGCCGACTGGAAACCCCACGTCGCAGAGACGGGTGTGACGTGCTACACCTGCCACCGCGGCCAGCCTGTGCCCAGTGCCATCTGGTTCAAGTCCGATCCTCAGCCCAAAGGCGCCAACTTCATCGGCGACAAGGCGGGGCAAAACACGCCTTCGGCCGTGGTGAATTTGTCCTCGTTGCCCAACGATCCGTTCACACCATTTTTGTTGGGTGAGGAAAAAATCCGCGTCAATGGGCCGACCGCGCTGCCGTCTGGTAACCGCCAGTCGATCAAGCAAGCCGAGTGGACCTATGGGTTGATGACCCACATGTCAACGTCTTTGGGCGTGAATTGCACCTATTGCCACAACACCCAGTCGTTCCAAAGCTGGGAGAAAAGTCCGCCTCAGCGCACGACGGCTTGGCATGGCATACGCATGGCGCGTGATCTCAATACGAGCTACATGGAATCTTTGACCGACGTGTTCCCAGACCATCGCAAAGGCCCCACGGGTGATGTGCCCAAGCTCAACTGCGCCACGTGCCACCAAGGGGCCTACAAGCCGCTCAACGGGGCACCGATGGCCAAGGACTTTCCTGAGTTACTCAAACCGGCTTTGGTAACCACCAAAGTTGCAACCAAATAGCCGTCCTCAGCCAACTTGCCGGACGCCCCGTCATGGACACCCTTGCACCTCTTCACGACCCCTTGTCAGGCGTGGTGGTCGTGTTGCTTGCTGATTTTTTGCGACAGCATCAGGGGTGGGGTTGGTTACGCTTGGTGGCAGGCGCATCTCCCTACAAAGAAGTGCCGGGCTTGACGACTGTCAAGGTCATGGGCAGTGGCCACGGTGGCGGCTTTAGCTTGCGGCCCAGTGCCACCCACCAGGGACTCATCTGCACGTTCACGCACTTTGACTTGGCCATGAAATTTCTCGGCAGTGCTTGGGTGCAGGCCTACCGTGACCGTGCCCGTGAACTTTGGAGCGGTGTGCTGAGCGTGCAATCGGCCAGAGGCCAATGGGACAAACAAGCCTGGCTCGCCACTGCGCCCGACGCACTGGATGGACAAGTCGACCCACAGGGTCCGTTGGCGGTGCTGACACGGGCCAGCATTGTGCCCACCAAAGCCATGGCTTTTTGGCGTTATGCGCCCGCCGCACAAGCCGGACTCAGCCAGTCCAAAGGCTGCTTGTTATCCATGGGGTTGGGCGAGGCACCGTTGGTGCGTCAATGCACTTTCAGCCTGTGGCAAGACACGGCGTCCATGTTGCAGTACGCCCATCAGGGCGCGCATCAAGTGGCCAGCGCCGCAGCCTACAAGCACCAGTTTTTTTCGGAATCGATGTTTGTGCGCATGCAGGTTCTTCACATGTCCGGCGTTTGGCAAGGCCGGGCTTTGGAGATGCCAAGCGCACCCGCACGCGCCGATGCATTGCCCTTGCCAACGGAGCCCGCTTTGGGTTTGCATGACTTGGAGCCCAGCCATGTCTGAGCACAAGGTGGTCATTGTTGGGGCGGGTATGGGCGGCTTGAGCAGCGCCTTGTTGCTGGCGCATCAGGGCCTGGATGTCACGGTGGTCGAAGCCGCGGGCGAGCCCGGTGGCAAAGTGCACAGCCGCGAGGTCGACGGTGTGGCCATCGACAGCGGGCCCACGGTGTTCACCATGCGTTGGGTGTTTGACGCCTTGCTGCACAGCGTGGGCACCAGTGTCGAAGCAGAGATGCAGATCACGCCTTTGCAGGTGTTGGCACGCCACTTCTGGCCCGATGGCAGCCAGTTGGATTTGTCTGCCGATGCGCGCCTCAGCGAAGCAGCCATTGCCGCTTGGTCGGGTGGTGACGAGGCGCGGCGTTTTCAAAAATTTTGCCAAACCACGCGCGCGCTGTATGCCGCGCTGGAAGGGCCGATGATCCGTGCTCAGCGCCCCAGCATGGGCGGCTTCATGGGGGACTTAGGTTTCAAAGGCTTGGGCGTGCTGGCCCAACTTGGCCCCATGCGCAGCCTGTGGCAGCAGCTGGGCCACCAATTCACCGACCCACGCTTGAGCCAATTGTTTGCCCGCTACGCCACCTACTGCGGCTCATCGCCTTGGCAGTCGCCTGCCACCCTCATGCTGATCGCTCAGGTTGAGATGGATGGTGTCTGGTCGGTACAAGGCGGCATGGTCGGCATGGCTGAGGCGCTGGTCCGCGTGGCCCGCCGCCGTGGCGCGGTGTTTCGTTATCACAGCACGTGTCAGCGCATCGAAAAGCGTCAGGGCAGGGTGTGTGGCGTGCGCTTGCAGTCGGGCGAGTTTTTGCCCGCAGACCGTGTGATTTTCAATGGCGATGCCGCTGCTTTGCGACAAGGTTTGTTGGGTGACGAAGCGCGCCAAGCTGTACCTAAAGCATCGCCGCCGAGGTCTTTGTCGGCCTTGACGTGGTCCATGCACACCGCGACAGAAGGGGTGGCACTTGACCGCCACAACGTGTTTTTTCAAAACACTTACGCCAGTGAGTTCGAGGACATCTTCGAGCGCCAGCGCCTGCCGCAACAACCCACCGTCTATGTCTGCGCACAAGATCGGCCTGCGCCACTCGCACTCGGCCAAGCCGAGCGCATTTTTTGTTTGGTCAACGCCCCTGCCAGCGGTGATGGCAATGCGATCACTGAGGAGGCTTTAGAACAATGCCAAACACACACCTTTCAACACCTGCGTCAGCTGGGCTTGCAATTGCAACCCACGGCGACTCACAGCCTGCGCACCACGCCGCAGGATTTCCATCGGCGTTTTCCAGCCAGTGGGGGAGCCCTGTACGGGCAGGCGACGCACGGCTGGACCAGCATCTTCAGCCGACCTGGCTCCAACACGCCCCTGCCGGGCCTCTTTCTGGCTGGGGGCAGCGTGCATCCGGGGCCGGGCGTGCCGATGGCGGCCTTGTCCGGGCAGCGGGCGGCCGAGGCCCTGATGGCGAGCCTCGCTTCGACCAGCATGTTCCAGATGGGGGCTACCTTTGGTGGTACGTCGACGCCATGAGTGACGACGGCCAACACGGCATCACCCTCATCGCGTTTGTGGGCAGCGTGTTCTCGCCTTATTACGCCTGGGCTCGCCAACGTGGCCGTGCAGACCCAGACAACCATTGCGCATTGAACGTGGCCCTCTACAGCAAAGGCCATGGACGTTGGGCGATGACCGAGCGAGGTCACAGACAGTCGGCGCGCAGTGCCCAAGCGTTCGTCATTGGTCCGAGTCAGTTGCAGTGGGACGGCGACTGTTTGACCATCGACATCAACGAGGTGTGCGTCCCGCTGCCTCGGCGCATCCGAGGCCGTATCAAGCTGTGGCCTCAACACCTGTGCGCCTTCTCGACGCGTCTCGATGTGTTTGGCCGACACCGCTGGGGACCTTTGGCGCCAGCGTCGCGGATTGAGGTCGAGTTGAGCTCGCCCGATCTGAAGTGGCAGGGCCATGCTTACTTGGATTCGAACGAGGGCGACGAACCCATCGACCAAGGCTTTCACACCTGGGACTGGTCGCGTGCCCGCATGCGTGATGGCAGCACCTTGGTGTTCTACGACATGCAAGCCCCAAACACACAAGATCGCGTGCTCTCGCTGCGCTTCACGCCCAAAGGCAAGGTGGAAACCATCGACACGCCGCCGGTTCAACGCTTGCCCAAAACGGGTTGGCGCATTGATCGGCGTATGCGCAGTGAGCAAGCTGTTCAGGTGCAAGAGCAACTCGAAGACACGCCCTTTTACCAGCGCGCCTTGCTGCAATTTGATCACGCAGGTGAGCCCTTGCTCGCCTTCCACGAAACCTTGTCGGTGCCGCGTTTGGTGTCACCGGTGGTTCAAGCCATGCTGCCTTGGCGCATGCCGAGGCGGGCTTGAGATGAACACGCTTGAACTCGCTTTCAAGGCAACCCCATTCCTGGCCATGGTGGCCTTGAATAGCCCTCGTGCGGGCCGTGCACGTCTTCTGCAAGGAGAAAACTATGTCTAACTCAGACAAAGTCTGGCCAACGGGACTGACCGAGGCCGAATCGGAAGAGATTCACCGCAATCTCATCCAGGGCACGCAGATATTCGGCATGATTGCCGCATTTGCCCATCTGCTGGCCTACATCTATTCACCCTGGCTCAAGTAAAGGAGAACCTCATGATCTATTCGAAAATGTGGTGCGTGGTGAAACCATCGGTTGGGATCCCTGTGTTCATTGCTGCTGTGGCGATCTCGTCCTTCAGCGTGCACTTGGCGCTGACCATGAACACCAGCTGGGTGAAAAACTACCTCAACGGTGGTGCCAAAGTGGTCGCTGTTGCGCCTGCGGCGGCCGATGCCACGGTGAAGAAGTAGCGGGTGCTACCCGTCGAACGGCCAAGCGCGCAAGCGCTTGGTCTTTTCAATCTATGACCAAAACCAAAACACATGCTTCATGGGCGAATTCGCTGGCCTCGATGGGCCCGAGATTCATGCCCTTTGCAGACGCTGCCAGCGATGACTTGCCGCTGTCTCGTCTGTTGCGCTTGTCGCTGTTTCAAATCTCTGTCGGCATGGCCATGGTCATGCTGGTGGGCACCCTCAACCGCGTGATGATCGTCGAGCTCAAAGTGCCCGTCACGCTGGTGTCGTTGATGGTGGCCCTGCCTTTGCTCGTGGCGCCGTTTCGGGCGCTCATTGGATTTCGCTCAGACAACCACCGCTCACAACTGGGCTGGCGGCGTGTGCCCTACATCTGGATGGGCAGTTTGCTGCAGTTCGGTGGTTTCTCCATCATGCCCTTTGCGCTGCTGGTGTTGGCCGGTGCAGGCCAGTCGAGTCAGGCCCCCAGCTGGGTGGGTTTGGTCGGGGCTGGGGGTGCTTTTGTGTTGGTGGGCATAGGCATGCACACGGTACAAACCGCAGGTCTGGCGCTGGCCACTGACTTGGCCCCGCCCGAGAGCCAACCCAAGGTGGTGGGCCTCATGTATGTGATGCAACTGGTCGGCATGATCGGCAGCGCCTTGATGCTGGGCCATTTGCTGCGCGATTACAGCCCCGGTCAGCTGATTCGCGTGGTGCAAGCCGTGGCTGTGATGACGCTGGTGCTCAACGTGGTGGCCCTGTGGAAACAAGAGCCGCGCAGCCGCACACGCAAACCCGGCACGCCGATTGAGCACACCTTCGCCCAAGCCTGGCAACTGTTTTGTCAAGGCCCGAATACGCTGCGGCGCTTGCTGGCCGTGGGCTTGGGCACCATGGCCTTCACCATGGAAGATGTGTTGCTCGAGCCCTATGGCGGCGAGATTTTGAACCTCAGTGTCTCCACCACCACCATGCTCACCGCCACGCTGGCGCTGGGTGGTTTGATTGGGTTTGCTTGGGCCTCGCGGGTGCTCAGTCGTGGTGCAGATGCTTACCGCATGGCCAGTTGGGGTGCTTGGGTGGGCGTGCCAGCGTTTGTGGCGGTGATCGCCTCAGCCCCTTTTGATTCGCCCGTTTTGTTTGCCATGGGCATTTTCTTGATTGGCTTGGGTGGCGGTTTGTTTGCCCACGGCACACTCACGGCCACCATGCAAATGGCGCCACCCGAGCATGTCGGTTTGGCCATGGGCGCTTGGGGCGCGGTGCAGGCCACAGCCGCGGGTGTCGGCATGGCTGTGGGCGGTTTGGTGCGCGACGGCGTGGCGCTGGGCAGCAGTTCGGTGGTGGGTTACTCGGCCGTGTATGGTCTTGAAATTGGGTTGCTGGCGCTGACGTTGTGGGCCATGTCCCCATTGATACGACCTTGGCGTGCACTTGATTCAGCACAAACGCCATCCGTATAGTTGATCTATCCCCTCATTTTTTGCGACTCTTTTTATCCTCCCTCAACACAAGGAAAACACCATGGAAATCAAACACATCCTCATCATCATGTTTGTCGTTTTTTGCGCGTTTATGGTGGCCAATTGGTTGAATCGCCCCAAACGCCCATTCCATAAAACGTCGGATCACCCAAGCGAGTGATGGCGTCAGCTGCTTCTTGATAGATCGTTTTTTAAAACAAGGTTGAAACCATGAACAAATTGACAATTTCTCAAATCCGCCAAAAGTCGGGCACCTACTACGCCGTTGGCATTGCGCTGTTTTCTTCATTTTTCGTCGTGATTGCGGTGATCGCCAAGTTGATCTCAAGCAACAGCTGACCCGCGCAGAAGCTTTGCTGTGCGCACCAGCGACGGGTGACGCTCAGGGGGCCGTCATCTCAATCGGCTGACCCGTCGCCACCCAATTCAGCAGCTGCGCCATCACTTCTGTGCCAGAAGTGGCGTAGGGGTCAAAGTCAGCATGCTGCCCGTTGAGCATCGGGTCGTCCACGGGCAGCCGTATCAGTGCCATGGACCACTGGTCAAACAAACGTTCCTTGATTTCTTCGTAATGCAGCAGGTCCACTGCGTGGTGCCGTTTGTCGATACAAATGCGTCGGTATAACGCATTCACACGGCTGCGTTCGCCCTCTAGCACTTGAAAAAAGAAGCCCTGACCTTGACACAGCACGCCCGTGATGCCCAGCACCGCATTGTGTGTTTGCGCCTGTAGCAAGATGCTGGTGGTGACGGTGGTGGTTTGCGGACCCACCGCCTGGCTGACATACAGCAAACGCACCCGAATGCTGTGGCGGTCGTCTCTCATCGTTGTGGCCTCAGGCGTTAGGTCGTTTGTTGCGGGTTGTTGAGGCCCAGGCGCTCGGCTTCCCGGCGCTCAAGCAACTCGAACATCCAAGCCACGCGCTGGGGCATGGCGCGGTTTGGGAAAAAAACTTTGTGGCCTGTGAACGGCGTGGCGTTGCGGCAGCCTTGCACCATGGCGACGATGGCGCCCAACGGCTCAGGCGTGTGCTCGCTCACGCGGATCCAGTGCACTTGGGTCCAAGCGCTGGCCAGCAGCATGAGCTTGCGCGTGGTGCTGACCACGGTGCGTTTGTTGACCGAATCCAAGCCTTCGCGGCGCAGCTGATGGCCGATCTCGGCGTAGATCATGCTCGCTGCACAAATGGCCGCGCGGCAGTCGGGCGGCAAAGCGGCGATGCCCGAGTGCGCTTGCTTGTACAGGCGGTCTGCCTCATCGAGCAAGCGCGTCACCACTTGTGCAATGCCAAGCGTGAAGCTTGGCTTGGCCAACCATTCGTCGGGGTTGATGCCCGCTTCGACCAACCATTGACGCGGCAGGTACAAGCGGCCAATGCTGGCGTCGTGCCCCACGTCGCGGGCAATGTTGGTCAGCTGCATGGCCACGCCCAGCTCGCAGGCGCGTGCCAAGGTGTCCATGTTGTGTGTGCCCATGATCCAAGCCATCATCGCGCCCACACTGCCCGCCACGCGGGCACCGTAGGCATGCAGGTCTTCCATGCTCTCGTAAGTGCGCCCAGCTGCATCCCAGGCAAAGCCCTCGATCAGCGCGTCCAACAAATGGCGAGGCAGTTTGTACTGCTGCACCAACAAGCTCAAGGCGTGGTCTTCGACGTGGTCGTGTGGGGTGCCGACATAGATGGCGTCCAGCCGCGCTTGCAACACCACCAACGGCGTATCGCCGGGCGCAGCTTCGTCCACCAGGTCATCGGCCACGCGGCAAAAGGCATACAGCGCGATGGCGGCGGTGCGCACACGGGGTGGCAACAAGCGGCTGGCCGCAAAGAACGTTTTGGAGCCGCCTTGCATCATCGCCACGCAGGCTTGCAGGTCCTGCGAGCCAAAGTCGAGTTCTTTGAACACCGCAGGTTCAGCGGCCGTTGCCACGGCATACAGGTGCGGTGCTGCGCTTGGCGTGTGTGCGAGTGGTTGCGTGCGTTCAGGCCTGGACATGGGGCACCACCGTTTCCAAAGCTTTGGCTGACATCAGTACACCCGGTACACCTGCACCTGGGTGCGTGCTGGCCCCCACCACAAACAGACCCGGCACATCTTCACTGCGATTGTGCGGACGAAACCAGGCGCTTTGCAGCAGCAAAGGCTCCAAGCCAAAGCCCGCGCCTTTGTAAGACCACAAGTTGTCGTGAAAGTCCTGCGGTGTGGTGACCTTGCTGGTCACGATGCAGTTGCGCAGGCCCGGCAACACGCTGGCTTGCAGGCTCTCGGCAATGGCCGCGCGGTAGGTTTCAGCAAAGGCGGGCCAGTCGGTGCCACTGTCGAGGTGCGGCACGGGCGAGAGCACATAAAAGGTGTCGCAGCCCTCGGGCGCCAGCGAGGGGTCGGTGGCAGTGGGGCGGTGCAAATAGAGGCTGAAGTCTTTGGCCAGTTTGTGCTTTTTGAAGATGTCTTGCAGCAGACCCTCGTATCGCGGGCCCAGCACCATCATGTGATGCGGCACATCGGCGTATTGGCGCGAGGTGCCGAAGTACCAGACAAACAGGCCCATGGAGTAATGGCCCTTGTCGATCTTGCGGTCGCTCCACACGCGGCGGTGTTGGGGGGCCACCAAGTGCTTGTAGGTCCAGGCCGTGTCGGCATTGCTGACCACGATGTCGGCGGCGATGAACTCGCCCGTGTCCAACGCCACGCCACAGGCACGACCGCCCTCGATGCGGATTTGCGTGACGGGTGCGTTGCAGCGCAGCTGTACACCACGATCTTCCAGCAGGCCCACCAGGCCGCGCACGATGGCCCCAGTGCCGCCCATGGCCGAGTGCACACCCCAAGTGCGCTCCAGTGAATTGATCAGCGCATAAGCACAGGTCACGGCAAAGGGGTTGCCGCCGATCAGCAGCGGGTGAAAGCTCATCACGATGCGCAGCTTGTCGTTGCGCATGTGTTTGGCCACCAGGCTGTAGAGGCTGCGCCAGGCGCCCATGCGCAAGAAGTCGGGGATGGCCGCCATCAGGTCGCTGATCTTGTCAAAAGCCATGTCACCCATGCCTTCAAAACCCAGCGTCTTGCAGCGCTCGGCTTCTTCTAAAAAGCGTTCGTAACCCGCCAGGTCTGAGGGCTCAAAGCGCGCCACTTCAGCGCGCATGTGTTCGGGGTCGCCGTTGTAATCGAACCAAGTGCCGTCGGCAAAACGCACGCGGTAAAACGGGTCCATGGCCACCAGCTTCACGTCGTCTGCAAAGCGTTTGCCACACAGCGCCCACAGCTCTTCGAGCAAAAACGGTGCGGTGATGATGGTGGGGCCTGCGTCGAAGGTGAAGCCGTCTTGGTGGTGCACATAGGCGCGGCCCCCAGGGGCGTCGAGTTTTTCAAAGACTTTGACTTCGTAGCCTTTGACGCTCAGGCGAATGGCTGCGGCCAGCCCGCCAAAGCCGCTGCCAATGACCACCGCCACAGGGCGCTGGTGTTTGCGGCTCACTTCACCGGCATTGGCGCGGGGTGGGATGCCTGGTGTGTCAAAGCCATCGGCGCGCAGGGCGGGGGTGAGGGTCAAGGTATTCATGGGGGCCTTCAAGGGGGTGAGGTCAAAGCCGGTTTGGTGGTCTGGCCCATGGCCCAACCCCACAGCCGCTCCAGTGGCCAAGGAAAAATCATGATGACGTGTTCAACGATCGCCAGCCCCAGCAGCGTGGCCAGCATGACCCAACCGGTGGTGATGGCCACTGCACCTTGTTGGGCCAGCCAGACCAGCCAGAACCAAGTGCCCATGGCCACGCCCATGGACAGCACAAACCAGACGGTCATGTCGCGGGTGCGGAAATAACTGGCCAGGTACTTGAGGTGCGCCGGCAGGTATTGCGCGCCGTTTTGCGGCACACCAAAAAACAAATTCAATTTGGCCGACAGGCGCATGCACCACAGCAGCGCGTAGGTGCAAATGGCCACGTGGTTGTGCTCGCCTTCTTGCATCCACCACAGCACGGCGAAGTTAGCCAGCAAGGCCAGCTCGTGGTAGAGCATGACCTGCACCGATTGCACAAAACGCGGCCAGCCTTGGGCGCCCGCATCCAGCGGAGTTTTGCGTGGGCCGGTGATCCAGCCGGTGAGAAAGGTCAACTCGTGCCACCCCCACATGACGATCACGCTGCCAAAGGCCAAGTAAGCGTTGACCACGCTGACCTCGCGCATGCTGTGCGCCACACCCCAAAAACTCAAAGCCAGCAACACCGTCCAGCCCGCCAGACTGAACCGGAAGCTGCGCGCAGGCAAGCGGTCGAGCCACAGGATCACACCCGTGCCGAGCCACCAGCACAGGGCCGTGAACACGCAGGCCCAAACCACTTCATTCACCATGCGGGTTCCATGCGCACCTGAGGTGACAGGTCTTGTTGAATCACCGGCATGAAGTACAGACGGGCAAAGGTGGCAGCGGCTTGCAGGGCGCACACCCCTTGCTGAAGTTTGCCCAACACGCCGCCTCGTGCCTTGGCTTTTTCCATGGCTTGCGAAATGGTGAACAGGCGTTCCAGGCCGCGTCGGAAAGCCGGGTTGTCGGTGTCGAGCGCCAGCGGGAAGACCTGCTGCGTGATAGCGGTGGTGATACGAAACACCTGGTAGTCGTAGTCGCTCGAATCGAGGCCCATGGCCTCGTGCAGCATGGGGCGGGTGTGGTCGCGCACGTACATGGTGGCGTAGACGGCCAGCAAGAAAAAGCGAATCCACAGCTTGTTACCACCGCGCAGCAAATGCGGGTTGGCCCGCATGATCAGGGCAAAGGATTCGCCGTGGCGAAACTCGTCGTTGCACCACAGATCGAACCAGCGAAAGATCGGGTGGAAGCGTTTTTCGGGGTGCTTTTCGAGCTGGCGGAAGATGGTGATGTAGCGCGCATAACCAATTTTTTCGGACAAGTAGGTCGCGTAGTAAATGTATTTGGGCTTGAAGAAGGTGACTTTCTTGGTCCGCTTGAGGTTGCCCAGGTCGATCCCTAAATTGAAGTCGCGCAGCGACAGGTTGATGAAGCCCGCGTGGCGCGATTCGTCGCGCGCCAAGTAAGTCATCAGTCGTTTGATGTCTGGGTTGTCGACGTTCTTGCGGATCTCGTTGTAGAGCACGCAGCCCGAAAACTCCGAGGTCAGAGAGCTGACCAAAAAGTCCATGAATTCTTGGCGCATCTCGGGCGAGAGCGTGGCCATGCCCGCTGCCACTTCGTCGGCAAACGCCGCATCGCGCTGGAAGTGGTCGTGGTTGTTGTCGCCTTCGTACTCGGCCATCATCTTGTCCCACTCGGCACGCACGGGCTCGACGCTGATGCGGTCCATGGCGGCAAAGTCGGTGGTGTAAAAGCGCGGGCTGATCATGTCGCTGTGCACGGCTTTTTTGTTGGCGTCTTCCGCCGTTTCGATGGGGTGGACAGCAGTGGCGTTCATGGCAGTCTCCGTGGTGTGTGATGGGTGTTGGGCTTAACGGATTGGGGTGTCGTGGCCTGCCAAACGCAGGCCAGCAAACACGGCAGCGTTGCTGGGTCCAAAGGACTCCAGGTCGATGCGTTGTTGGGTGGTGGGGTCAAGCAAGGTCAGGCGACCATCGGTGCGGCCCATCAGCAACAGCGGTGCTTCGGGCCCAATTTTTTCGCGGTGCCGTTCACGTGCGAGCGCGCGCAGAGTGCTGCGTAAAAAACCTTGTTCACCAGAAAAACGGGCCACGCGCTTTTGGGTGTCGGCGTCGAGCACCGCGATGTCGCCATTGGGCAGGTCGCTGAATTGCAGCGCACGCTGCCATTGCACGGCGGCGTCGGGTGTGCGTGGGTCCAGACCCGACCAACGCGCCAAGCCCACCGCCACCAACACGGCCAGCAGCACCACACCAATCCAGGCCATGGGGCGGCTCAGGCCGTGGTTGTGCTGTGACCAGTGGTCGTTGTGCAAGGTGCTCATGCCAGTACCCCGTGGGAGCGATGCGCAGGTGGGGCCGAGTCGGCAGATGGTTGTTCCAAGCGCAGGCTGTCGTTGGCGCGTTCGGCACGCCACAAAGCCAGCAGCTGTTGGCCGACTGCCTCACACCCGGCCAAGCAACGCAAGGTGGGCTGGGGCTGGCTGATGTACCAAGCGCGCTGGTGCGGCCACAAGTGGGCCCAGCCAATGCGGTCCTCGGGGTGAAGCGCCAAGGCCATGTCGCCCACGCCTTTGGCGTAAGACTTGAGCGATGCACCCGCGATGCGCTTGTAGGGCAGGTTGAAGGTCAGCGTCAGCACGATGCCAATGCGCATGACCACCCGCTTGTTGGTTAGGGTGTAGAGCGTGCTGCTGGCCGACAGCCAAGCGGTGCCCAGCAGCAAACCTAAGGCAAAGGCATAAAGACTGGCTGCGACCAGCAAAGGTTTCCATGCCACCTCGGTCAGCGGCTTCCAGCCTGCGCCACTGTCGGGTGCCGTCAGGTTGATGGCTTGCAGGGCCAGCATGAACACAAAATACACAGCGATCTTGCGCACATGAAACGCATGCACCGCCAGGCTGCGCCAATCGGGCGCGCCTTGCCAGACCACGTGTTCGCCGGGGGGCAGTGCACTGGGCAAGCCAGGGGCCGCTTCCCACTCATGTTCGTGGGTGGCTTTCACAGGATGGGCTCCTGACGCTCTGGGGTGGCGTACAAGGTGCCCGCGCCGTAATAGGCGGTGATCTTTTCTTCTTCGAGCAAGGTGATTTGTTCGGGTGATTTTGTCTGTGGCACGTTCACAAACTGGTGGCTCAAGATCGCCTGCACATGCGTGCCGTCTTTCTTGATGCGCGCAAAGGTCATGGGCAACAAGACACGCTTTTCCGAGTTCACCAACTGCACTTCGGCGTAGCGAAACAGCATCTCCATGCGGTCGACCCAGAGTTCGACCACGGTGCCTGCCACGACCTTGTCAGCGCCCCAAACGGGCAAGCCACGGGGGTCCACGTCCTGTTTGGCTACCGAGTGATCAGCGGCCACGCGCAGGGGGACGATTTTGGCGTGACCATGCGGGTCCATGTCCGGGATGTCGGCGCGCATGGCCCAGGCGCCAGGGCCCACGCCGGCCAGCAGTGGGTCACCCAGCGGCTCTAGCGGTGCGCCGTTCCAGCCGTGCATGGTCTGGGCGCTGTACTCGCCGTCGGGGCGGGCCAAATCGGGAGACAAGTAGGTGTGACCGTCTTGCGTTTTAAAGACCTTGGGTGAGGGCACGGGTGGCCAGCCTTCGATCTTGGGGCCGTTCTCGCGGCCCGAATCCATGGGGTAGCCCTCGCGGTGGTTCTCACGCAAGAGGTAGTAAATCAGCCCCGCAAAAAATGCCCAAAACATGTACAAAACGATTTGGGCCACATCGATGTACTGTGTGATTGCGCCTGTTTCCATGGCTGTCTCCTTCAAAAAATCATTGCATCAGCCCGGCAGTTGTGCCAAACCAAAAGGGGTGACGGGTTGACCGGGGTTTTGGGCTTGATCGCGGGCGGCCAAACGGCTGGCGCGCAACATGGGGCCCAGCGCCACCAGCACGACAAACAACAAATACATTTCAAAGTGGTAGACGAAGCTGTAGGCGGTGATGGGGGTGACCAGCACCTCACCCAACGCGCCCGACATGGCCAGTACCGAGACCCCGTCACGCAGCGCGCCACCGAACGCCATGGCCGCACCGGCGCTGGTGGCTTGCACGGCACCCCAAGTGCCCATGACCAAACCGGCCAAGTGACCGAGCGGGCTGCCGTCTTGCGCCATGCCCATCGCGGTGACCAGCATGCCCACCGAAAACAGACCGCCGCTGAAACCAATCAGGCCCACGCCGATGCGGAACATCCAAGCCGCCTGCAGCGGACCCGAAAAAATCACCATGGCAAATGCGGGCAAGCCCAACACAATGCCTAAGCTTGCCAAGCGGCAGGCATGCAAGCCACCGACAAGCCAACGCGCCGACAAGAGAAAAGCCAACAAGGCCCCGCCCGCGCTCAGCGCCGTCAAGGCGCTGGTCATGCCCACATCGAGCTTCAGAATTTCGGCCGCATAGGGCTCGAGCACGATGTCTTGCATGTTGAAAGCGAAGGTGCCCAAGGCCAGGGTCCACAAGAAGCGGCGCATCTGTGGCTGGGCCATCAGATCGCGCCAGCTGTTGGCAAAGCCACCGGCTTCGCGTTGTCCACGCTTGGCACTGCGGGCCTCTTGCTTCCAAAGCGAAGCGAGGTTCATCACCGCCACCATCACCGCGCAGCCCTGTACCAGCTGGATCAGTTTTTGCGGGCTGAAGTCATGGAGCACCCAACCAAACACGGTGCTGCTGACGATCATGCCCACCAGCAGCATGCTGTAGAGCAAGGCCACCACGCGGGGGCGTTTGTCGTCGCTGGCCAGGTCGTGCGCCAGCGCCATGCCCGCGGTTTGGGTGACCTGGATGCCCGCACCCACCAGCACAAAGGCCAGGCATGCGCCAATTTGCCCCACCCACAGGTTGGCGCTCTCAGGCTCAGACAGCAGCAGCAAAGCAAACGGCATGATGGACAGGCCACCAAACAGCAGCAGCGTGCCCGTCCAGAGGTAGGGAATGCGCCGCAGACCCAGCGCCGAGGGGTGTGTGTCGCTGCCGTACCCAATCAGTGTGCGCAGCGGGGCAAACACCATGGGGATGGCCACCGCCAGTGCCACCCACCAGGCAGGCACTTGCAACTCCACAATCATCACCCGGTTGAGCGTGCCCACCAACAGCGCGGTGACCATGCCAATCGCCACTTGGAACAACGACAGGCGCAGCAAGCGCGCCATGGGCAGTTCAGGCGACGCCGCATCGGCAAACGGCATGAAGCGTGTGCCGTAGGCGCTGAGCCAGCGGGGGACCGGGATGTGCAGTTTCATGAACGTGTCCACTCCCACGCTTGTGAGGTGTAAAACCCACGGGCCACGCGCTGCATGCGCGCGCCTTGCCAATGGTGCAAATGGGTGTGACCTTGCATGCGACGCAGCAAGTCGGCATGCGCCACCGGCGACAGCGACGGCGAGCGGTCGCTGCGCGGAAACAGTCGGCCTGCGCGGTGCATCAAAGCCAACAGCGGCGTGCGTGGCGCGAAGGTGAAAGCCATGGAGGTGCGTGTGCGTTGCGCCAAACCGGCCAAGGCTTGGGCAATTTGGTCGCTGTCGTAATGGATGAGCGAGTCCATGCACACCACGTGGTCAAACTCGCCCAGCTCAGGGCTGAGCATGTCGCCCGACAAAAACTGCACCGAGCCAGGCAGGTGCGGGTGCTCGGCGGCCATGCGCTCGGCGGCCAGCTTGACCAGCGTGGGCGACAGGTCGATGGCCACCACCTCAGCACCGCGCAGCGCGGCTTGCAGGGCCAGCGCGCCAGTGCCGCAGCCGGCATCGAGCACGCGCAGACCGTGCATGTCTTGCGGCAGCCACGACAGCAGTGTTTCGCGCATGGTGTCGCGCCCGGCGCGCACCGTGGCACGGATGCGCCCCACGGGCTCGTTCGACGTCAGGCGGGCCCAGGCGTCGGCGGCTGTGCGGTCGAAGTAGTGTTCGATTTGGCTGCGACGTTGTTCGTAGGCGGTGGTGTTCATGGTGTGTTTCTCATGGACGAATTTCAGTCAAAACCCAGCAGGTCAAAAATGTCGCGGTCTTTCATGGGCACCGAGGGCAGGGGGTCTGAACCCAGCCACAGCGAGGCGGCCAAGCGCATGTACTCGTCTTGCACGGCTTGCACGGCGGGGCTGGGGTCAAGCTCGAACAGCGTGCACTTTTTGAGACGGCTCTTGCGGATTTCGTCGAGCATGGGGAAATGCGCCATGGTCTTGAGGCCCACCACCGCGTTGTATTTGTCGATTTGGTCGGTCGCATCGCTGCGGTTGGCGATCACGCCCCCTAAGCGCACGTTGTAGTTTTTGGCTTTGGCACCGATGGCTTGGACGATGCGGTTCATCGCGAAGATTGAGTCAAAGTCGTTGGCGGTCACGATGAGGGCGCGGTCGGCGTGTTGCAGCGGTGCGGCAAAGCCGCCGCAGACCACATCGCCGAGCACGTCAAAGATCACCACATCGGTGTCTTCGAGCAGGTGGTGTTCTTTGAGCAGCTTGACGGTCTGGCCCACCACATAGCCGCCACATCCCGTGCCTGCGGGCGGGCCCCCGGCTTCAACGCACATCACGCCGTTGTAGCCCTTGAAGACAAAGTCATCGAGGCGCAACTCTTCAGCATGGAAGTCCACAGTTTCGAGCGCATCGATCACCGTGGGCATGAGTTTTTTGGTCAGGGTGAAGGTGGAGTCGTGCTTGGGGTCGCAGCCGATTTGCAGCACCCGTTTGCCCAGTTTGCTGAAGGCCACCGACAGGTTGGACGAGGTGGTGCTTTTGCCAATGCCGCCCTTGCCATAAATGGCAAACACCTTGGCGTTGCCGATCTTGACGGAGGGGTCCATCTGAACCTGCACGCTGCCCTCGCCGTCGGCTCCTCGGCTGCGCGGGATGCTTTGCACCGGGATGCTGGTGGTTTCGATCATGCTGGGAGTCCTTCGTGTATGCCTTCAAGGCGGTCTTCAAGTTCTTCACCCGCCCGCAGCAGGGCGGATAGGGTTTCGGCGTCGGGTTGCCAGTACTGGCGGCGTGTGGCTTCCACCAAGCGGTTGGCCAATTTGGCCGAGGCAGTGGGGTTGAGCTGGGCCATGCGTTCGCGCATGGCCGGGTCGAGCACAAAGGTTTGGGCCAGTTGCTGGTAGACCCAGGGTTGAACCTGTCCGGTGGTGGCGGACCAACCCATGGTGTTGGTGAGGTGGGCTTCGATTTGGCGCACGCCCTCGTAGCCGTGTTGCAACATGCTTTCGTGCCACTTGGGGTTGAGCATGCGGCTGCGGGTTTCCAGTGCCACTTGTTCTGTCAGGCTGCGCACCACACCCTCGCCTTGGGTTTGGTCGCCAATGAAGACCGGTGGGGCTTCGGCAGCGTTGCCGTCACGCTGGTGCTTGGCTTGCAGCACAGCGCGGCTGATGCCACCCAAGGTGTCAAAGTAGGTGTCGATGCTGGTCACGCCCAGCTCCACCGAGTCCAGGTTTTGGTAGGTGAGCGACACGCTGGCCAAGGCGCTTTGCAGCACGGCGGTGTTGCGCACGGGGCGGCCTTCACGGCCATAGGCAAAGCCTTTGCGTTGGGTGAAGGCGTCGCCCAGTTCGTTTTCGTTGTCCCAGCAACTGCTGTCGATCAGGTGGTTGATGTTGGTGCCATAGGCCCCTTCGGTGTTGCCAAAGACGCGCAGCGAGGCACATTCCAGCGTGCTGCCTTCGTGCTCGGCCATGAAGGCCAGTGCGTGCTTGCGGATGAAGTTTTGTTCAGCGGGCTCGTCGGCACCGGCGGCCAGGAAAGAGGCTTCAGCCAGCAGGCGGATTTGCATGGGCAGCAAGTCGCGGAAGATGCCCGACAGGGTGATGACCACGTCAATGCGTGGGCGTCCAAGCTGGGCCAACGGCACCAGGCTGGCCCCGGCCAAACGACCGTAGCTGTCAAAGCGCGGTGCGGCCCCCATCAAGGCCAGGGCTTGGGCCAATGGGCCGCCTTCGGTCTTGAGGTTGTCGGTGCCCCACAGCACCATGGCCACGGTTTCTGGCAAGGCTTGGTGGTCTTGTGCATAGCGGGCCAACAGCTTGTCGGCCTGACGCTGGCCGTCGAGCACAGCAAAGGCCGAGGGCATGCGAAACGGGTCCAGGCCATGCAGGTTGCGTCCTGTGGGCAACACGTCGGGGTTGCGAATCAAGTCGCCGCCGGGTGCGGGCTGCAAGTAGCGGCCATCCAGTGCGCGCATGAGGCCTTGCATTTCGTGGTCTTCGCCCAGCAGTCGGTTGGTGCGCACCAGTTGGCGCAGTGATTCGGCTTGCACGGTGTCATGGGTGGACAGGCTGGCGCTGAGCTCGGCTTCGCTGGCCCCATCGACCAAAGCCTCCATCAAGTCGCTGTGGCTGTCGTGTTGTGTCAAGCCCATGGCGTCGGCCATGACCTTGAGGGTTTGCAGCCGCTGGGTGCGGGTGGGCGCTTGGCCCATGACGTGCAGACCCTCGGGGATGAGGGCGTATTCAAGCTCCAGCAATTGGTGTTGCAGCGACTCGATCCAGTGGGCGTTGTCGGTGTCTGATGCAGGGTTGAAGGCGGCGGGCACAGCCAGGTCGATGCCCTTGGCTTGCGCGTGGATCAGCTCGACGAGGCTGCTGCGGTCTTGGGCCTGATCGGGGCCCATTTGTTGCCAGCGCTCCATGGACTGTTGCAGGCTGACGAGTTCTTTGTACAGCCCTGAATGGGTCAGCGAGGGGGTGAGGTAGCTCACCAAGGTGGCGGCGCCCCGGCGTTTGGCCAGTGCGCCCTCAGACGGGTTGTTGGCGGCATACAGGTAGACATTGGGCAGCGCGCCAATCAGGCGGTCAGGCCAGCATTGGGCCGACAAACCGGTTTGTTTGCCAGGCATGAATTCGAGGGCACCGTGGGTGCCAAAGTGCAGCACCGCATCGGCGGCATAGTCGTCGCGCAGGTAGCGGTAAAACGCGCTGAAGGCGTGGGTCGGGGCGCAGCCGGTTTCAAACAACAAGCGCATCGGGTCACCTTCATAGCCAAAGCCCGGTTGCACGGTGACTACCACCTGACCAAAGGCCGCGCCCAAGATGAACAGCGACTGCCCGTTGGTCAGGTGCTTGCCGGGCGCCGGGCCCCACTGGGCTTCGATCTCAGACAGCCAGCGTTCGTGGCGCACATGGTGGTTGGTGTCCATGGCATGCAGCACATTGGCTTGGGTGCCGTATTGGCTGGCATTGCCTTGCAGCAAGCGCTCGCGCAAGTCGTCCACGCTGTCGGGCAAGTCGACCTTGTAGCCTTCGACAGACAGGCGCTGCAAGGTGTTAAAGAGCGACTGGAACACCGACAAATATGCGGCTGTGCCCACGCTGCCCGCATTGGGCGGGAAGTTGAACAACACGATGGCCAATTTGCGCTCTGCACGCGGTTTGTTGCGCAGGCCCACCAAGCGCTCTACGCGTGCGCTGAGCATCTCGGTGCGTTCGGTGCAGGTGAACATGTCTTGGCTGCGTGGGCCGCTGGGGAAGGTGCAGTGTTTGTCGCAGCCGGTGCAGGTTTGCCCAGCAGGGCCCGGGCGTCCGCCGTAGACCATGGGCAAGATGGAGCCGTCGAGTTCAGGAATGGCCACCATGATGGTGTTTTCCACGGGCAGCAGGCCGCGTGTGGAGCCGCCCCATTGTTCGATGGACTGGAACTCCAGCGGGTGTGCGGCGATGTAGGGCACATCGAGTTCGCTCAAGGCCACTTCGGCGGCGCTGGCGTCGTTGTAGGCAGGTCCTCCGACCAGTGAGAAGCCCGTGAGTGAGACGAGGGACTGGATGTTCGCCGCGCCGCCTTGTTTGAAAAAGCGGTCCATGGCGGGGCGCGCATCCAAGCCACTGGCAAAGGCCGGAATCACGCGCAGACCACGCGCTTGCAGCGAGGTGATGACGGCGTCGTAATGCGCGGTGTTGCCCGCCAGCAGGTAAGAGCGCAGCAACAGCAGGCCCACCGCAGGCTGATCTTTGCGACCATGGCCTGGCAAGTCGCTCAGGTGTTCGCTGATGCGAGGTTTCATCTGGGGGTGGTACAGGCCCACCTCGGGGTATTCGATGGGGTCTTCGGGTTGGGCCAGAGCGCGCAAAGGCTCGCGTGGTCCTTGGGCATAACGGTGCACCAGGGTTTTGACCAAGTTTTCAATGTTGTGTTCAGAGCCCGCCAGCCAATAGCGCATGGTCAAAAAGAACAGGCGCAAATCTTGTGCCGTGCCGGGGATGAAGCGCAGCAGCTTGGGCAGGCGGCGCAGCATGGCCATCTGTTTGGCCCCTGCGTTCGAGGGTGCGCCTGTGTCTTCGCCGGTTTCTTTGTTTTTGGCGCTGGGGCGCAGTTTTTTGAGCAAGGCCATGAGACCGCTGGACTCGCGGCCCATGACCAACTTGCCCATGCGTGTGAGTTGCGTCACCTGTGGCGCCGACATGATGCAGACCATGGCATCGCAAGCGGCGCGGCGCGCCTGCAGGGCGTCGAGCACGGGCAGGAAATGGTCTTCCATGAACAGCATGGTGACGACCACGATGTCGGCTTGCGCAATGGCGCTCAGGCACGTGGCCAAGGCGCTGTCACTGTCTCGCCAGGCCGATGCGCTGTGCATTTGCAAGTGCAGGCCCGGCACGTCTGTGGCCAGCCGCTCTGCGGCATGGTGGGCGGCGCTGGCCAAGTGGCTGTCCATGGTCAGCAACACCACGTTCATGCGTGGTGTGTTTGCCTGGGCCTGCTTAGCGGCTGAAATGGGCTTTGGCATCGTAGAGCGTCTCCACGGTGATGGTGGCAACACCCAGGTCCTGGGCGAATCGTTCGGTGTTGCGACGCGCTTTGCCGCGCACAAAGAACGGAATTTTTCCCAGCTCCTTCTCGGCCTCGATGCTCCAGGTGGCTTGGTTAGAAGCTGCTTGGGTGGGCAGGGCACTGGCAGGTGAGCTGGTTGGCGAGCTGGGTGGCTTGGGCGTGCTGGGTTCGCTGGGCGTCAGCGCTGCGGGTGTTTGGGGTGAAGCGGGTTGGGCAGCGCTGATGTCTGCTGCGGGGCGGGTGCTGCCCAGGTGCGAGGGGGCAGCGCCGGCGTGGAACTCAAAGTCTTCGCGGAACATGCCGATCAGGTGTTCTTCCAGCCCCATCATCAGCGGGTGCACCCAGGTGTCAAACAACACATTGGCACCTTCGAAACCCATTTGTGGGGCGTAGCGGGCGGGAAAGTCTTGCACATGCACGGGGGCCGAAATCACGGCACACGGAATGCCTTGGCGCTTGGCAATGTGGCGCTCCATTTGCGTGCCCAAAATCAGCTCGGGTTGCAGCGCTTGAATTTGGTCTTCGACTTCGAGGTAGTCGTCGGTGATCAGCGCTTCGATGCCCAGTGCCTTGGCGCAGTCGCGCACCTCGCGTGCGAATTCGCGGCTGTAGGTGCCCAAGCCCACCACCTCAAAGCCCATTTCTTGGCTGGCGATGCGCGCGGCAGCCACCGCATGCGTGGCGTCGCCGAAGATGTACACGCGCTTGCCAGTCAGGTAAGTCGAATCGACCGACTTGGCGTACCAGGTGGCGTGTGCGTTTTCAGGGTCTTGTGCAGGCTGAGTCAAGCCGGTGAGGGCGCAGACCTCGGCGATGAAGTCGCGGGTGGCGCGGCTGCCCAAGGGCACGGTTTTGGTGAAGGGCTGGTCAAACTGACGCTGCAACCACTGCGCGGCGCTGAGGCCGATTTCGGGGTAGAGCACCACGTTGAAATCGGCATTGGCCAATTGCTGGATGTCGGCCACGCTGGCGTTGAGCGGTGCCACCACAGACACATCGACACCGAGCTGGTTGAGCAGCTGGGTGATTTCTTTGACATCGTCACGGTGGCGAAACCCCAGGGCGCTGGGGCCCAAGATGTTGCAGCTGGGCCGGGCCTTGGGCTGACGCTCGGTGGGCTTGTGCACCAGGTGCCGGCAGAGTTGGTAGAAGGTTTCGCTCGCACCCCAGTTTTCTTTGCGCTGGTAAGAAGGCAGCTCCAGCGCCACCACGGGAATGGGCAGTTGCAGTGCCTGGGCCAAGCCACCCGGGTCGTCTTGGATCAGCTCGGCGGTGCAAGACGAGCCCACCAGCATGGCCGCAGGCTTGAAGCGTGCCACGGCCTTTCGGGCGGCGTCTTTGAAGAGTTCGGCGGTGTCTCCCCCGAGGTCACGCGCCTGAAATGTGGTGTAGGTCACGGGCGGGCGGCGTGGCAGCCGCTCAATCATGGTGAACAGCAAGTCGGCGTAGGTGTCGCCTTGCGGCGCGTGCAGCACGTAGTGCACATCGCGCATGGCGGTGGCCACGCGCATCGCGCCCACGTGGGGTGGGCCTTCATATGTCCAGAGCGTCAGTTGCATGGTGTGTTCCTGCGCTTTCAGGCCGCCAGCTTGGTGCGGCGTTTGAGTGGGCGGCTGAACAGACCTGCCAGATCGGCGGCTTGTTCATAACCTTGGATGGGCGTGAAGACCAACTCGATGGCCCACTTGGTGGTGATGCCTTGGGCTTCGAGGGGGTTGGCGAGGCCGAGGCCACAGACCACCAGATCGGGGGCATCGGCCAGACAGCGCTCGAGTTGGCGGTCCACGTCTTGGCCTTCACTGATGCGGGTGCCTTGGGGGAGCCAAGCCAACTCAGGCGCCATGTGTTGGCGATGCAGGTAAGGGGTGCCCACTTCCACCAAGTCCATGCCCAGTTCGCGGTGCACGAAGCGCGCCAGCGGGATTTCGAGTTGTGAGTCGGGGAAGAAAAAGATGCGTTGGCCTTGCAAGACCTGGCGCTGCACAGCCAAGGCTTTTTCGGCCCGCTGGCGTGGCGCGGCGGTGGCATTTTCAAACATCTCAGGGGCCACGCCAAATGCACTGGCAGCGGCTTGCAGCCACGCGGTGGTGCCTTCAACGCCCAAAGGGAAAGGCGCTGGCAGGTGCTGCGCGCCGTGTGATTGCAAAGCCCGCGCGGTGTCGGCCAAAAAGGGTTGAGCCAGCAAGAAGCGGGTGTTGGGCCCCACTGTTGGCATGGCTTGGCTGTTGCGCGGTGGGAAAAAGTTGACTTGCAAGCGCATGCGTTCGAGCAGGCTGCGCAGCTGGTCTTCGACCACATCGGCCAAGGTGCCTACGACCATCAGCGCGGGGGCTGTCGACGTGTCATTGCGCAGGCCTGGCACCATGGCGGCCAGACAAGCGTCTTCGCCTTGGGTGAAGGTGGTTTCGATGCCGCTGCCCGAGTAGTTCAGCACGCGCACTTTGGGGTGATGGATTTGGTTTTGCCGTTCAGCGGCACGCGAGAGGTCCAGCTTGATGACCTCTGAAGGGCAAGAACCGATCAGAAACAACAAGCGAATGTCAGGGCGGCGCGCCAACAGTTGGTTGACCACGCGGTCGAGTTCTTCGTGCACATCGGCCAGACCTGCTAAGTCACGCTCGTCGATGATGGCCGTGCCAAACCGAGGCTCGGCAAAGATCATCACCCCCGCAGCCGACTGAATCAGGTGCGCGCAGGTGCGCGAGCCCACCACCAAAAAGAAAGCGTCTTGTATTTTTCGGTGCAGCCAGATGATGCCGGTGAGTCCACAAAAGACCTCACGTTGGCCGCGTTCCACCAAAGGGGTGACGTCGGTGCAGCCCGTGGTTTCCGTGCGGATTGGAATGACGCTGCTCATGTGCTGGCCTGTGCACCCGACAAGGGCGAATTGGAATGATTTTTTTGCAGCCGCGCCATGCGCAGCTTGCGGATGTATTGCGCGGCGTTGATGCCGTAGCTCACGTAGGCGGTCAGGGCCAACAACAATTGCTCAGTGGGGTTCCACAGGCCTTGCCACCAGACCCACAGGTAAGCCGTGTGCAGAGCCAGCACACCCATGCTGACCACGTCTTCCCAGAAGAAGGCGGGCGCAAACAGGTATTGACCAAAGACCACTTTTTCCCAAATGGCACCGGTGACCATGATGGCGTAGAGAACCAGCGTCTTGACCACCACCGAACCCAAAGCCCAATCGGTGTGTTGGCCCGTTTGCAGGCTGTGCAGCACGAGGTAGAGGCTGATCAGAAATACCAAAAATTGAACGGGTGCCAACACGCCTTGCACCAGCGTCCAAGCGGTCGCGTCACGCCGGGCGCGTTGCGCTGGCGTGTACAAAAGCGAGGCGGCTGAAACGGACATGCAATACCTTGTCTGATGGCTATCTTTGGAAAGAATGTATGCCTCGATATGCAGTGTGTCAACATAAATTGACATTAATTTAGTGTTTTAGGGTTTACACCAAATAGAAATGAGAAGAATCAAATCAAACTTCAGCATGTATTTGGTTAAGGCATTGCTTGCCTTGCTGGATATGACTCTTGCGACGCGTACTCTGATCGGTTGGAGCCTGCCGCTGGTGTATCCCTTTCATGATTGGTGTTTGTCATGGCTCAGCAATTCAATTTCGACAGCGCACAGCCCACAGTCTTGGAGCCTGGGTTGACCGCTCACTTGCCTGAAGCGTTACGAAGAGACGTGCCGATAGGTCCGCGCTTGGTAGGAGGCACATCTTTCAACGGCAAATTGGCGCTGGATGGGGCGCAGGTTCATCTCTTGGCGCAAGCCTGTTTGCAGGGCTTGGATGCGGCACGACAGGTGGTGTTTGGCTGGCAAAGGCAGGGGCAATCGCTGGCTGATATCTATGTGCGGGGCATTACCCCGTGCGCCCGTTTGATCGGTGAATGGTGGACAGCGGACCGATTGGATTTTGCGATGACGACCATCGTTTCAACGCATTTGCAACAGCTGTTGCATGACTTCAGCGCCGAGTTTTTGCAAGAGGCATCGCCTCAGCGTCATGGCTTGAGCGTACTTTTGTTGACCGAGCCTGGGGCCCAGCACAGCATGGGCTTGTTCATGCTGAGCGAATTTTTCAAGCTTGAGGGTTGTGCGGTGACTTTGGGTGTACCCCAGGATGTGGCTGAATTCAAGCGTCTGTTTCAGTCCGATTGGTTTGATGCGGTGGGGGTGTCCATCAGCACCGATCGACATTTGGGCACCTTGGCCGCTTTGTTGCCGCAACTCAAGGACTGTTCGTTGAATCCGAGTATGCATATGTTTTTGGGCGGCCCCATGGCCATGCGCGAACCTGCCCGCTTGAAGTCAATTGCCGCAGACGTGGTGGCCGAAGATGCACCTACAGCCGTAAAATGGATCACGCAATGCATGCATTTAGCCTCTTTCAAGGTGTGATGAAGTGCAACTTGTATTTATTTGTATTTCAAATCCAACGCGGTTGACCATAAGGCACTTTATAAGCCTATACTTACATGACAAATTCAGGTGTCAACTTTCTGATACCTGAACACCCATGGTTTACAGTATGAAGCTTGGTTCGTTGGACCCGTCAACCTTTTCCCAATTGCTGGGTGTTGTGTCGGACATCACCTTGGTCATGGATGCACAAGGTGTGATTGAAGACGTGTCGACGGGACGCGACAAGCTTGCCTCCTTGGGGTGCCAAGCTTGGATCGGCCGACGCTGGATGGACACCGTCACCAGCGAAAGCCGCATCAAAATTCAAGAGATGTTGCAATCTCAGGACGCCTCCAATGTGATGCGCTGGCGGCATGTGAATCACATTTCCCCTTTGGGCAATGAAATCGCCTTGCAGTACGTGGTGGTGCCCTTGGGTGCGGGTCAATTGTTGGCCATCGGCCGTGACTTGGAAAGTCTGGCCGAACTCCAGCGTCGCTTGGTAGAAACCCAGCAATCCATGGAGCGTGACTATTTGCGCTTGCGCCATATCGAGGCGCGTTATCGCGTCTTGTTTGACACCTCGCCTGAGGCTGTGTTGGTGGTCGACGCGAACACCCAGAGGGTGTTGGAGGCCAATTTGGGCGCCCAATCGCTGCTCAAAGATGCGGGGAAGCGCCTCGTCGGTCGCGACGTGCGCGAATGCTTTGAAGCAGACAGCCAGGGTGAAGTGCAGTCTTTGTTGCGCATGGCTCTGGCCACAGGACGCATCGAAATGTGCGCCGCCCGTGTGGCGGGGCTGACAGCCCCTTGGACTGTGTCTGCCACGGTGTTTCGCCAAGAGGGAGGGGCGCAGTTTCTGGTGCGCTTGGTGACCCGAGAGGCCGCCCCTGAACTACGCCACGACTCGCATTCTTCTGCGGTGCTCAGTGAGGCCATGGCGCATTTTCCCGACGGTTGGTTGCTTACCGACACCTCAGGCGCGATCAAAAGCGTCAACGACGAAGGCATGGCCTTGTTAGGTCTGACCGCTTCTTCTCAGGTGGTGGGGCAGAGCTTAGAGCGTTGGTTGATAAGGGGGGCGGTGGATTGGGGGGTGCTCAATACCAGTTTGCGTCAGCAGTTGCCTGTGCGCAATTTCGCCACCGAGGTGCGAACCCTCTCGGGAATGACCTTGCCAGTTGAGGTCTCGGCCGTTTATTTGGCCCACCCCGAGCCCATGTACGCGTTCTTTGTGCGTGACATGGACCGCAGGCTGCCCGCAGGTCCATCGATGGCGAAAAACCTGGTCAACCCATTTGCCGAATTGTCCCAACTGGTGGGGCGCCGTCCGATCAAGGACATTGTGGGTGAGACGGTGGACACCATTGAGCGCATGTGCATTGAAGCTGCCCTAGAGCTGACCCACAACAACCGTGCTTCGGCGGCGGAAATGTTGGGTCTGTCCCGCCAAAGCCTCTATGTCAAGCTGCGTCGATTTGGCATGGTTGCCGAAGTCGAAATTGACAACTCCTAGCGAGAACTCTCTGATCTTGATCGTAGGTGTCAACTCTAGTTGACATTTCTAAATGTCCTATCAAAATGCAGATATGGACACCCCGCCTCTTGCTTTTGATGCAGCTCGCACCCGCCCTACGCTGGGCACGGTAGCCGAACTTCTCAAGCCCATCACCTGGTTCCCGCCCATGTGGGCTTTTGCTTGTGGCGTGGTGGCATCCGGTCAGAGCCTGAGTGCTCATTGGGGCTTGCTGCTGTTAGGCCTTGTACTCACAGGCCCTTTGGTATGTGCCAGTAGCCAAGCTGTCAACGACTGGTTTGACCGCCATGTCGACGCCATCAACGAACCTCACCGGCCCATCCCTTCGGGCCGCATGCCTGGGCGCTGGGGATTGGGGATTGCCGTGGGCTGGACGCTGCTGTCTTTGCTCTGGGCCACGCTCATGGGGCCTTGGGGTTTTGCCGCCTGCGGGTTGGCAATTGCTTTGTCGTGGGCCTACAGCGCGCCCCCTGTTCGCCTGAAAAACAACGGTTGGTGGGGTAACGCGGCTTGTGCGCTGAGCTACGAAGGGCTGGCCTGGTTGACCGGAACAGCGGTGATGCTGGGGGGGGCTTGGCCGGGGCCGCATGCTTTGGCGCTGGCTCTTCTCTACAGCATTGGTGCGCACGGCATCATGACGCTCAACGATTTCAAGGCCATTGAAGGTGATCGCCGCATGGGCATTGCATCACTGCCGGTGCAGTTAGGCGCGGTAGGCGCAGCGCGTGTGGCTTGTGTGTTCATGGGGCTGGCGCAGGTCGCGGTAGCACTGTTTTTGTGGTTTTGGCAACTGCCTTGGCATGGTGTTGCGGTGCTGGCACTGGCGTTGGCCCAGTGGCCACTGATGGCCAAATTTATGCAACAACCGGTTGAGCGTGCCTTGCAAGTCAGTGCTTTGGGGGTGCCTATGTTTGTCAGTGGCATGATGGTCAGCGCTTGGGGTCTGCGCCAACTCCAACCCTTGCAACAACTTCTGGAGGTTGCATGAGCACGCCGTATTTCGGTTGGTTTCAGATCGTCCGCCTGGGTCTGATTCAGGCGTGTTTGGGGGCTGTGGTGGTGGTCACCACCTCCACGCTCAACCGCATCATGGTGGTCGAGCTGGCGCTGCCTGCTTTGTTGCCTGGTTTTTTGGTGGCTTGGCATTACGCTGTGCAAATCGTGCGCCCGCGCATGGGCTTTGGTGCCGACAAGGGAAGACGCTGCACGCCGTGGATGATGGGCGGGATGTTGGTGCTGGGCGTGGGCGGTGTGATGGCTGCATCGGCCACCGTGTGGATGGCTATGCAACCGTTGTATGGCGCTTTGCTGGCCATGCTGTCCTTCAGCCTGATTGGACTAGGGGTGAGCGCTTGCGGCACGTCGTTACTGGCTTTGATGGCCAAGCAAGTGCCCGAAGACCAGCGCGCACCCGCCGCCACCACGGTCTGGATGATGATGATTCTGGGCTTTGCCATCACTGCGGGTGTGGTGGGCAAGCTGATTGATCCTTACAGCCCACAGGTGTTGTTGCAAGTCTCGGCGGGATTGAGTGTCTTGACCGCCTTGATCACGGCTATTTGTTTGTGGGGGCTGGAGAAGACTGTTGAGCCGGTTCAGCCTGCCTCCCCCCATGGAGCGAGCGAGCCTGTGGAAAAACAGAACTTCAACCAAGCTTTGCAGGAAGTGTGGCGTGAGCCTGCCGCGCGTAGGTTCACCGTGTTTGTGTTCATGTCCATGCTGGCATACAGCGCGCAAGATCTGATTCTTGAGCCCTTTGCGGGGGCCGTTCATGGGTTCTCTCCGGGCCAAACTACGCAGTTGTCTGGCTGGCATCACATGGGCGTATTGATTGGCATGTTGGCTGTGGCGGGCGCTGGGTCACGTCGGGTGGCTGGACGACTCGGCTCTGTACAGGATTGGATGGTGGGAGGGTGCCTGCTGTCGGCATTGGCCACTGTGGGCTTGTGCAGCTCGTCCCTGGCAGTGGGCTGGCCGCTGCGGGCGAATGTGGTGTTTTTGGGAGTGGCCAACGGTGCGTTTTCAATCGCCGCCATTGCCACCATGATGCGTCTAGCCGGTGAGGGCGGGCCCGGGCGCGAGGGGACGCGCATGGGCTTGTGGGGGGCGGCGCAGGCCGCAGCCTTTGGCTTGGGTGGTTTGCTGGGTACAGCGGCAAGTGACTTGGCCCACGCCTTGCTCGGAGAACAACGAACGGCCTATGCGGCCGTATTTGGCATGCAAGCGCTGATGTTTGCTCTGTCGGCTGCACTGGCTTGGGGCCTGCGCAACGGTGCTGCAAAACGCGAGCCTTTGCGATTTGGTCCGGTTTTTTTGCTGAAAGGCAGGTCTCGCTCATGAAGCATACCAACTACGATTTTGTTGTGGTGGGCGGCGGCCCATCGGGTGCCACGGCTGCACACGATTTAGTACGTCAAGGCTGGCGCGTCTTGCTGATTGACCGTCAGGGACGTACCAAACCCTGCGGCGGTGCGATTCCACCTCGGTTGATCAAGGACTTCGACATTCCGGACCACCTGCTGGTGGCCAAGGTGCGTTGTGCGCGCATGATCTCGCCAGCCAACAACAAAGTGGACATTCCGATCGACAACGGCTTTGTTGGCATGGTGGACCGCGACGAATTTGATGAGTTTTTGCGCGTGCGCGCCGCTCAAGCGGGCGCAGAGCGTTGCCGGGCCATCTTTGACAAGATCGAGCACGACGACAGCGGCCAATTGTGGGTGCACTACACCCCGGTCACCTCTAAAGAACATGCAGCCAGCGAACACGCCAGGTCGGTCAGAGTCAGCACGCGCATGGTGGTGGGGGCTGATGGTGCCCGCTCAGAAGTGGCGCGCCAAGCCATTCCCAATGCGCATAAAACCAAATACGTGTTCGCGTACCACGAGATCATCGAGTCGCCTGTGGGGCAACCTGGTTATGACGCAGCGCGCTGTGACGTGTATTACCAAGGCGAGGTCTCGCCCGATTTTTACGGCTGGGTGTTTCCACATGGCAAGACCATGAGTGTGGGCATGGGCAGTGCCGACAAAGGTTATTCGCTGCGCAGTGCCACGGCGCGCCTTCGTGAGATGGCAGGACTGACCCAAGCACCCACCTTGCGTCGTGAGGGCGCACCCATCCCACTCAAGCCTTTGCCGCAATGGGACAACGGACGCGATGTGGTGGTGGTGGGTGATGCCGCGGGTGTGGTGGCACCGTCTTCGGGCGAGGGTATTTATTACGCGATGGACTGCGCCAGGCGCGTCGCCAAAGCAGCACACGAGGCCTTGAAAACAGGCAACAGCGCCTGCCTCAAAGAAGGCCGAAAGAGCTTCATGAAGCAGCATGGCCGCGTGTTCTGGATCTTGGGGGTGATGCAGTACTTTTGGTACCAAAACGACCGCCGTCGCGAGAAGTTCGTCAAAATCTGTGAGGACCGTGATGTACAGCGCTTGACCTTCGAGTCTTACATGAACAAAGAACTTGCCCGTAAAGACCCGATGGCGCATGTGCGCATCTTCATCAAGGACATGGCCCACTTGCTGGGCTTGGCACGCACTTAGTGGCGCGTCGGGGTCGGCTCGGTTAGGGGGCCCCGGTGCTTACCTGTTTCTGGCGACAATGCAGAGATGAATCGACAAGCCTTCTTTCGTCTCTTTCTGGCCGTGGTGTTGAGCTACACCACCGCAGGCATTGGTGGGGCCCTGACGGATTTAGGGCCTTGGTACTACAGCTTGCGTCAACCCGACTGGAAGCCGCCAGACGCTGCCTTTGGCGTGATTTGGACCACGATCTTCACCTTGTGTGCCATCAGCGGTTGGCTGGCGTGGCAAGCGGCCAACACCCGTGCGCTTCGCCTTCGTGTGGTCATCTTGTTTGGCATCAACGCGGTGCTCAACATGGTGTGGAGTGCGCTCTATTTCAAACTCCAGCGCCCGGATTGGGCAATGGTTGAGGTGGTGTTTTTATGGCTCTCGATCGGGGCCCTGATCGTGGGTTTGTGGCGCTTGTCGCGCTTGGCCAGTGGGTTGTTGATCCCCTACTGGGTGTGGGTCTCGGTTGCGTCAGTGCTGAACCTGCAAACCATCTACCTCAATGGCCCATTCGGCACTTTTTCCTGATTTAACAGGGCGGTTAAAAGGGTAAACCCTTGATGGTTTGGCCTCTCTAGGGTTTGTCAGGCTTGATCGACAGGGCTAAAAAAATTACAAACCCATCTACAGCTGCGGACCGGAATGCTATGTTGCTGGCGGATTAACGCCCCGGTTTTTACCTTCCCCAGGGTAACGCGCACATGCTGCTAGGAACGCGTATGTCTGAGTTCAACGGCTTGGGTGGTCACTCGAATGGTTACAAACCGACCCGAAGTCTGGAGGAGGATTGCAAAGAATCTCTTCTGGCGGTGATCGAAAAGCAGATCATTCCGCGCCTGCTCAATGTTCAGCAATTCTTCACAGGCAAATCCAAAGCATTGGATGACTCGGGCTTTATTGCTGCGCAGCCTGAATACGAAGCCTTCACGCAGTCTTGCTTGAAAGGTGATTCACCCACCGCCAATGGCATCGTTGATACGCTGATGGCGAAAGGTTTGTCACAAGAGCAAATTTTTCTGGAACTGATCACACCCGCCGCCCGGCAATTGGGTGTTTTGTGGGAGCAAGACCTGTGTGACTTCACGCAAGTGACTTGCGGCCTAGCGATCATGCACCAGACGATTTACCGGCTGGGCTACGAGTCGCCAGCAAGACCTCGCGAAGACGGTGATACCGAACGGATCATGCTGGCTTGCGCGCCTGGGTCCCAGCATTTTTTGGGGCTGACCATCGTGGCTGACTTTTTCCGTAAGTCCGGGGCCGAGGTGGTGCTGGAAATCTCATCCACAGAATCGGAGTTGCTGCGCGCGGTTGCCAACGAGTGGTTTGATGTGGTTGGCATTTCGGTCGCCCTGGAGGTGCAATTGCAGGCCTTGCCCGCATTGATTCAACACATCAGGGAAAGCTCGGGGAATCCCAAAGTTCGTGTGGTGCTCGGCGGCCCCATTTTTTTGCTCAAAGAATTCAGCCCCCAAACTTTGGGTGCCGATGCCATCTTCACCGATGCACGAGAAGCCGTGGGGGCTGTCAGGCGTTTGGTTCGTGGCGCATAAATCCCTGGGTTAACAGTTGGCAGCTTGCTGACATCCAGGTGTTCATGTGGAGGTGCTCCATGTCATGACGAGTTGCGCCGTGCCGACGGGGTCCTGCTCGTGTGCCAGATGCCCCAGTGCAGTTTGCATCACCAACTTTGCTTGCGGCAAGCGCAGGCTGGCTTCATGGGCCATGGTGGGGGGAACCGTCTGGTCTTGGCTTCCTATCGCCATGAACACGGGGTTGCGGATGTTGTGCAAGCGTGCGGCCAGCGGCTTGAGCTGCCAAGCTGCCATCATCGACAACACACCGTGAACATGGCCAGAGTTCCTGAGCACGCTGCGGTAGAGCTCAATGCCTTGCACATCCAATGTGGAGCCGGTGCGCTCAATCCAACGCGCCACGGCACCTTCTTGGGCAGCCATTTTGGCGGTGGCCCAGGCCGACAGCGGGTTGAGTTGGGCCAGTTTGGCGGCAGGTCCAAACAGCCATGAGGACATGCCGGGCAATGGCAACCACGCCGGGTTGAGCCCGATCAGGGTGCTGTGCGCCAAGCTGGCGTGGCTGAGCACCATGTGTGCCCCAATCGCGGCACCCGCTGAATGGCCGACGATCACCTGAGGTGTGAGGTTGAGTTGCCGCATCAAGGCACGCAGGCCTTCGCTCATGCCAGGCAGAGACAGGGAGCCTTCAGGTCCACGACTCGAAAAAGCGTGGCCGGGCAGGTCGGGCGCAATCACCGTGAAGTGCTCAGCCAACAAGGGCAGCAGGCCTCGCCAACTGAAGTTGCCCGATCCTGTGCCGTGCAACAGCAGCATGCAGGGGCCCTGTCCCAGCATTTGCACATGCCAGTGGATGGCACCCGCTTGCACAAAGCGGCTGTGCTGGGCATGTGGCCAAGTGCCCCGGTGCGCAGCCCATGCCATGCCGGGGTAGAAGCTTTCGTACATGATCGTTCAGGTCGTTTGAAGCAAGCGTGTGCGCCGTCGCAAGCTCAACTTGCCCCCGTGCGAAGACTGTCCATCGCGTTGGCCATCCGCTGCGCCTGCACGTGCGGCATGGGCAGGTAGCCTGCACCCAGCGTGGCGGCCAGCTGTTGCGCTTGCGCGTCGGGCTGCATGCTGGTGTCGATCCACAAGGCGCGGTGACCGCTGCGTTGCCATTGCTGAGCCCAGAGCTGGGCATCGGCCTGAGCCTGGGCGCGACCACCCAGGCCTTGCAAGGTGACGTTGGCGCGGCCATCGCTGAGCACCACCAGTATCGGCGTGACACCTTGACGCTGCAATTGCAAAGCCTGCTCATGGGCCATCTTGAGCGCCAGTGCCAGCGGTGTGCCGCCGCCCCCAGGCAAGCCCGTCATGGCCCTCTTGGCGCGCACCAAGGAGCGCGTGGCTGGCAGCAGCAGTTGCGCTTGGGCGCCCCGAAAAGCCACGATGCACACGCTGTCGCGGCGCGCGTACGACTGTTGCAACAGCAGCTCGACCGCGCCTTTGGCTTCGGCCAAGCGCTGTAGCGCAGCAGAGCCCGAGGCGTCCAGCGCCAAGATCACGCAACTTGATGCGCGCTGCTGGTAGCGCTGAATGTGAAAGTCCTCGGCCCGGATGAGCACGCGGCTTCGATGGGGGGCTGGCAGGTCAGCCTGGTGCGAGGCGACGCTGCCCGTCTGGCGCAAACGTTGGCGCGGCGCGGCGGCCCGCAAGGTGGCGAGCACATGCAAGCGCGCATGCCCACCCGGTCGTCCCGGGCGAGGCGGCAGGGGCCTGCCGCGCTGTTTGCCGGCCCGCGTTTGGCCGCTGCGGCCCGAGGTGTTGCTTTGACGCGCACGGTTTTGTGCGGCCAAGGCATCCAGCATGTGCGGTGGCAAGCTGGCCAGAGCCGCCGCCACCATCATCTCTTGCAGGTCTTCGGCGCTGGGTTCGGGGGGCGTCGCCTCAGACTCGGGCGGCGAATCCGGCGGTGAATCTGGGGGCGACTCTTGGGCCGATTCAGGGGGCGAGTCTTGCGGCAATTCGGGGGCTGGGTCGGGCTCTTGGGCCTTCGGAGGCGGTGGCTCTGCCTCGGTGTTTTCTTCGGGTGGCGGCGGGTCAGACAGCGCATCGTCTGAAGGCTCGCTGGGCCACTGGGTGGCGCGTGGGGCCAACACACAACGGGCGGCAAAGCCGAGGTCTTCGTCGTCGAGGGTGCTGCGGCCGTTCACGGCCGCATGGGCACAGGCCACGCGCAAAGCCAGACTCGGTGCACGCAGGGAGCCTATCCCTAAGGCCATGGCCGAAGCACACAGCGCTTGCAGTTGTGCGTCGCTGGCTTGAATGTGAAGCAGGCGCTCGCGTGCTTGCGTCAGGGCCAGGGGGCTGAGCCGGATGTGCAGCGCATCTTCAAGGTCACCTGGCTCACCGTTGACGCTATCGGACAGTCCTAGGTCGATGTCTGAGAGCGAGAGCGCTTGCAAGTCGAGCCAAAGGCCCAGACGCTCCATCAGCGCAGCCCCCAAGCCGGGTTCATCGGGCAACGACTCGTCGAGTGCCACCACGCCAAAGCGGCTGGTGCTGGCTTGGGTGTGGTGGTGTGTGGCCGGCACTTGGTGGGTGTCGAGTGCCTGGACCAAGGGTGCCAACAGGGACGGGGGCAGGCGCTCGGCCATGGGCAGGCAGACCAGACCTTGGTCTGCTTGCTGGAGCAAACCGGCTTGCATGCGCAACTGACCGGTTTGCAGGGTGTGGGCCAAGTCAATGCCACCCAGCAGCCGTTCGGCATCGGCGGAGCCTGGAACTTTGACCAGCGGCAGTCCCAGACTTGCCAGCGCGCTGAGCCATCGGTCACGCACCGGGCCATGTGGCGCACGCAGACACACTCCGCCAAAGCCCTGCGGGTCGAGTTGCAAAATTTGCAAACTGAGCAAGGCATCGTGCCAAGCGTTCAGGGGCTCGGCAGGGGGGAGGTGGTCGCGCTTCATGGCCAGCCCGCAGACTCAGGCCGCCAGCACTTCTTGCAAACTGCGCTGCACGCGGGTGCCAGAGTCGGTGTCGTCCAGCGGGTTGCGTCGTAGCCGATGGCGCAGGGCCAAAGGCGCCATGCTTTGCAGGTGTTGGGCTTGAACGCTGGACTGACCTTGCAGCGCGGCAAAGGCCCGCGTGGCTCTGAGCAAGGTGAGCTCGGCGCGTAGGCCATCGGTGCCCAGTTGTTGGCACAGCCGTGCACACAGCATCAACATGTCGTCGCTCACGGTGACTTGGGCCAAACGTTCACGCGCTTTGACAATGCGTTTTTGCAGCTTTTGGTTGTCTTTGTGCCAGTGCGCTTTGAATGCGCTGGGGTCTCTTTCAAATTCGTCACGGCGTTTGATGATCTCGACCCGCAGCGCCAAGTCTTGTGGCGTGCGCACCTGCACCGACAGGCCAAAGCGGTCGAGCAACTGGGGGCGCAGTTCGCCTTCTTCGGGGTTGCCGCTGCCGACCAACACAAAGCGCGCGGGGTGACGCACGCTCAGGCCTTCGCGCTCGACTAGGTTTTCGCCCGAGGCGGCCACATCAATCAGCAGGTCGACCAAGTGGTCGTCCAACAGATTGACTTCGTCGATGTACAAAAAGCCCCGGTGAGCTTGTGCCAGCAAGCCCGGCGAGAACTGCTTGATGCCTTGGGACAAGGCTTTTTCCAGGTCCAGCGCGCCGACCACGCGGTCTTCGGTGGCACCCAAAGGCAGGTCTACCACGGCCACCGCTTGGCGCTCCACCACGGTTTTGACTTTCGGGTCTTTGGCCTGGCACACGGGGCAAGCTTGGGCGGGTTGGCCCGGATCGCAGCGGTAGGGGCAGCCTTTGACCACCTGGATAGGTGGCAGCAAGTCGGCCAGCGCGCGCACCGCGGTGGATTTGCCGGTGCCACGGTCACCCAGCACCAGCACGCCACCGATGGAAGGGTCGACCGCCACCACTTGGATGGCGAGTGTCATTTCGTCTTGACCGACGATGGCCGCAAAAGGAAAGGTCAATGCCATGGGGCGTTCCGCAAAGCTGTTTTCAAGTCATCATCCAAAAGAGAGTCTCAAGTGTCAAGTTAAATTTACACTTGTTGAAGTGTCAGAGTTGGTTTTGTCGGATTTTTGAGCATCATGTTCGGGTTTTAGCCCATAGCGAGCTGCCAGTGCCCAGACATGAGCCGGCAGCATGTTTTTGATTCGCGCCGGGGCTTCGCGACGCAGATGCAAGATCGATTCGATCGCCTTCATCTCGATGCGCGCGCGTGCAAACTCCAAACCGCGCGGCCCCACCCGGGGCATGAGCCAGTTGACCAGCGGCTTGATCCAAGCAGGCATGCGACGCAGTGGCAGTCCCCCGGCAGCGCGTTCGGTGTTGGCCATGAAGCCGCGCACCGGCCCCTCGCGACGGCCTTTGCTGATGGGCACGCTGGTGATGAGTTGCGTGCTGAGGCCATCGAGCATGGCCTGACCGCGGGCGTTGCGCACCAACACCCATTGCTGGCCATGTCCGCCCATGTAGCCCACCGTGATGTCCGACAGCACATTGGTGTAGTCCACGCAAGTGCGGCAGGTGAGGGGAAAGAAGTCTGGCGGGAGGGTGGACAAGGGCAGGTTCAAAAACGGAATCAGGCGCTTGTCGCCTTGGTCGGTGCGCACTTCCACCTTGTAATCGGCGCGGAACTCGACATAGCTGATGTCTTGCGGTCGGTCCGAGATCAAGCCAAGAAACTGGTGGAAGTTCTCCGTGGTGGTGTTGTCTGAGCAAGGTGTGCCAATGACGAACAGCTCTTTCAAACCCTGCTCACGCTCGAGTTGCGCTTGGATGGCCCGCAGTGCGTAAATTTGGCAGGGAATGCCAATCACCGCCAAGCGTTTGTGGCCTTGGGCCAGGGCCGGTTCGACCAAACTCAGCAAGGGCGCATAGCCCATCCGCATGCCCCGGCATTGCTGCATGTCTTGGGCGCGTGTGACCAGCACCGGGCGCGGACGCCAGCGGTCGTTGGGGTCGGCTGCCATGGCGATCACCGCGTCCACCAATCCCTGCTCAAGCAGCACCTCGGCCAGCCGGGTGGTGATGCCCGTCCATTGCGCACCCTCTGAGGGTGACTTCATGCGGGCACTCAGGATCTGCTGGTAGGGGCCAAAGAACAGCTCGTCAGACTGCGCTGTGTGTTCGGCGGTGGTTTGCTGGCGCTGGCGACCGTGGACCTGTGTCTCCAAGCCAGGGTAGTTGGGCTGAATGAATTGGCAGGCTTGGCCGCAGCGCTTGGGGTCGTCGGTGCGCGACAAGCCGCAGTCTGTGCAGAGCCTCCGGCTGGGGGCTGTATCGTGGGCAAGGGATGAAGGCGCCATGCGATCAAGGCGCGCGCATTTGGCGCGAGTGGCTGTGTACCGCCTCCACCAAGGCAGCCACATGCTCTGGCGGCGTGTATTGGCTGATGCCGTGCCCCAAGTTGAAAATGTGGGTTGGGCCGGTCGTGCTGGGGTCAGTATGGGGTTGACCAAAGCTGTCGAGCACACGGCGCACCTCGGTGGCGATTTGCTCAGGCGGTGCAAACAGCACATTGGGGTCGATGTTGCCTTGCAGTGCTTTGCCAGGGCCACCCACTGCCCCTCCAACCAAAGCGCGTGCTTTGCCCAAGTTAACGGTCCAGTCCAGGCCCAGCACTTCACAGTCCAGTTGGTTCATTTCCTCCAGCCAAAGGCCGCCTCCCTTGGTGAACACAATGCGTGGAATTTGTTGTCCTTCATGGTGGGTGTGCACATGGGCCAACACCTTGGCGGTGTATTTCAAGCTGAAGTCTTGAAATGCACCGTCGGCCAAGACGCCCCCCCAGCTGTCAAAGATCATCACGGCTTGCGCGCCGGCTTTGATTTGTTCATTCAAATAGGCTGCCACAGACAGCGCGTTGACCTCCAAGATGCGGTGCATCAGGTCAGGCCGGCTGTACATCAAGCTCTTGACCAGACGGTAGTCGTCCGACCCCCCGCCTTCGACCATGTAGCAAGCCAAAGTCCAGGGACTGCCTGAAAAACCAATCAAAGGCACGCGGCCATTCAAGGCTTTGCGGATGGAGGTCACGGCGTCAAACACATAACGCAATCGGTTCATGTCGGGCACCTGCAAGGCGGCCACAGCCGCTTCGTCGCGCACCACTTTGTCAAATTTAGGCCCTTCGCCCTGGGTAAACCGTAAGCCCAGTCCCATGGCATCGGGCACGGTCAAGATATCACTGAACAAAATGGCTGCATCCAAAGGGTATCTGTCCAGGGGCTGCAGGGTGACCTCGGTGGCAAAGTCGGTGTTGGTGGCCAGTCCCATAAAGCTGCCTGCTTTGGCTCGCGTGTCTCTGTATTCGGGTAAGTAGCGCCCTGCTTGGCGCATCAACCACATGGGGGTGTGGGTCGTGGCTTGCCGCAAGCAAGCGCGCAGGAATTGGTCATTTTCGAGTTGAGGGTGCATGTCCATTCGTCCGGGATGTGGGAGGGCTTGTTTTGAATGTCAACTAAAGAGAATGTGTAAAGTGTCAATTTAACTTGACATCTTGTCAAATGGCTGTAAATTCAAGGTCAATCAAGAAAACTTTGAGGCCGACCATGGACGCAGCGCAGGAGTGGATTGAATCGCCATCTCAACTGAGGCAGCTACCCGCTGAGCGTTTGCCTGCACTGGCGGGGGAGTTCCGCCAGCGTCTGATCGATTCGGTATCTCAAACAGGCGGGCATTTCAGCTCTAACTTGGGCACGATTGAGTTGACCATTGCCCTTCACTATGTGTTCAACACCCCAGAGGATCGCTTGATTTGGGATGTCGGCCATCAAACCTATGCCCACAAAATGTTGACGGGGCGGATGGATCGAATGGGCTCTTTGCGTCAGCGGGGTGGTTTGAGCGGTTTTCCGCATCGCGAAGAAAGTGTGTACGACGCTTTTGGCACCGCACATTCTTCCACCAGTATTTCGGCTGCATTGGGCATGGCCATGGCCGCCAAGCTCACCGGCAGCCACAGAAAAGCAGTGGCCATCATTGGGGACGGAGCACTCACCGCCGGCATGGCGTATGAAGCCATGAACAACGCAGGCACCAGTGAATCCGATCTGTTGGTGGTGCTCAATGACAACGACATGTCCATCAGTCCGCCCGTCGGGGCCTTGAATCAATACCTGTCTGAATTGATGTCTGGTCGCTTTTATGCCCAAGCCAAAAAGCTCAGCCAGCAACTGCTGCGCAATGCACCGCCGTTGTTTGCGCTGGCGCGTCATCTGGAACAACAAACCCAGCAGCTGATTCAGCCAGCCACCATTTTTGAAAAGCTCGGGTTCACCTACACCGGCCCCATCGACGGACACGATGTGCTGGGCTTGGTGCAAGCCTTAGAGAAAATTTCAAAAGAAAAAGGCCCGCAGTTTTTGCATATCGTCACCCGCAAAGGGCAGGGCTACGCGAAAGCGGAAGCGGACCCCATCAGCTACCACGGCCCCGGTAAATTTGACCCAGCGGTTGGCTTGATGCCTGCTGTACAAGGAAAAATGACATTCACCCAAGTGTTCGGGCAATGGCTGTGCGACATGGCCAACAAGGACCCGCGCTTGGTGGGCATCACCCCGGCCATGCGAGAAGGTTCAGGCATGGTGGCGTTCAGTCAACGTTTTCCTGGTCGCTACCACGATGTGGGGATTGCAGAGCAGCACGCCGTGACGTTTGCAGCAGGTTTGGCCTGTGAAGGTCTCAAGCCTGTCGTGGCCATTTACTCGACTTTCTTGCAAAGAGCCTATGACCAGTTAATTCACGATGTCGCGCTACAAAAACTGCCCGTCGTGTTTGCTTTGGATCGGGCGGGCATTGTCGGACCCGATGGCCCGACCCACGCAGGTGTGTTTGACATTGCCTACACGCGCTGCATTCCCAATATGAGTGTGGCGTGCCCAGCCGATGAAAACGAATGTCGGCAATTGCTGAGCACAGCGTATGCACATGACCGTCCTGTCACGGTGCGCTACCCCCGAGGTTCGGGTGTGGGCGTCGAGGTGCAAGCAAATTTAAGCGCACTGCCGTTTGGACAGGCAGAGATCCGCCGCGCGGGTGAAGGCACGGCAATTTTGGCTTTTGGCCCGTTACTTTATGAAGCACTCAAAGCCGCCGAGTCGTTGAACGCCACCGTCATCAACATGCGTTGGGCCAAGCCACTGGATTTGGAGATTCTGCGCCAAGCAGCGCTCACACATGATCGTTTCGTCACCATTGAAGATGGCGCCCGTATGGGTGGCGCAGGCGCTGCTGTTTTAGAGGCTATGCAAGACATGGCTATCTGCAAGCCCGTTCTGGTGATGGGCTTTGAGGATACGTTCACAGAGCATGGGGATCCCCAAGTGTTGATGCAGCACTATGGATTGACCGCGACAGGCATTCTCCAGCGTGTGGCCCAGGCTTGGCCAGATTTGTACGCCACACCCATGCTGAGACGGGTGGTCTGAATGGCAGTCTGGACCTTAGGGCTTAACCATCGAACTGCCCCCATCGATTTGCGCGAGCGGTTTGCCTTCGCGTCAGACCAACTGGTGTTGTCGTTGCAAGGTTTGCGTCGTACGTTTGAGACGCATAAAGAGGTGGCTATCTTGTCCACTTGCAACAGAACCGAAGTTTATTGTGCAGGCGACGAGGTTCAATGGCGACAAACTCTCAAGTGGTTGGCCGATACTGGCAAGGCACATGTGGATGTTTTGCAATCGCACATCTACAGACTCGAAGGTGACGCTTCGGCGCGTCATGCATTTCGTGTGGCCAGTGGTCTCGATTCGATGGTCCTTGGTGAATCTCAAATACTGGGCCAATTCAAAGATGCGGTGCGACTGGCTGCGGACTCTGGTGCGCTTGGCACCACCTTGAATCAATTGTTTCAAAGGTCATTTGCCGTTGCCAAAGAGGTACGAACATCCACGGACATCGGTGTGCACTCCATCAGCATGGCGGCAGCGAGTGTTCGCCTGGCGAGTCGAATTTTTGAAAACATCAAAGATACAAACGTGTTATTTGTGGGCGCCGGAGAAATGATTGAGCTGTGCGTCGCGCACTTTGCCGCCAAATCTCCCCGGTCCATCACCATTGCCAATCGTTCTGCGACAAGGGCAGATATGTTGGCGGCGATGCACGGTGGGCAGAGCATTTCACTGGCCGATCTGCCTGCACGCTTGCATGAGTTTGATGTGGTCATCAGTTGCACAGCCAGCACCTTGCCCCTGATTGGCCTGGGGGCAGTTCAACGGGCTCTTCGCGCACGAAAAAACCGACCCATTTTCATGGTGGATCTGGCCGTACCACGCGATATCGAACCGGAAGTCAAAGACTTGTCGGGCGTTTACCTGTACACCATCGATGACCTGACCCATGTGATCAACAGTGGTCAATCTCATCGGCAAGAAGCTGTTGCTGAGGCTGAAGCCATCATTGATGGAGGTGTTCAGAAATTCATGGCTTGGTTGGAACGCAGAAACCATGTGCCATTGATTCAAGAACTCAATCTCCAGGCAGACGCTTGGCGTCAAACAGAATTGGCCCGTGCCCGCAAACGAATAGAAAAGGGGCAGTCGGTGGACAGTGTTTTAGAGTCTCTGTCGATGGCGTTGATGAAGAAAATGCTCAACGGTCCCTTGCGCGAACTCAATCACCCGGATGGCGTTCAAAGAGAAAAAGCCCTTGAGGCGGTCCGACATATTTTTTTAAACGATTGAACGATGCGGCTGTGCCAGAACCGAGTGGTGATGCAGTGGCGCTATGCCATGCATGACCAGCGTGTGAGCCAGTTTGCATCATGACCACGCGACGTTGGGGGAAGGTGTTGCCGATCAGTGCTTTTGTGATTGCCGCCGGTCTGTATGGTGTGTGGACGCCAGATTTGGATCGTGCAGAGTTGCTGCATCGCTATGGGGCTGCCTCACAGCGCGTGCTGGAGGTCGATGGTCTTCGTGTCAACTATCAGGACTCAGGTCCGCCTGATGCCCCCGCGTTGTTGCTCTTGCACGGTTTTGGGTCGAGTCTGCAAACTTGGGATACTTGGAGTCCACAATTGGCGTCGAAGTTTCGCGTGATCCGACTCGATTTGCCTGGTTTTGGTTTAACGGGAGAGAGTCCCTCCAAGAATTACTCGGACAGTCAAGACCTCACCACGCTGATTCATTTTGTGAACAAGTTAGAGCTGACCACCTATTCAATTGTGGGTCATTCCTTGGGTGGAAAAATGGCTTGGGCCTTGGCCGCAGAACAACCAGAGCGCGTCAAGGCCTTGGTGTTGATGGCACCCGATGGTTTTGCACCTGAGGCGCAATGGGGAACCAAACCCTACGAAGTGCCCGCCATCATGGGGTTGATGAAATATTGCTTGCCCAAATACTTTGTGCGTAGCTTGATCGACACCGCATTTTCAGACCCGCAAGTGTTGACAGAGCAGATGGTCAACCGTTACCACGACATGCTGCGAGCGCCTGGTGTGAGGGCGGCTATCTTGGACAGAGCCGATCAAACGATTTACACCGACCCGAAACCTCGGTTGAAGCGAATTCAAGCGCCTACCTTGCTGATATGGGGGGCAAACGACCAAATGATCCCCAGCAGCAATGCTGCAAGTTATGCCGCAGTGTTGCAGCAGTCGTCTACTGTGGTGTTGCCCAACTTAGGACATGTGATTCAGGAGGAGCAGCCTGAGATTGGGCTGGCGCAAGTGGATGCGTTTTTAAGTACCTACTTGCTAACGAGTCCTGGTGCACCTTGATCAAGTAGGGCGCGCTAGAGTCTGCACTAAAACCACGAGGTTGTGCCAGCAACATAGAGTCAATGCGCGTACCTGTGATCCATCACCACTTAGACCTGCGCATGCGTTGTGCTTCATGGCTGCGGGTTATTCCTATGGTTTTAGTGGATATGGTGTGGTCCTATTCGCCACCCTTCAAATTCTTGAAATCAAACGGATTGCCAATTCAATGAAACGCCGCCATTTACTCTCTGCATCCGCTACGTTGACAAGTGGTCTTCTCATGACCGACCCGGCACTGTCTGCGCAGCCACGCGCTCACTCAAACTCGTCTGCGCTGGTTGGTCAGGAGCATTGGGCAACGCGACAAGCAGAGGGTGAGTCCATCAAGCTGTTCATGTGGCGTAAGCCACCACTGACAACAGCTAAGTCTCCCAATAAGGGGGTGATTCTTTTTGTACACGGTTCTTCGATGGCCGGTACCCCTGTCTTTGACTTGCAAGTGCCAGCCAAGCCGCAGTACTCAACCATGGACCACTTCGCCAAACTCGGGTTTGACACCTGGTGTTTAGACAATGAGGGGTACGGACGTTCCAGCAAGTCTCGTGCGATCAACTTCAACATCTCTAACGGTGCTGATGATTTGGCTGCGGTCAGTGAGTACATTTTGAAAACGACGGGACAAAAACAACTGATGCTGTATGGACTGTCCTCTGGTGCGCTCAAAGCGGCATTGTTCGCAGAGCGTTTTCCAGAGCGTGTCAGTCGCATTGCCTTGGACGCTTTTGTCTGGACGGGGGAGGGCAGCCCCACTTTGCAAAATCGACGTAAACGCATCGCCGATTGGACGGCTGGTAACAAACGTGCGATTGACCGTGCCATGATTCAGAGCATCTTCACACGTGACCATCCGGGGACTGCGGACATGGATGTGGTGAATGCATTTGCCGATGCCATTTTGAAATTGGATTCAGAGGTGCCTACGGGATCTTATGTGGACATGTCGATCAACTTGCCCGTGTGCCAACCCGAAAAACTGCTTGCGCCAGTCATGATCATGCGTGGCCAGTTTGATGGCATTGCCAATATTCAAGATTTGTTGAATTACTTTGCCAAGTTGCCCAACCCCGATAAGCGATTCGTTGTGATGCCCGGCATTGCGCATTCAAGTTTGCATGAGAAAAATCTGGCTATCGTCATGCGTGTGCTGGAAGGGTTCTTTGAACAACCCAAGCCGGTCTATGTGGGTTGATCAGACGAAGGAGCACCGAACAATGAATCATCGTTTTCTTTCATCTCATTTTTTATGTGCCTGCTTGATGGTGGCCTGCGGTACCGCGCAAGCCGACACCATCAAAGTGCTCACCACGGGGGCCTTCAAGCAGGTTGTTGTGGCCTTGGCGCCAGGCTATGAAGCCAAGACAGGGCATCAGCTCGACATCCAAAACGACACTGCGGGTGCCTTGTCCAAGCGGATTGCGGAGGGTGAGACTTTCGATGTGTTGGTGTTGACACCCGCAGGTCTTCAGACCCTCGCAACTCGTGGCGTGGTCGATGCAGGCAGCATCACGCCACTGGCGAAGGTTGCCATTGGTGTCGCCGTAAAAACGGGTACTCCAAAGCCTGCTATTGCCACGGCCGATGAATTCAAACAAGCCTTGATCCACGCCAAGCACGTGGCCTTTATCGATCCGAAGTCAGGTGGGTCCAGTGGTATCTATTTGGACCAGTTGTTTCAACGCATGGGCTTGAGTGATGTGGTGCGCCCCAAGGCTGTTCTTGTGCCCGGCGGTTTGGTGGCGGAACGCTTGGTCTCGGGTCAAGCGGACTTAGCGATCCATCAGATCAGTGAAATTTTGCCGGTCCAAGGTGCTGACTTGGTGGGGCCTTTGCCAGAGGCAATTCAAAACTACACCTATTACGCGGTGGCATTGAGTGCTCGCAGTCAGCAGTCACCCGCAGCCAAAGCATTCATGGCCATGCTCACACAAAAGGAAACGGCAGAGGTGATTCGTTCCAAGGGCATGATGCCTGCGCCTTGAGTGTTTGGGCAAGGTATGGGTGACCCAATAAAAAGGGTTGGCAAATTTATTTTGCCAACCCTTTTTTGATATCTCTGAGTTTTAACCGATAAATCCAACCAACCACAGGGGCACGATGGGGAAGAACAAGAACAGCAAGGTGCGCAACACGTCGCTGACCAAGAAGGGCATTACCCCTTTGTAACTCTCGGCCATGGGGACTTCTTTGGCCATGCTGTTGACCACGTAGACGTTGAGTCCCACGGGCGGCGCAATCAGTCCAAAACCGACGGTCATCAAGACCATGATGCCGAACCAAATCGCCACCATGTCTTTGGGCATGCCGAAATCCAGTCCCATGACCATGGGGAAGAAAATCGGCACGGTTAGCAGCAGCATGGACATTTCGTCCATCACAGCACCCAACAGCACGTAGAACAGCAAGATGGCGCCAATCACAGCCAGCGGTGGCAAGCCCCAGCTGCCCACCACTGCGGCCAGTTGGTTGGGCACTTGTGTCATGGCCAGTGCGGCGTTCATCAAATCGGCACCTACGAAGATCAGAAAAATCATGGCAGCGCTGGTGGCCGTTCCCAAGAAACATTCTTTGAACTTTTCAAGGGTCATTTCTCTCTTGGCCATTGCGGTGATCAGGGTGGAGGCCGCACCGACAGCCGCACCTTCGGTCGGCGTGAACAAACCCCCATAAATTCCACCAAACACCAAGGTAAAGATGATCATGATCGGCAAAACACCTACGACTTTTGCAAGTGTCAAAGGCTCACGATCCACATCCACTTCAGGCGCTTGCCCGGGCACCATGCGCACATATACAGCGACGGCAACCATGTAGCCCAACATGGCGATGATGCCCGGCACGACCGCAGCGGCAAACAACTTAGAGATGTTTTGTTCGGTCAAGATGGCATAGATCACCAACACCACCGACGGTGGCAATTGAATGCCCAGTGTGCCGCCTGCTGCCAGTGTTCCAGTCGCAAGACGTCCTGAATAGCCGTGACGGCGCATCTCGGGCAATGCCACACCCGTGATCGTTGCCGCTGTTGCGACAGATGAGCCACTGATGGCGCCAAAAGCAGCGCAAGCGAGCAAAGACGCCATCGCTAAGCCGCCTTTGAAGCCTCCCATCACGCTGGCGGCAAACGCAAACAACGATTTGCTGATGCCGCCTTTAGTGGCGAAGTTGCCCATCAAGATGAACAAGGGAATCACCGACAAGTCATAACCCGCGAATCGAGCAAAGGTTTGTGCGTTGACGAAGTTTGAAAAAGGCAGCCAGCCTGCCTGAGAGATGTAGCCAATCGCACCGGCGAGAAACATGCTGATAGCGATGGGGAAGCGAACCGCCATGAAGAACAGCATGCTGCCAAAAATTGTTGCGGTGAGTTCAAGTGGTGTCATGCCGATTGCCCCGTTGCGTTGTCAAAGCCAAAGATAGATTGATGCAGCCCGACCAGCGCACTGAGCGCAAAGGGCGGCACCATGCAGGCATACACAATCCACTCAGGAAATCCCAGCAGCATGGTTTGCGAGTTGGCTTTGTAGGCGCTCATGCCACCCAGCGTGGTGCGCCATGCCAGCAGCATGAAGACCAAAGACAAAACCAAAGCGCCCAAGCGGTCTAGCTTGGCATTGGTGGCATCGCTCACATTGGAGGTGAAAAAGTCCACGATGATGTGGCCTTGCCTGACTTGTGCCAAAGGCATGAACAAGGCGATGGCTGCGCCCGTGGCCATCGCCGTCATTTCAAAAGCGCCGGCCATGGAGTCACCGGTGGTGTTGCGCAAGATCAAATTGCCGCAGGTGATCAACGTAATGATGGTCAGCAACATCCCTGCAAGGATGGCGCAAAGGTTAGACAGTGGTTGAAGTATTCGCACTTGATGCTCCAGAGTATTTTCTAATTCGTGTGGCACTGTATACAACAAAGGGAGGTTGAACCTCCCTTTGTGTCTGTCAGGTGCAAGATGTGCTGTTACTTGGTGTATTTCTTAATCAAAGCTTGTGCGTCTTGCAGCAAAGCTTTGCCATCCAAGCCTCGCTTGTTCATGTCCGAGATCCACTCATCGTCCACGCTGTCGGAGGCTTTTTTCCAGTTTTCAAGTTCAGCTTTGGAAATCACGGTGATGGTGTGGCCCGCCGCGATCATCTTTTCCTTGCCTGGTGCATCGTTGCCAGCTTGTGTCTTGCCCAAGAACGCAGACAGTTCACGGCCCGAGTTTTTGTCGATCACTTTTTGCAGATCGGGCGGCAGTGAGTCGTACTTGGCGCGGTTCATGGGCACTACGAATACCGTGGTGTAGAGCGCGGGGGCACTACGATCTGGCTCTGCCGTGAAACGAGCCAATTCATCAATCTTGATCGATGGACCGACTTCGTAAGGAATCACTGCGCCATCAATCACGCCTTTGGACAAAGCATCGGGCACGGCAGGCACTGGCATGCCCACTGGGGTTGCGCCCATGCTCGCCAACAATTTGGTGGTCAAGCGGGTGGGGGCACGTAGCTTGAGGCCTTTGATGTCCGCCATGGTTTTGATTTGTTTCTTCGAGGTGAAGATGTTGCCTGGCCCGTGCACATGCATGGCCAGCACTTTGACGTCTTTGAATTCGTCTTGCGCGTTCTTCTCGTAATAGTCCCAAGCCGCACGGCTGGTTGCCTCGGCATTGGTCATCATGAATGGCAATTCAAAGACTTCCATTTTGGGGAATCGCCCAGCTGTGTACCCAGGCAATGTCCAGACCACATCGGCCACGCCGTCACGGGCTTGGTCATACAGCTGTGGCGGTGTGCCGCCGAGTTGCATGGATGGATAAATTTGGCACTGCAAGCGGTTGTTGGAGTCCTTGGCAATGTTGTCGCACCAGCCGCGTAACATGGCGGTGTGTTGAATGGTTTGTGCATTCAAAAAGTGGTGCACCTTCAAGGTGATGGTCTGTGCTTGAGTGGCCACCGAGGCACTCAAAATGGCTGCGGCAATCACTGCACGCTTGAAATGTTGTTTCATCTGATCGTCTCCGTGAAAAAGTTCTGCCACATATTAATCCGACCAATCGGTCGGTTAATTAAGGGAATTCCCCTGCGTGCTGAGTGCGTTCTAGACGATATCGACCTGATGGAGGCGAAATTGCTGTGTCTTCGCATCTGCAAAGTAATGCTCAAGCGTTTCTTTGACGGTTCGAAAAGCAATGTCATCCCAGGGAATTTCGTCTTCAGCAAAGAGGCGCGCTTCCATGGTTTCATGCCCCGGGTCAAATTGGTCGCTGAGTAATTTGGCGCGGTAGAAAAAATGCACTTGTCCTACACGGACCACGTTCATCAAGCTGAACAATTCTTGGATTTCAAATTGAGCGCCTGCTTCTTCTTCGGTTTCGCGTGCAGCGCCTTGGGCCACGGTCTCCCCCAGCTCCATAAAACCCGCAGGCAAAGTCCACTTGCCCAAACGAGGCTCGATGTTGCGTTTGCACAGCAGCACTTTGTCGCCCCATACAGGCACGGTGCCCACCACATTGAGAGGGTTTTCGTAATGGATGGTGTGACAGGCCGTGCACACGGCACGTTCGCGGGTATCGCCGTCATCAGGCAAGCGGTATTGAACCGCTGTGCCGCAAGCTTTGCAGTGTGCAATAGGTGTGCGGTGCAACATGCGTGCGCTCAGGCCACGTGTACTTTGAGTTGACCCAAGCCTGCCACTTCACCCACCATCGTGTCGCCTGACACGACAGCGGCCACACCTTCAGGCGTACCGGTATAGATCAAGTCACCAGGTTGTAGTTCCCACGCAGCAGACAAATGTTCAATGGTCTCGGCAATGTTCCAAATCAGCTTGTTCACGTTGCTGCGTTGGCGGTCTTGGCCATTGACTTGCACGTAAATTTCTGCGTTTTCCACATCACCAGCTTGAGCCACTGGCGTGATGGGGCCGATGGGCGCACTGTGGTCAAACGCTTTGCCAATGCACCAAGGCCGACCTTGCTTCTTCATGTCGTTTTGCAAATCGCGACGCGTCATGTCCAAGCCCACGGCGTAGCCGTAGATGTGCTGCATGGCATCGGCTGCTGCAATGTTTTTGCCACCGGTGCCAATCGCCACCACCAGCTCAATTTCATGGTGCAAGTTCTTGGTTTGACTGGGATAGGGGATGGTGCCTGTTTCACCGTCTTTGACGAACACCAACGCGTCGGCAGGCTTCAGAAAGAAGAATGGGGGTTCACGGCCTGTGAAGCCCATTTCTTTGGCGTGCTCTTCATAGTTGCGGCCCACACAGTAAATGCGGTGCACAGGAAACGCTTGCGTTTGCCCCACGACGGGCACGGACACAACGGCGGGTGGTGTGAATAAATAGCTCATGTATGTCTCTTGGCTTAGGATGATTTAGCGACCAACTCAAAGTGCTCAACGATAGGTGCTTGCGCAAAGAACGGTCCGACAATAGCGCGCCACTCTGCGAATGCCGCTGACTCGCGAAATCCGATGGTGTGATCTTCCAGTGTGGTCCAAAAGATTTGCAGCACATATCGCTCCGGAGACTCCACACCACGGTTGACTTTGAAACCTTCAAAACCCTTGGCTTTGGCGATCACGGTGTTGATGCCGCGTTGGATGGCTTCGTCAAAAGCAGCTTGTTGTCCTGCGTGAATACGAATGTCGGCCAGTTCAAGAATCATGGTGTGTGAGAACAAATTGAAACAGAAGCGCCAAGTCTAACGCCGGGTATCCTCATGCCCATGGCATCGTCAGATTTTTTGAACTGCTCATTTCCCTTGGGCGTACACGCTTGGTGCTCGACACGCCAGGGGGGAGTCTCATTGCCCCCGTTCGACAGCTTGAATTTAGGAGACCATGTCGGCGACGATCCAATGGCTGTCATGGCCAATCGACAGCGACTGACTGCACAACTGGGTTCAGCACGGCCTATTTTTTTGAAACAAGTACACGGCGTGGATGTGGTCACATTGAATGCCGATACCTCCGACGGCACGGTTGCCGATGCTTGTGTGACCACGCAACCGAATCTGGCGTGCACCATCATGGTGGCTGATTGCTTGCCCGTTTTGTTGACCGATACACATGGTCGTGCGGTCGCTGCTGCACACGCTGGGTGGCGTGGCTTGATGTCCGGTGTGATTGAGAACACGGTCCAAGCCCTGTGTGATCAGGCGGCCGTCCAGCCGTCTCAGTTGCAAGTTTGGCTTGGGCCTTGCATTGGTCCTTCTGCGTTTGAAGTGGGGCAGGAAGTTCGAGCAGCATTTATGGCGCATGACGCGCAATCGATGGCGTACTTTGCGCCTCATCCACACCATGCGGGCAAGTGGCTGGCTCATTTGAGTGGTTTGGCCCGTCAACGCTTAACGGGTTTGGGCGTCCAGGCCATTGCTGGTAACGATGGCAGTTTGGCGTGGTGTACGGTGCATGAGCGCTCAAGGTTCTTTTCTTACCGGCGTGATGGCGTGACTGGCCGCTTCGCTGCCTGCATCTGGCGCACGGGCTGACGAGGTGGCAGCTTGTTCTTGTTCTGCCGCTTCTTGGGCTTGGCGTCGACGTTTGCGGGCGGGTGTGCCCATGATGTAGCCCAGCACAGCCATCGGCAATGCGCCGTAGAGCAGAAAAGTGATGACCGCCCCCAAGAGGCTACCCACTTGGCTGGTGGCTTCTGCCACGGCCATCATCAATGCCACATAGAACCAAGCGATCAAGACCAAATACATATATCAAGAACCTTATTTTTTTTGATGTTTGTCAGAAAATCGAAGGCTAATCGCTGTCATACTCGCGACAGCGAAGAAGCACAAATTTCAAGCCATCGGAGACAACATGAGCCAGGATTCTGCCCAGTTTTTGACGGGCGCTGCACAAGAGTTTCAAAAGAGTTTTGCGGACAACTGGAGCAAGGCCTTGGCCTCCTTTCAAACTTTGGGGGGTGCATCCAGCGGGGCTCCCAAGCTGAGTTTTTCACCGGAAAGACTTGAAGAATTGCAAAAGCAGTACTTGACGGAAGCGACGGCTTTGTGGAATCAAAGTCTTCAAGCGATTCCAGAAGTCAAGGACCGTCGATTCGCAGGTGAGGCCTGGCGCCACAACCCGATGTCCGCTTTTGCGGCTGCGGTGTATTTGCTCAACACTCGCACCTTGATGGGTTTGACGGATGCGGCTGATACCGATCCGAAAACCAAAGCGCGCATTCAGTTTGCGATTGAACAATGGGCGGCTGCCACGGCGCCCAGCAATTTCTTAGCTTTCAATGCCGATGCGCAGCAAAAAGCCATCGACACCCATGGGGAGAGTATTTCAAAGGGCATTCAAAATTTGCTCCACGACATACAACAAGGCCATGTGTCCATGACCGATGAGAGTTTGTTTGAAGTGGGCAAGAACGTCGCGACCAGCGAAGGTCGCGTGGTGTTTGAAAACGAATTTTTCCAGTTGCTCGAATACAAGCCTTTGACTGCCAAGGTGTACGAGCGTCCGTTTTTGTTGATCCCGCCGTGCATCAACAAGTTTTATATCTTGGACTTGCAGCCAGAAAACTCTCTCATCCGTTATGCCGTGAGTCAAGGGCATCGCACGTTTGTGGTGAGCTGGCGCAACCCCGATGAGTCACTGAAAAACACCACATGGGATGACTATGTAGAAGATGTCGCCATCAAAGCTATCTCGGTGGTGCAAGAAATTGGCGGTACCAAGCAAATCAACGCGCTGGGCTTTTGTGTGGGTGGAACCATCTTGTCCAACGCCTTGGCTGTGTTGGCCGCACGTGGTGAAAAGCCTGTGGTCAGCGCCACCTTTCTCACCACCTTGATTGACTTTCAAGATACGGGGGTGTTGGATGTGTTCATTGACGAGAACTTTGTCAAATACCGCGAAGGACAGTTTGCCAACGGCGGGTTGATGAAGGGCAAAGACATGGCGTCGACCTTCAGTTTTTTGCGCCCCAACGATTTGGTGTGGAACTACGTGGTGGGCAACTACCTCAAAGGCGAAACCCCTCCTCCGTTTGATTTGCTCTACTGGAACAGTGACTCCACGAATTTGCCGGGGCCCATGTACGCCTGGTACTTGCGCAACACCTACCTTGAAAACAATCTGGTGAAGCCCGGAAAGATCAAGGTTTGCGGGCAAAAACTCGACCTGAGCAAAGTGGATATCCCCGTCTACATTTACGGTTCTCGTGAAGACCACATCGTGCCTATCGGTGGTGCTTATGCTTCGACCCAGGTCTTGCCGGGCAAAAAGCGTTTTGTCATGGGTGCTTCAGGGCATATCGCAGGCGTTATCAATCCACCAGCCGCTAAGAAGCGTTGCTATTGGACGGGCAGCGAAACCACATTCCCCAAAGACGTCAACCAATGGATTGGCAAAGCCAAAGAGCATGCAGGCAGTTGGTGGCCCGATTGGGCCGATTGGCTCAAGGCGCATGCGGGCAAGCAAATTGCCGCGCCAAAAACCTACGGCAAAGGTCGCTACAAAGCCATTGAAAATGCACCAGGGCGCTATGTCAAAGAACGCGCTGGCAAGTAAATTTTTCTATAACTAAAACTTTTCTGGAGATCTCATGGAAGACATCGTCATCGTTTCAGCAGCTCGCACCGGTGTGGGCAGGTTCGGCGGCTCATTGGCCAAAATTGCAGCGACTGAGTTGGGCTCAATCGTGATTCGTGAGGCTTTGGCGCGCGCCAAGCTCGACCCTGCGCTGGTGGGTGAAGTCATCATGGGCCAGGTCTTGGCGGCAGGTGCCGGGCAAAACCCAGCCCGCCAAGCCTTGATGAAATCCGGTGTGCCCAAAGAAGTGCCCGCTTTGACCATCAACGCCGTGTGTGGCTCTGGTCTGAAGGCCGTGATGTTGGCCGCCCAAGCGGTGGCTTATGGCGACAGCGAAATCGTCGTTGCTGGTGGCCAAGAAAATATGAGTGCCTCGCCCCACGTGCTACTGGGCTCACGCGATGGCCAGCGCATGGGCAACTGGAACATGGTCGACTCCATGATCGTGGATGGCCTGTGGGATGTGTACAACCAGTACCACATGGGCATCACGGCAGAGAACGTGGCCAAAGCCCATGGCATCACCCGTGATATGCAAGACGCGCTGGCCTTGGCCAGCCAGCAAAAAGCCTCTGCTGCACAAGATGCTGGCAAGTTCAATGACGAAATCGTCTCGGTGTCGATTCCACAGCGCAAGGGCGACCCACTGATTTTCAACAGCGACGAATACATCAACAAGAAAACCAGTGCCGAAGCGCTGGCTGGCTTGCGTCCAGCCTTCGACAAAGCAGGGTCTGTGACCGCAGGCAATGCGTCGGGCATCAATGATGGCGCTGCCGCTGTGGTGGTGATGACAGCCAAAAAAGCCGCCGCTTTGGGCCTGAAACCTCTGGCGCGCATTGCCGCGTTTGGCACCAGTGGTTTGGACCCAGCCCTCATGGGCATGGGCCCCGTGTCCGCATCGCGCAAGGCTTTGCAACGCGCCGGCTGGAATGCCGCCGATGTCGACTTGTTTGAACTCAACGAAGCCTTTGCAGCGCAAGCTTGCGCGGTGAACCAAGAGTTGGGCATCGATCCTGCGAAGGTCAACGTCAATGGTGGCGCCATCGCCATTGGCCATCCCATTGGTGCATCCGGCTGCCGCATTTTGGTGACCTTGCTGCACGAGATGCAGCGCCGTGACGCCAAAAAAGGTTTGGCGGCACTGTGCATCGGTGGCGGCATGGGGGTTTCTTTGGCCTTGGAGCGTTGAGGCCTTGCGTTAAATTTTTCAGTCAGTAAATAACTCATACAACAGGAGACAAGTGATGAGCAAGAAAGTAGCGTATGTAACAGGTGGTATGGGTGGCATTGGTACCGCGATTTGCCAACGTCTGCACAAAGACGGTTTCACCGTGATTGCCGGTTGCGGCCCCACGCGTGACTTTGACAAATGGCTGGCCGAACAAAAAGCATTGGGCTACACCTTTTACGCCTCGGTGGGCAATGTGAGCTCATGGGAATCGACCGTCGATGCATTCGCCAAGGCCAAAGCGGAGCACGGCCCGATTGATGTGTTGGTCAACAACGCCGGTATCACCCGCGACCGCATGTTCTTGAAGATGACCCGTGACGACTGGGACGCGGTGATCGACACCAACCTCAACTCCATGTTCAACGTCACCAAGCAAGTGGTGGCAGACATGGTGGAGCGCGGCTTTGGTCGCATTGTGCAAATCTCATCCGTCAATGGTGAAAAAGGCCAATCGGGTCAAACTAACTACTCGGCTGCCAAAGCCGGCATGCACGGTTTCACCATGGCCTTGGCCCAAGAGTTGGCTAGCAAGGGCGTGACGGTCAACACCGTGTCCCCAGGCTATATCGGTACCGACATGGTCCGCGCCATCCGTCAAGATGTGCTCGACAAAATCGTCGCCACCATTCCTGTCAAGCGCTTGGGCACCCCTGAAGAAATTGGCTCCATCGTGGGCTGGTTGGCTGGTGAGGACTCGGGCTTCACTACTGGCGCAGACTTCTCGTGCAACGGTGGTTTGCACATGGGCTGATGCGGTCACGTACTTGGCATGAAAAAACCCGCCGCGGCGGGTTTTTTCATGGGGCATGGAGATGCGCAACTCGATGCAGGTCATTCCACCTTGGTGCCGGTTTCTTTCACCACCTTGGCCCATTTGGCCAATTCAGCTTTCAAATAGTCAGCAGCTTCTTTGGTGCTACCCCCTACAGGCTCAAAGCCCACGCCTGCAAGCTTGGCTTGAAAGTCTGCGCTGCGCAAAATCTTGTTGATCTCGCTGTTGAGGTGCTGCACCACATCCGGCGGTGTTTTGCTGGGTGCGAACACGCCGACCCAGGTGTAGTCCTCAAACCCTGGAAAGCCTGATTCGGCCACGGTGGGGACATCGGGCAAAGCCGCCACACGTTTGTTACTGGTCACGGCCAAACCGCGCACCTTGCCGCCTTTGACCATTTCCACCGCAGCCGGCAGAGCCACGCTGGCCATTTCCACTTGTCCGCCCATGGTGGCGTTGAGTGCTGGGCCTGCGCCTTGGAAGGGGATGTGCGTCACATCTACTTTGGCCAGCACCTTGAACAGGTATTCGGCGGTCAGGTGTGGCGTGGTGCCTGCGCCTGCGGTGCCGTAGTTGAGCTTGCCCGACTTGGCTTCGGCCACGATCTCTTGCAGATTCTTGGCTTTGAGCCCAGGGTAGGCCACCAACAGGTTGGGGCTAGACGCCACCACGCTGGCCAAGGTGAAGTCTTTTTCGGCATCGAAGCCTGGGTTCTTGGACAAGCTCACGTTCACCGCCAACGAGCTGGTGTTGATCATCAACGTGTAGCCATCGGGCGCCGCTTTGGCCACGATGCCGCTGGCCACGTTGCCACCCGCACCGGCTCGGTTTTCCACCACCACAGGCTGCCCCAATGACTCGCTCAGGCGTTGGCCCAACAGGCGTGCAATGATGTCTGCGGGTCCGCCGGGCGCGAAGGCCACCACAAACTTCACAGGCTTGGTCGGGTAGCTGTTTTGGGCATGCGCACCTGCGCTGATACCTAACAACAGGGCAGTGCTCAAACAAACGAGGGTGCGACGGTGCAACATGGGGTTTCCTGTCATGGTGAGGGGTGAGCTTGGGTGCAGAGACTCAAGCAGCGGTTTGGCTCAACACGTACTTGGCCATTTCTTCGCGGGTGGTCACCCACACATCCGAATGCTGGGCCACGATGGCCATGATTTCGTCATACACCCAAGCACCTGAGGCGCGGCCCATCACATGGGTGTGGGCGGTGACGTCCAGCATCAGCGGCGCGTGTTCGCGCTCACGCATGGCGGTGAAGGTGTCGACAAAGGTGTCGAGCATGTGGCGCGGACCTTGGCCATAGCGGATGCAAGTGGGCAAGTCGTTCACATCCATCGTCAGTGGGATGCCGACGATGCGGCGTCCACCAAAGTCCATCACATAAGGGCGATCGTCGTCGTTGCAGTCGCCGTGGTGCAGGTAGCCGGCTTCGGCCAAGAGGCGCGATGAGATGGGGCTGCCCGTGCCGCGTGGGCTGATCCAGCCGGTGGGCTTGATGCCTGCCACGCGGGTCAAGATCTCGTCGTTCTTTCGGATGTTCTCGCGCTCTTGGGCCTCGTCAAAGTAGACAGGAATCACATCCATGCCCCATGAGTGATTGACGATTTCGTGGCCCCGCGTGTGCAGCGACTTGACGGTGTCGGGGTCGCGTTCGGCCAGCACGCCGTTGACCATGATGCTGGTTTTCACGCCCCGTTTGTCGGCGTAGTCGAGCAAGCGGTGGATGCCGCGCACCATGCCAAAGCTGGCCCATGAATGGGCGTTGGTGTCAAAGAAGCCGGGCTTGAGCACATTGCCCATGGGCCCAATGCCCGGGGCTTGTCCATCCGACCAAGCTTCGTAGGCAATGTTGAAAATCACGGCTACGCGGCGGCCACCAGGCCAGCGGAAGTCGTCGGACAGTCGGGTGATGTGAGGTGTGTGGTTCATGGGGTAGGGCTTCGGGTGACGTTGAATCGGTGGGGGTGTTTCAGAGCGTGCTGTTCAAAATGATGCCAGCGGTTTTTTCATAGTGGCCCGCCAGGGCTTGGCAAGCGGCGTTGGCGTCACCGGCCAGCACGGCATCCACCATGGCTTTGTGTTCGTCGAGTTCGTGGCGGCGCTTGTACGACTTTTTCACCGCCAACTGGCGGTAGCGGTGGGCCTGGTCGTAGAGCTGTTCGCAAAAACCAATCAGCCAGCGCGAGCCGCATTGAGAGACCAACACCTGATGAAACTCTCGGTGTAGTTTTTCCCAGGCGGGGTTTTCGACGTAGCGGTCGGCATACAAAGAGCGCGGTGTTTTGGACAAGCGGTGCAAGGCCAGTACCAAGCGTTCTTCCCACTCAGGGGTGCGCGCTTGCAGGCCTTGGGTCAGGGCCAAGGTTTCCACCCATACCCGAGTCTTGGCCAACTCACGCAGTGCGTCTTCGCTGACCGAGGCCACGGCAAACCCGCGCTGCTCCAAGTGCTGCACCCAGCCTTCGGCCGCCAAGCGGTTGAGGGCTTCGCGCACAGGTGTGGCGCCTGTGCCGTAGTGGGCACGCAAGGCCTCAATGCCCAGCTTGCTGCCAGGCGTCCAATGACCGTTGAGCACATCAGCGCGCAAGCGCTCATAAGTGCTAGCGGTCAGTGATGCGGTGGTTTCAGGCGCGGTGGCAGTGTTCATAAGGCGACATGATTCATCGATAAAAATTTATCTAAGCTTGAATTATCGATATTATCCGACCATCTCTTTTTCCCTTGAAGGATTAAAAATGCGTTTGCTGAGTTTTCAAGAACAGGGCCAATCGGGCGTCGGCTGGGTTGCCAACGCACAAGCCACCGAGTTTGTCGATCTGGCGTTGACCGGTGCCAATCTGCCCCGTGACATGCTGACCTTGTTGTCCACACCGGGTGCCTTGGCTGCCGCCCATGCCGCCGCACAAAAAGCACCGGCCTCTGCCATCAAACCTTTGGCGAGCGTGAGCTTGTTGCCTGTGGTTCCCAACCCCAGCAAGATCGTGTGCATGGGCTTGAACTACGCCGACCACGCCGCCGAAGGCGGCAACGCCAGGCCCGACTACCCCAGCTTTTTCTTGCGTGGTCCAAGCTCCATGGTGGGCCACCTGGCACCGCTGGTGCGCCCCAAAGCCTCCACCAAGCTCGACTACGAGGCCGAGTTGGCCGTCATCATCGGCAAACGTGCGCGTCACCTGACCGCTGCCAATGCTTTGGACTGCGTCGCGGGTTACTCGTGTTTCAACGACGGCAGTTTGCGCGACTATCAGCGCAAGTCCGGCCAGTGGACGATTGGCAAAAACTTTGACGACAGCGGCCCCTTTGGCCCTTGGCTGGTCACGCCCGACGAGCTGCCACCGGGTGGCGCAGGTCTGCGCATCCAGTCACGTCTGAACGGCAAGGTCATGCAAGACGCCAACACCAAAGATTTTTTGTGGGACGTGGTCGAGTCCTTGCGCATCATCACCGAGTGCATGACGCTCGAACCCGGCGACGTCATCATCACCGGCACCCCGGCAGGCGTGGGCTATGCCCGCAACCCACCCGTGTGGATGGCACCTGGCGATGTGTGCGAGATCGAGATCGAGGGCATTGGCATCTTGTCCAATCCCATCATCGACGAGCAATAAAAAATTCAAGGAGACACCCGTGATCAGCTTCAAACTCAATGGCCAATCGGTGCGCAGCCCGGCGGCAGAGGCCACGCCTTTGCTCACCGTGCTGGCCAACGATTTTCAAATCAATGGCAGCAAGTTCGGGTGTGGCAAAGCCCAATGCGGCGCTTGTGCTGTCTTGGTCGATGGCAACCCGGTGCGCAGTTGCGCCGCACCGCTGTCGTCGGTGGCAGGTCGCGCGGTGACCACCTTGGAAGGCTTGAAAGATGGCCAGCAACCCAGCCGCTTGCAACAGGCCTTCATTGACGAGCAAGCTGCCCAGTGCGGTTACTGCACCTCGGGCATGATCATCCAAGCCCAGGCCTTGTTAGACCGCAACCCCAAACCCACCGACGCCGAAGTGCGCTCGGCCTTGGACGGCAATTTGTGCCGCTGCGGTGCCCACAACCGCATCGTGCGTGCCGTGCTGCGTGCGGCGAAGGGAGCTTGATCATGAACCACACACTCACCTCTAGCCGCCGTGGTTTTTTGAAGGCTACCGGCTATGTCTCCTTAGCCTTTGGCATTCCTTTGGATGCCGCTTTGTCCCAAACCGCTGCGGTCAACACCAAACCGCGCTTGCCAGGATCCCTCAACACCCACCGCAAACTCAATGCGTGGCTGCGCGTCAACGCCAACCAGACCGTCACCTTGTTGGTCGGCAAGGTGGAGCTGGGGCAGGGCATCTTGACCGCCGTCACGCAAATTTGTGCCGACGAACTCGACATCGACTTGTCGCGTGTGCAGGTCATCTCGGGCGACACCGCCTTGGTGCCCAACGAGGGCGTGACTGCCGGCTCGTTCTCCATGCCCAACTGCGGCACTGCCGTGCAATACGCCTCTGCCGAAGTGCGCGCCATCCTGCTCGACTTGGCAGCTGAAAAACTCAAACAACCCCTCGACACCTTGAGCGTGCACGACGGCCTGGTCAGCGCCATCGGTGGTGAGCAAGTGGCGTATTGGGACTTGGTCTCGGGCGAGGCCCTCAACCGCGAGGCCACCGGCCAAGTCAAACCCAAGCCGGCACACCGCCACCGCTACATCGGCCACTCCGTGAACCGGGTAGATCTGACGCCCAAGATGTTGGGCCAAGCCATGTTTGTGCAAGAACAGCGTCCTGCGGGCATGTTGTTTGGCCACATCGTGCGCCCGCCCACCTACCAAGCCAAGCTGCTGTCGGTCAATCTGGCGGCGGTGCAAAAAATGCCGGGCGTGGTCAAGGCCGTGCGCAATGGCAGCTTCTTGGGTGTGGTGGCCAAGCGCGAAGAACAAGCGCTGGCTGCTGCCAAAGCCATGGCCGCTTCGGCCAAGTGGCAGGTCGACAAAGTGTTGCCTGGGCATGAGGGCATCTTTGAATGGCTGCGCAAAACCAAGCCTAACAAACTCATCGATACCAAAACACAAGTGCGTGCCGGTGGCGAGCCCGTGGCGAAAACCATGCAGGCCACCTACCAGCGCCCGTACCACATGCATGCGTCCATCGGTACCTCGGCGGCCATTGCCACCTTGGGTGCAGATGGGGTGATGTTGATTCAAACCCACAGCCAGTCGGTGTTTGAAACCAGCGTGGCGATTGCCAAGATGCTCGGCATGGAGCCCGCCAAGGTGCGCTGCCAACACATGCAAGGCGCTGGTTGCTACGGTCACAACCTGGCCGACGACGCTGCTGCCGATGCCGCGCTGTTGGCGGCAGCCGTACCCGGCAACCCTGTGCGCTTGCAATACACCCGCGAGCAAGAGCACACCTGGGAGCCCTATGGCTCGGCCATGGAAATTCAGGTTCAAGCGGGCCTGGATGTCCAAGGCCATGTGCTCGATTGGGACTTGCAAGTTTGGTCCACGCCACACGGCACACGCCCCAGTGGCGAGCCGGGCAATTTGTTGTCGGCGCGCTATCTGGAAAAGCCTTTCACCTTACCAGTGCCCGTCAATGGTGGTCCGCCCAATTACGCGGCTGACCGCAACGCCATTGCCTTGTATGACTTCCCCGGCCACAAGGTGTTGACCCACTTCATCACCGACATGCCGCTGCGAGCCTCGTCCACCCGAGGTCTGGGGGCGTATGCCAACGTGTTTGCCATCGAGTCGTTCATCGACGAATTGGCAGCGGCTGCCAAAGTCGATCCGGTGGAGTACCGTTTGCGCTTTTTGAAGGATGAGCGCGCTCGCGATACTTTGGTCAAAGCGGCCAAAGCCTTTGGCTGGGCCGATTGGAAAAAGACCGAAGGCCGTGGACGCGGCATCGCCTTTGCCCGCTACAAAAACATCGCGGGCTACTGCGCCGTGGCTCTAGAGGTCGAAGTCAACCGTCGTAATGGCCGCATTCGTGTGCTGCGTGCGGTGGCGTCGGCGGATGTGGGCCACATCGTCAACCCCGATGGCGTGAGCAACCAAATCGAAGGCGGTTTGATTCAGTCGCTGAGCTGGTCGCTCAAAGAAGAAGTCAAGTTCGACGACACCAAGGTGCTCTCGAGCGACTGGGCCAGCTACCCCATCCTGACCTTCTCGGAAGTGCCGCCCGTCGAGGTGGTGTTGATCGACCGCCCAGGCGCGCCGTTCTTAGGCACGGGCGAGGCTTCGCAAGGACCGACAGGTGCAGCCTTGGCCAATGCCGTGTTCGATGCCACAGGCGTGCGCTTTCGGCGCTTGCCGCTCACACCAGACCGGGTCAAAGCGGGTTTGTCAAAGGCTTGATGTCACGGGGGGCTTGAGCCTCCTGTGATGCTGCGTTGTCTCAAGGCTTGTCAGTGCGCAAGCCCGCGGCTTTGGCCACCGCACGCCACTGCACCAACTCGTGCGACAGCGTGCGGCCAAACTCTTCGGGGGAACCGCTGATGGCCTCTGCCCCTTCATGCATCAAACGCGTGCGCACAGGCTCATGTGCGGCCACTTCGTGGATGGTTTGGTTGAGCTTGTCCAACACTGCTTTGGGTGTTTTGGCAGGTGCCAGCACCCCCCACCAGGTTGAAATGTCAAAGTCTTTGTAGCCGGACTCGACCATGGTCGGTGTGTTGGGAAACAAAGGTGAGCGCTTGGCACTGGTCACCGCCAGCAACTCCACCCGTTGGTCACGCACATAGGGCAGGATGGTGGGCACCGTGGCAAAGAACAACTGCACGCGACCGGCCAGCAAGTCGATGGTGGCTGGCCCACTGCCTTTGTAGGGAATATGCGTCAAGTTCAAGCCACTGTGCTGGCGAAACAACTCACCGGACAAATGGTTGATGCTGCCATTGCCCGCCGAGCAAAAGTCCACGCCTTGGGGCATGGTGGCCACAGTGGTTTTCAACTGCGCCATAGTTTTGACCCCCAGCGACTTGCTGGTCACCACCAGCAAAGGGCCGCGACCGATCATGGCGATCGGCGCGAAGTCTTTCTCGATCTGGTAATTGCCCGAAGCCTCAGACGCGGCATTCGTGACAAAAGTCGAGGTAGCAAACAGCAAGGTGTAGCCATCGGCGGCGCTCTTGGCCACGGCATTGGCACCAAGCGCGCCACCGCCACCGCCTTTGTTGTCCACCACCACAGGCTGACCTAATTTTTCGGACAAGGACTTGGCCATGTCACGTGCAATGCTGTCGGTGCCCCCGCCAGGGGCAAAGGGGACCACCAAGGTGATGGCGCGCGAGGGATAGCTTTGCGCATGGAGGGCTGGCAGCATCAACAGCGCAAGCAAACCCACCCAACCAGAGCGACGAATAAAACAGTGCATGTGAGTGATCTGAGGTGTGTGTAAGCATGCAGTATTCCTTATGGTGTGAGTACCCTCTGTCACGCAGCCGACGAGAAGCTGAGTGCATCAAGCACATCATGTGATCAATCGCAAAGCGTTTTGGCATCAGCTCTTGGCTGTTCTCGGTCAGCGTGAATTCAGTTTGTTGGCCTATCCGATGCGCTCAACGAGGTACAAACTTTGAAGCATGTTTGGGAAATCAACTTTGATCCCGAAACCAATGTGGTGGATGTGTGTGTTCGCACGAGCTGAGAACGCCGCTGGCCATCTTGCGTGGTAATTCTGAGCAACTGATTGCAGCGCTGCCCAGAAGTTCAGAGGCTCAAGTACGTGCCTCTCGCATACGCGTCAAGTTGATGGCCTGGCAATCAGCATTGCGATAATAGGCATCTGTGCCATCGGTGGTGTTTTCTTTTGTTGACACGCTGCGTGGCTTGCCCACTTGAACCATCAATCCTTGAGTATTTTTTGCCAGTAGAACCCAAAACAATGCTGAGTCGTCACCGCCTCAGCGTGGCGCCCATGATGGATTGGACCGATCGGCATTGCCGCTACTTCCACCGTTTGCTGACCCAACACACCTTGCTGTACACCGAAATGGTGACCACGGGCGCGCTGCGCCACGGCGATGTGCAGCGTCATTTGCGCTTCAACGCCGAAGAGCATGCGGTGGCGCTGCAACTCGGTGGCAGTGATCCGGTTGATTTGGCCCATGCCGCCAAATTGGGCGAACAGTGGGGCTATGACGAAATCAACCTCAACTGTGGCTGCCCCAGCGACCGAGTGCAGCGTGGTGCCTTTGGCGCCTGTTTGATGAACGAACCCGCCTTGGTGGCCGATGGCGTGAAAGCCATGCTGGATGTGGTCAATGTGCCGGTGACGGTCAAACACCGCATCGGCATTGACAAAATAGAAAGCTATGACTTTGTGCGCGATTTTGTTGGGCAAGTCAGCAACGCGGGTTGTCGCGTGTTCATCGTTCACGCACGCAATGCGTGGTTGCAAGGCTTGAGCCCCAAAGAGAACCGTGAAATTCCGCCGCTGCGCTACGAGCTGGCGTATCAACTCAAACAAGACTTTCCTGCGCTGACGATTGCTGTCAATGGCGGCATCACCACCAATGCGCAAATTGCCGACCACCTGCAACATGCCGATGGCGTGATGGTGGGGCGCGAGGCCTACTACAACCCTTGGCTGCTCAGCAGCTGGGACGCTGAGTTTTTTGGTGCGGCTGCGACACCACTGAGCCGCGAAGCGGTGGAAGAAGCCATGGTGCGCTACATGGCGCGCGCGTACGCGGAGGATGGATGTCCCTGGTATGCCATTGCCCGTCACATGCTGGGGCTCTACCACGGCGAGCGAGGAGGGCGCTTGTGGCGTCAGGTCTGGAGCAATCACAAACTCAAACCTTTGCCACCCCATGAGGTCATGCAGCTGGCGCGTGAAGCGCTGGCACGTGGTGCAGAAAAGCCCGCCCATGCCGACTGAAGCACAACGTGCGCAGACCAAGCTGCGTATCGCCCTGGTGTTGGTGTGGCTCATGCCCTTGCTGTGGACGGTCAACTTGGTGGTGGCGCGCCAGGCCCCTGGGGTGGTGACCCCCCATGTGTTGGCGCTGGGACGGTGGACCTTGGCCGGTGTGATCTTGGCCTGGTGGTCGCGTCAAGAGCTGTGGCGCATGCGGCGTGAAGTGATCAAAGCCTGGCCGCAAAGCTTGGTGCTGGGGGCGTGTGGCATGTGGATTTGCGGTGCCTGGGTTTACATCGCGGCACAGAGCACGGGCGCGATGAACATTTCACTGATTTATGCCGCCTCGCCGGTGTTGATTGCCGTCGGCTCGGTGTTGTGGTTGGGCGAGCGGTTCTCTGTGTGGCAGGCGCTCGGGGTGGCGCTGTCTTTGTCAGGCGTGGTGCATGTGGTGGTGCGCGGCGAGTGGACCCACTTGGCCCAACTGCATTTTGTGGTGGGGGATCTGTGGGTCGTGTGTTCGGCGTTCGCTTGGGCCGCGTTTTCGTTGCTGCAAAAAAAGTGGCACAGCCCGCTGGGGTCGATGGCTCGTCTGGCCACCATGTGCGCAGGTGGCGTGGTGGTGATCTTGCCGTTTGCGGTGTATGAACTGTTTGCCACCGATGCCCCTGCCTTGGGCCAGCAGGCCTTGATGCAGATGCTGGCTACAGCCTTGATACCTGGCGTGGCCGCCTATTGGATTTATGGCTGGACCCTCAAGGTCTTGGGGGCCAGTCGGGTGGCTGTCATGCTTTATGCCGGTCCCTTGTATGCCGCTGTGGTGGCCTGGGGCGTGTTGGGTGAATCCTTGGGCTGGTACCACTTGGCAGGCGGGCTGTTGATCTTGTCCGGTGTGGGCCTGGTCATGGTCACCAAGTCATCAGAAAATAACCATTCCTCCGCGCTGCGTTAACGGCGTGGTCTGTGCCGCTTTAACTGGCGGCTTCCAGACCATTTTCGAAATGGGCTTTCATGTGCTGCACGCTGGCTGTCGCGTCGCGCGCCAGCAGCGCGTCCAACAAGGCTTGGTGTTCGCTCAATGACTCTTCAATGCGCCCACTTTTGAGCAGCGAGTTGTGGCGGTTGAGCTTCATCACCTTGCGCAAGTCGGCCACCATTTGGTCGCGCCAGCGGTTGTCGGCGATCTCTAACAAGCGCATGTGAAAACGCTCATTGACTTCAAAAAAACGTTCGGTGTCATGCACGCAAGCCACCAACTCTTGGTGCAAGGACTTCAAGTCCTGTAGTTGTGCGTCACTGGCGTTTTGGGCCACTACGCCAGCGGCATCTGATTCCAGCAAGGCCAGCAGGTGGTAGACGTCGCGCTGGTCTTTGTCGTTCACCTCGGTCACATAAGCGCCGCGGCGTACCTTCATCGTCACCAAGCCCTCAGCGGCCAACACCTTCAGGGCTTCGCGCATGGGGGTGCGGCTGATGCCGTATTCCTCGGCCAGGCGCATCTCGTCAATCCAGCTGCCGGGCGCGAGTTCGCTTGAAAAAATGCGCTGACGCAAGAGTTCAGCCACTTCTTCGTACAGGGCGCGTGGGGTGAGGGTGACGGCAGACATGGGGTGAAATTGTAAGCTCAGATAATATTTTGCATCAATAATTATGAATGATATGATGCCCCGGATTCGAAAAACCGGGGGTCAACCCTCCCTTCACGAGTGACTTGCCATGAGCCAAAAGCCGACCGAATTCAACGCCTCCAACCTCCAAGCCTGGGCCAAATCGGCCGCCAAATCGGCCCCAGGCGGTGATCTCAATGCCTTGAATTGGAAGACCCCAGACGGCATCAGCGTCAAGCCGCTGTACACCGCCGAAGACACCCAGCACCTGCCGTATGCCAACACCTTGCCCGGGTTTGAGCCGTTTTTGCGTGGCCCCCAAGCCACCATGTATGCCGTACGACCCTGGACGATTCGCCAATATGCAGGTTTTTCGACCGCCGAAGAGTCCAATGCGTTCTACCGCAAAGCGTTGGCCGCAGGCGGGCAGGGTGTGTCGGTGGCGTTTGACTTGGCGACCCACCGTGGCTACGACTCCGACCACCCCCGTGTGACCGGTGACGTGGGCAAAGCCGGGGTGGCGATTGACTCGGTCGAGGACATGAAGATCTTGTTCAACGAGATCCCCCTCGACAAAGTGTCGGTCTCGATGACCATGAACGGTGCCGTGCTGCCCGTGTTGGCCGGCTATGTGGTGGCCGCCGAAGAGCAGGGCGTGAGCCAAGACAAGCTGTCGGGCACGATTCAAAACGACATCCTCAAAGAGTTCATGGTGCGCAACACCTACATCTACCCGCCCGAGCCGTCGATGAAGATCATTGGCGACATCATTGGCTACACCGCGCAGCACATGCCCAAGTTCAACTCGATCTCGATCTCGGGTTACCACATGCAAGAGGCGGGGGCCAACCAGGCACTGGAGTTGGCCTTTACCCTGGCCGACGGCAAAGAGTATGTGAAGACGGCGATGGCTTCGGGCCTGGACGTGGATGCGTTTGCGCCGCGCCTGTCGTTCTTCTGGGCCGTGGGCATGAACTTCTATTTGGAGATTGCCAAAATGCGCGCCGCCCGCTTGCTGTGGTGCCGCATCATGAAGGGCTTTGACGCGCAAAACCCCAAGAGCTTGATGCTGCGCACCCATAGCCAAACCTCGGGCTGGTCGCTGACCGAGCAAGACCCCTACAACAACGTGGTGCGCACCACCATCGAGGCCATGGCCGCCGTGTTTGGTGGCACGCAAAGCTTGCACACCAACAGTTTTGACGAAGCCATTGCCTTGCCCACCGAGTTTTCGTCGCGCATTGCCCGCAACACCCAGTTGATCATTCAAGAAGAGACCCACATCACGAACGTGATCGACCCCTGGGCTGGCAGCTACATGATGGAATCGTTGACCCAAGAGATGGCCGACAAAGCCTGGGCCATCATCGAAGAAGTCGAAACCATGGGCGGCATGACCAAGGCGGTCGACAGCGGCTGGGCCAAGCTCAAGATCGAAGCAGCAGCGGCCGAAAAACAAGCCCGCATCGACTCGGGCAAAGACGTGATCGTGGGTGTCAACAAATACAAGCTGGCCAAAGAAGACCCGATCGACACCTTGGACATCGACAACGTGCGCGTGCGCGATGGCCAGATTGAACGCTTGAAGCACATCAAAGCCACGCGTGACAGTGCCGGGGTGCAAGCCGCGCTTGACGCGCTCACGGCTGCGGCTGAATCGGGCCAAGGCAACTTGCTGGACCTGACCATCCAAGCCATGCGCTTGCGTGCCACGGTGGGCGAGGTGAGCGATGCGCTAGAAAAAGTGTTTGGCCGCCACCGCGCCGACACGCAAAAGGTGACGGGTGTGTACGCTGCGGCCTATGACTCGGCCTCTACCGAAGGAGACACCATGGCCTATTGGAATGCGCTCAAGGCTGAGATTGCCGCGTTCGCTGACCAACAGGGCCGCCGTCCGCGCGTGATGATTGCCAAGCTGGGCCAAGACGGTCACGACCGTGGCGCCAAAGTGGTGGCCACCGCGTATGCCGATTTGGGCTTTGATGTGGACATGGGCCCGCTGTTTCAAACCCCTGAAGAGTGCGCCCGCCAAGCGATTGAAAACGATGTGCATGCCGTGGGCGTGTCCACCCTGGCGGCGGGCCACAAGACGCTGGTGCCCGCCATCATTGCCGAGCTCAAAAAACAAGGCGCCGACGACATCATCGTCTTCGTCGGTGGTGTGATTCCACGCCAAGACTACGAACTCTTGTACGAACAAGGCGTCAAAGGCATTTACGGCCCGGGTACGCCCATTCCGGTTAGTGCCAAAGACGTGTTGGAGCAAATCAAAAAGGCCTTGGGCTAACGCTGCGCCAACGGACACCAAGGCAAGGTATGACACCTGAGCAATTGCTTGACGGGCTGCTGCACGGCAACGCTGCGGTGCAGCGCCGCGCCATGGCCAAGGCCATCACGCTGCTCGAATCCACCCGCACCGACCACCGCGTGTTGGCCGACGCTTTGCTGACCGCCCTGCTGCCGCACACTGGCCAGTCGTTCAGGCTGGGCATCAGTGGGGTGCCGGGCGTGGGCAAGTCCACCTTCATCGAAGCCTTGGGTTTGTATTTGATTGCCCAGGGCCACCGTGTGGCCGTGCTGGCGGTGGACCCATCGTCCAGCGTGTCGGGGGGCTCTATCTTGGGTGACAAAACCCGCATGGAGCACTTGAGCGTGCACCCGCAGGCCTACATCCGCCCCAGCCCATCGAGCGGCACCTTGGGCGGCGTGGCTGAGAAAACCCGCGAGTCTATGTTGGTGTGCGAAGCCGCAGGCTATGACGTGGTGATTGTTGAGACCGTGGGTGTGGGCCAAAGCGAAACCGCCGTGGCCAACATGACCGACATGTTTTGTTTGCTGCAACTGCCCAATGCAGGCGACGATTTGCAAGCCATCAAAAAAGGCGTGATGGAGATCGCGGATTTGGTGGTCATCAACAAGGCTGACATAGACGCCATCGCCGCCACCCGTGCGCAATTGCAAATCACCAGTGCTTTGCAATTGCTGGGCATGCATGCCTCGTCGGGCCACCTACACGGCGACGACAGCGTGTGGCATCCCAAGGTGCTGCAAATCAGCGCCTTGCACAACCAGGGCGTGGATGCGTTCTGGGCTGCTGTCAGCGAATTCAAGGGCTTGCAAACACACAATGGCCGCTTTGAGACGCGCCGCCAGAGTCAAGCGCTGTCGTGGATGTGGGAGCGCATCGACGCCGGTTTGAAACAAACTTTTCGGTCGCAGCCGCGCGTGCAAGCGCTGCTGCCCGAACTCAGCCAACAAGTGGCGGCGGGGCAGTTGGCTGCTTCGACCGCTGCGAGACAACTGCTCAGCGCCTACCAAGCGCAGAGCTGAAACCCATCTTCCTTGAAAGCGAGTGCAACCATGCAAGACATCCTTGAACAACTGGAACAAAAGCGTGCTGCGGCGCGTTTGGGCGGCGGCCAAAAGCGCATCGATGCGCAACACGCCAAAGGCAAACTGACCGCACGTGAGCGCATTGAGGTGTTGCTTGACGAAGGCACCTTCGAAGAGTGGGACATGTTTGTTGAGCACCGCTGCACCGACTTTGGCATGGAAGGCAACAAAATTCCGGGCGATGGGGTGGTCACAGGCTACGGCATGATCAACGGCCGCTTGGTGTTTGTGTTCAGCCAAGACTTCACCGTGTATGGCGGCGCTTTGTCGGAAACCCACGCAGAAAAGATTTGCAAGATCATGGACCAAGCCATGAAAGTGGGCGCACCCGTGATTGGCTTGAACGATTCAGGTGGCGCCCGCATTCAAGAAGGTGTGGCCAGCTTGGGCGGTTATGCCGACGTGTTTCAGCGCAACGTGATGGCCAGCGGCGTGGTGCCGCAAATCAGCATGATCATGGGACCCTCTGCCGGTGGTGCGGTGTATTCGCCAGCGCTGACCGACTTCATCTTCATGGTCAAAGACACCTCGTACATGTTTGTCACGGGCCCCGAAGTGGTCAAGACCGTGACGCACGAAGAAGTGACCGCCGAAGAGCTGGGCGGCGCATTGACCCACACCACCAAGAGCGGTGTGGCCGATATGGCGTTTGAAAACGACGTCGAAGCTTTGCTGATGCTGCGCCGTCTCTACAACTACCTGCCGCTCAACAACAAAGAGAAAGCGCCGGTGCGCCACAACGGGGACCCGACCGACCGCATGGATGTGAGCTTGGACACCTTGGTGCCCGAGAACCCCAACAAGCCCTACGACATGAAAGAGCTGATTGTCAAAACCGTGGACGATGGCGACTTCTTCGAGCTGCAACCTGACTACGCGAAAAACATCTTGATCGGCTTTGCCCGCATGGCTGGTCAAACCGTCGGCATTGTGGCCAACCAACCTTTGGTGTTGGCTGGCTGCTTGGACATCAAGAGCTCCATCAAAGCCGCGCGCTTTGTGCGCTTTTGCGATGCCTTCAACATCCCCGTGATCACCTTTGTGGATGTACCCGGCTTCATGCCAGGCACCAGCCAGGAGTTTGGCGGCATCATCAAACACGGTGCCAAGTTGCTCTACGCCTATGCCGAGTGCACCGTGCCCAAGATCACCGTGATCACCCGCAAGGCCTATGGCGGTGCCTATGACGTGATGGCGTCCAAGCACCTGCGTGGTGACGTGAACTTTGCCTGGCCCAATGCCGAGATTGCGGTGATGGGGGCCAAGGGCGCGGTGGAGATCATCTTCCGCGAAGACAAGGGCGACCCGGAAAAGCTGGCTGCCAAAGAAGCCGAGTACAAGGTCCGTTTTGCCAACCCGTTTGTGGCGGGTGCGCGTGGCTTCATTGACGATGTGATTCAACCGCATGAAACCCGCAAGCGCATTTGCCGCTCGTTGGTGATGCTCAAAGACAAGCAGATCGACAACCCGTGGCGCAAGCACGGCAACATTCCGCTTTGAGTTGGCTTATGAGGAACACTGAGTTGAAACGTCGGTTAGGGAGGGCGAGTTGCCTGAGCGCTTTGCTCCGTGTCCCCCGGCCTTCGGCCTCCTCCTTTACCTGCGCAAAGCGCCCAGGCAACTCGCTTCGTGCGACAGAGTTTGCGGTCGCGGGTAGCCCGAGCACTTTGCTCCGTGTCCTCCGGCCTTGGGCCTCCTCCTTTACCTGCGCAAAGCGCCCAGGCAACTCGCTTCGTGCGACAGAGTTTGCGGTCGCGGGTAGCCTGAGCGCTTTGCTCCGTGTCCCCCGGCCTTCGGCCTCCTCCTTTACCTACGCAAAGCGCTCAGGCTACCCGCTTGATGCAGCGCTTTTTATTGCGGTAGGGGAGACGGGTAGCCCCTTGTCTGTGACGGACTTTGCTGGCGCGCAAGCGGGCAGTCCGAGCGCTGTGACGCACTTCGCAGACGCGCAAGCGGGTAGCCCGCATTCTGTGGAGCACTTCGCAGCCATGGGTGCGGTGTGTCCGCCGCAGCGAAGTGAAGGAGGAGCCCGAAGGGCGGGGGACATGAGCGGAGGCGGATACGCCGCGCCCGTGGCGAGCTCAGCAACTCACGGCATGCCCAAAGCGAGCACAGCAAAAAATTGAACTGATACCCGAATAAGGAATACACATGTTTACCAAAATTCTGATTGCCAACCGCGGCGAAATCGCTTGCCGTGTCATCGCCACCGCCCACAAAATGGGCATCAAAACCGTGGCCGTGTACTCCGAAGCCGATAAAGAAGCACGCCATGTGCAACTCGCCGATGAGGCGGTGTTACTGGGCCCCGCACCTTCGCGTGAGTCTTACCTTGTGGCCGAGAAAATCATTGCAGCGGCCAAAGCCACTGGCGCGCAGGCCATTCACCCTGGCTACGGTTTCTTGAGCGAGAACACCGATTTCGCCAAACGATGCGAAGAAGAGGGCATTGCCTTCATCGGTCCCAAGGCGCATTCCATTGCCGCCATGGGCGACAAGATCGCTTCCAAAAAGCTGGCGCTCGAAGCCAAGGTCAACACCATTCCCGGCTACAACGACGCCATCGACACCGCTGAGCAAGCGGTGGAGATTGCCAAAGGCATTGGCTACCCCGTGATGATCAAAGCCTCGGCAGGCGGCGGCGGCAAAGGCCTGCGCGTGGCCTTCAACGACAAAGAAGCCTTCGAAGGTTTCACCTCGTGTCGCAACGAAGCGCGCAACAGTTTTGGCGATGACCGCGTGTTCATTGAGAAGTACGTGCTCGAACCCCGCCACATCGAAATTCAGGTGCTGGGCGACAGCCACGGCAACGTGATTTATTTGAACGAGCGTGAGTGCTCCATCCAGCGTCGCCACCAAAAGGTGATCGAAGAAGCGCCGTCGCCTTTCATCAGCGACGCCACCCGCAAAGCCATGGGCGAACAAGCGGTGGCGTTGGCCAAGGCGGTGAAGTACCAATCGGCAGGCACGGTGGAGTTTGTGGTCGGCAAAGATCAAGACTTTTACTTTCTTGAAATGAACACCCGCCTGCAAGTGGAGCACCCGGTGACCGAAGCCATCACGGGCTTGGACTTGGTGGAACTGATGATTCGCGTGGCCGCAGGCGAGAAGCTGCCGCTCACGCAAGCCGATGTGAAGCGCAATGGCTGGGCCATCGAGTGCCGCATCAACGCCGAAGACCCGTTCCGCAACTTCTTGCCCTCGACCGGGCGCTTGGTGCGCTTTCAAACACCGGCACAAACCATGTTCCAGGGCAACACGGCCAACTTGTTTGGCGTGCGGGTGGACACTGGGGTGCAAGACGGTGGTGAGATTCCGATGTTCTACGACTCGATGATCGCCAAGCTCATCGTGCACGGCAAAGACCGTAACGAAGCGATTGCCAAGATGCGCGAAGCCTTGAACGGTTTTGTCATTCGTGGCATCAGCTCCAACATTCCGTTCCAAGCGGCTTTGCTGGCGCACCCCAAGTTTGTTTCGGGCGACTTCAACACGGGCTTCATTGCCGAGCAATACGCCCACGGGTTCCGCGCCGAAGACGTGCCGCACGACGCCCCCGACTTCTTGGTGGCGCTGGCCGCCTTTGTGCGCCGCAAGTCGCGCGAACGTGCCGCCAACCTGAGCGGTCAGTTGCCGGGCTATGACGTCAAAATTGGCCAGGACTACACCGTGGTGGTGCTGGGGGCGCAAGGCCACAACAGCTACAAGGCTGTGCATGTGGACGAGTTCCGTGGCCAAAGCGGTGTGGCCACCATCCAGGTGGGCACCAAGTCATATGCCATCGAAAGTCACTCGCGTTTGAACGATGTGCGCATTGAGGGCACGGTCAACGGTCAGCCCTTCACCGCGCAGGTGGAGCGGGGCACCTTGAAAAACCCACTGGTGCTGCAAGTGCAGCACAACGGGACCCGCATCGATGCCTTGGTGATGTCGCCGCGCATGGCCGAGTTGCACCAACTCATGCCGTACAAAGCACCGCCCGATTTGAGCCGCTATGTGTTGTCGCCCATGCCCGGCTTGCTGGTGGATGTGGCTGTCAAGCCCGGCCAAAAAGTGCAAGCCGGTGAACGCGTGGCCGTGATCGAAGCCATGAAGATGGAGAACGTGTTGTTCGCCACCCAAGATGGTGTGATCAAGAGCGTGGTGGCCAACAAAGGCGAGTCACTCACGGTGGATCAGATGATTGTGGAGTTTGAGTGATGTCTGAAACAACACGCCCCTTCAAAGTGCTGGGTATCCAGCAAATCGCCATCGGTGGCCCCGACAAAGGCCGCTTGCAAAAACTCTGGGTTGACATGTTTGGCTTGGAGGTGACGGGCACTTTCAAAAGCGAACGCGAAAACGTGGACGAAGACATTTGCGCCATGGGCGTGGGGCCTTTCAAGGTCGAAGTCGATTTGATGCAGCCTTTGGACCCAGACAAAAAGCCAGCGGTGCACACCACACCCTTGAACCATGTGGGCTTGTGGATCGACAAACTGCCCGAGGCCGTGGCCTGGCTCAGCGCCCAAGGCGTGCGTTTTGCGCCGGGCGGTATCCGCCAAGGTGCGGCGGGGTTTGACATCACCTTCCTTCACCCCAAGGCCAACGACGAGTTCCCCATTGGTGGTGAGGGCGTGTTGATTGAATTGGTGCAAGCGCCCCCTGAGGTGGTGAGCGCCTTCAGTAAACTGGCCGCTTCTTAAACCGAAGGGGCCTGCATGGCGGTGTTGACGTGTTTTGACGAGTATTCAGATTTTGTAAAACTCAGGCGTGACATCCACGCCCATCCCGAGTTGGGGTACGACGAAAACCGCACCAGCGCCATCGTGGCCGAGCGTTTGCGCAGCTGGGGGCTGGAGGTGCACACGGGCATCGCCCACACCGGGGTCGTGGGCGTCTTACACGGGCGCGAGGGGCCACACAGCATTGGCTTGCGCGCCGACTTGGACGCGCTGCCCCTGCAAGAAGACAACCACTTTCCCCACCGCTCGCAGCACGACGGGCGCATGCACGCCTGCGGTCACGACGGCCACACCACCATGCTGCTGGCGGCCGCCTGGCAGCTGTCGCAACGCCGTGACTTTGCCGGCACGGTGAACTTCATCTTTCAGCCTGCCGAAGAAATGGGCAAGGCGGGCGCCAAGAAGATGATCGATGAAGGCTTGTTTGAGCGCTTTCCTTGTGAGGCGGTGTTTGCCTTGCACAACTTCTCTTTGGGTGCCAAGGCTGGATCGTTTGCACTGAACCACGGCGCTTTGATGGCGTCGAGCAACACTTGGCGCGTCACGCTGCGCGGGCGTGGCACCCATGCCTCCATGCCGCACACCGGTACCGACCCGGTGGCAGCCACCATCAACTTGGCGCAGCAGTTGCAAACCTTGGTGCCCCGGGTGATCGACTCGCGTGAGCGGGTGCTGCTGGCGGTCACGCAAATTCAGGGCTCTGGCGCGCCCAATGTGATTCCTGATGTGGCCTGGGTGGGCGGCACGGTGCGCACGTTCTCCGTTGAAGCCTTGGATGTGCTGGAGGCCGCATTGCGCCGCACCGCAGAACACACAGCATTGGCCCATGGTTGCCAAGCCGAGGTGAGCTTTGTGCGGGCCTCGCCCCCCGTGGTGAACCATGCGTTTGAAGCCCAGTTTGCCGCCGAGGTGATGCGCGAGATCGTGGGTGTGCAGGACGTGAACGACGCCTTCGAGCCCGTGCTGACCGCCGAAGACTTTGCCCATATGCTGCGCGCCAAGCCCGGTTGCTATGCCTTCATTGGCAACGGCGATGGCGGCCACCGCATGCCCGACCATGGGCCCGGTGCCTGCGTGATCCACAACACCTCGTTTGACTTCAACGACGCCATCATTCCGGTGGGTGCAAGCTATTTTGTGCGCTTGGTGGAGCGTTGGCTGGCACGCCCCTGAATGGTTTGATGTCTCATCTGGCGAGGTGCGGGCCAACGCATTTGCGGCGACTGAGATTCGGTTTTTATTTGATGCAACAAGGATGTTTATGTCTTCTTCACACACACTGCGCCGCCTGACTCTGGCGCTGGCATTGGGCGCTTGCTCCCTGGGTTCCGCTTGGGCGCAACGCGTGGTGCATTTGGTGGTGCCCTTCGGACCCGGTGCGGTGCAAGACACCTTGGCACGCACCTTCAACAACGAGCTGGGCCAAGCCCTGGGTGCCACGGTGCTGGTGGAAAACCGCGCGGGTGCAGGCGGCACGGTGGGCACGGCGCAAGTGGCCCATGCAGCAGCGGATGGCAACACCTTGGTGCTGGCTGCTGCCAGCCACAACCTGGCTGGGCATTTGTATGCCAAGTTGCCCTATGACCCCGTGAAAGACTTTGTGGGCGTGGCCTTGTTGGGCTATTCGGGCTACGTGGTGGCTGCGCCTGCCAACATGGGCGTGAACAACATGGCCGAGTATGTGCGCGCCTTGAAGGCCAAGCCGGGTCAGTTCAACTACGCCTCGGCGGGCAACGGCAGCGCCACGCATTTGGGCATGGCCTCGTTCCTGGCCAAAGCAGGTGCCAGCATGCAGCACATTCCGATGAAGTCCACGGGCGACGCAGTCAACGAAGTGCTGGCCGGTCGCGTGCAAGGTGTGACGTCGGCCACCATCGGTGTGGCGGGGTTCCGCCAAGACCCGCGCATCAAGTTGCTGGCCTACACCGGCAGCCAGCGCTCCAAGTTCATGCCTGAGTTGCCTACGGTGGCCGAGGCGGGTTTGCCAGGATTCAAATTCGATTCCTGGTTTGGCTTGTTGGCCCCAGCAGCCACACCCAAAGCCGAGGTGGACCGCATCAACGCGGCCATGGCCAAGGTATTGGCTGACCCTGTGGTGCAAGAGCGCTTCACCAAGTTGGGGGTTGAGCCGGGAGCCATGTCGTCGGACGAGTTCCAGCGTGTGCTGCGTGCGGACTGGGACACGGCGGGTCAAATTGTGAAGGCCTCGGGCGCACGCATCGAGTGAAGCGAGCAGGCGGCAAGCGCCTGTTCCCATGTGTGAAACGACCCCAACAGGGGCCGTTCAACTTTGCGCGCGTGCTTTGGCTTTGGCCAAGGCGGCTTCGATGATGGCGCGCTTGCGGTCCACTTCAGGCGCGCTGCCAGCGCCCTCGGCACCGTGGGTGTGGGCAGGTAAGTCGGCTAATTTTTTGAGCGCTTTGGCTTGCAGCCGTTGCGCGTTTTCTTGTGTCTCGCGGGCACTGCGTTGCTGGTGCCAGTCGTAGCGCGCGCGTGCCTGAGTGGCTTGTTCGGGTGACCAAGCGGCCCATCCGGTGCGTTGCGGATCAACGGGTTCGAGTTGGATGCAGTCCACAGGGCACACGGGGATGCACAACTCGCAGCCCGTGCAATAGGCCTCAATCACGGTGTGCATGCGTTTGTTGGCGCCCAAGATGGCGTCTGTCGGGCAGGCGGCGATGCAAAGCGTGCAACCAATGCACCAGTCCTCGTCGATGACGGCCATTTGGCGTGGGCCTTCCACGCCGTGTTCAGCGTTCAATGGAAGCTCGGCTTGGCCCAGGATGGCGGCCAAGCGCTGCACACCTTCCTGGCCCCCAGGAGGGCACTGGTTCATGCGGGCCTCACCCTCGGCGATTGCTTGGGCGTAGCTTTTGCAGTCGGGGTAGCCGCAGCGCGTGCACTGTGTCTGTGGCAGGGCGTCGTTGAGACGTTGAATCAGACTCACTTTTTCGCGCGCACAGCTTTCTTGGCCGCAGGCTTGGCTGCAACAGAGGTTGGCGCCGAGCGGGCAGACACTTTTTTCACAGCCACTGGGGTAGCTTGGGCAGCCGCAGCGACTGCTTTTTTGGCCGCAGGGCGCGTGACTTTTGGCTTTGCGGCTGTGCTGGCTTTGACGGCTTTTTGAGCCACGGACGCTTTTTGATGTTCCAAGATGAAGCTCTTGACGTGTGGGTACACCACCTCGCGCCAGCGGCGTCCGCTGAAGATGCCGTAATGACCAGCACCTGGCACCTCCAAGTGGTGGTGCTCTTGGCGCACGATGCCCGTGCACAAGTCGTGCGCGGCCACGGTTTGACCCGAACCCGAGATGTCATCCAACTCACCTTCCACCGTGAGCAGCGCGGTGCCTCGGATGTCTTGTGGACGAACCAGCTCTAGCTGTCCCTTTTCAGATTTCACTTGCCAAGTGCCACGCACCAGCTTGAACTCTTGAAACACGGTGTTGATAGTTTCCAGGTAGTAATCGGCGTCCATGTCGAGCACGGCGTTGTACTCGTCGTAGAACTGGCGGTGCGACTCGGCGCTGGAGTTGTCGCCCTTGATCAGGTCTTTGAAGTAGTCGTAATGGCTCTTCAAATGGCGATCCGGGTTCATGGCTACAAAGCCGGTGTGCTGCAAAAAGCCTGGGTAGACGCGACGGCCAGCACCTGGAAAGTTATCAGGCACGCGGTAGATCACATTGTTTTCAAACCAGCTGAAGCTCTTGTTCATGGCCAGGTTGTTGACCGCCGTGGGGGATTTTGTAGCGTCAATAGGGCCGCCCATCATGGTCATGGTCAGCGGTGTTTTTTCACCACGGCTGGCCATCAAGGACACAGCTGCCAACACCGGCACGGTAGGTTGACACACACTCATGATGTGACAGTTGCCGTAATGGCCTTGCAAGTAGCGGATGAACTCTTGAACGTAATTGACGTAATCGTCGAGGTGGAACTCGCCGTCGCTCAGCGGCACCAGACGGGCGTTTTTCCAATCGGTGATGTAGACCTTGTGGTCTTTGAGCATGGTCTTGACGGTGTCGCGCAACAAGGTGGCGTAGTGACCCGACAAGGGCGCAACGATCAGCACCACAGGTTGGCCTTTGAGGCTGGTCAGGGTGTGTGCATCGTCGGTGTAGCGTTTGAAGCGGCGCAGTTCACAAAACGGCTTGTCCACTTCAATGCGTTCATGGATGGCCACGTCCACACCGTCCACCTTGACCGATTGGATGCCGAACTGGGGCTTTTCGTAGTCTTTGCCCAAGCGGTAGAGCAAGTCGTAACCCGCAGAAATGCGTTGACCCAGTTGGTTCTGACCCAATGGAGAGAGTGGGTTGCTGTAGAGCTTGGAGGCAGCCTGCGCAAAGTCTGCGAATGGCTCCATCAAGGTGCGCTGGGTTTCGAAGATTTGGTAAAGCATGGGGGGATCTCAAATATGTTGCAGTGCAATATAACAGCTGAAGATAGGGTGAAAATGGAGTCTGTCCTCCAATCGACAAAGCCTTTATTTTTGTCTTAAACAAGCCATGACAACACCTCACGCCACACCACAGATGCCCGTTCTTTTTGTCGGTCACGGAAGTCCCATGAATGTGATCGAAGACAGCCCGTTTCGCCGTGAGTGGCAGCGCATTGGCCCTCAGTTTGGCACCCGTTGGCCCAAGCCCAAACTGATACTTTGTATTTCAGCCCACTGGATCACCCAGGGTTGGTGGCTCACAGGCATGGCACACCCCAAAACCATTCACGACTTTGGTGGCTTTCCGCAAGAACTGTTTGAACAGCAATACCCCGCACCTGGCGCGCCAGAGTGGGCGGCGCACACTGCGCAATTGCTGCGTCAACCGGCCAGCGGTGAAGCTGTGGGTCTGGATTTGGACCAATGGGGTTTGGACCATGGTTGTTGGGGTGTTTTGAAGCCCATGTTTCCTGAGGCAGATATTCCTGTGGTTCAACTGAGCATCGACTACCACCGCCCCATGGCTGAGCACTATGCGTTGGGCCAACAATTGCGCAGCCTCAGGCATCAGGGTGTGTTGGTGATGGCCAGTGGCAACACGGTGCACAACCTGCGCACCATGCAGCGCTCAGCCGCCGACAACCAAGCCTACGATTGGGCGATTGCGTTTGACCAATGGGTGGCGGATCAAATCAGGGCCGGCCACAACGAGGCCTTAGTGGACTTTCAAGCGCAGGGGAACATCGCGCAGATGTCTCACCCCAGCTACGACCACTACTTGCCTTTGCTGTATGCCGCAGGCGCGGCAGAGCCAGGGGACAGCGTGGAATTTTTCAACGAGGGTTACCAGCTGGCATCGATCGCGATGCGCTCAGTCATTTGGGACTGAGCGCTTTGGCTTACATCACCTTGGCGATGCAGGCGCAAACGTAGTCGATGTTCTTGCTATTGAGCGCTGCCACGCACATGCGGCCGGTGTCGGTGCCGTAGACACCGAACTCGTTGCGCAGACGCACCATTTGGTCTTTGGACAGGCCTGAGTAGCTGAACATGCCGATTTGGGTGGTGATGAAGCTCATGTCTTGCTTCACACCAGCAGCTTTCAAACCGTCGACCAGCTTTTGGCGCATGGCTTTGATGCGCACGCGCATCTCACCCAGTTCTTTTTCCCACAAGGCTCGCAACTCGGGGTTGCCTAACACGGCCGCTACCACGGCACCGCCGTGGATGGGTGGGTTGGAGTAGTTGGTGCGAATGACGATTTTGAGTTGGCTCAACACGCGGCCTGCTTCTTCTTTGTCGGCGCACAGAACGCTCAAAGCGCCCACGCGTTCGCCGTACAAGCTGAAGCTTTTGGAGAATGAGGTGGAGACAAAAAAGCACAGACCTGCAGCGACAAATTTTTGAATCACTGCGCCGTCTTCGGCGATGCCGTGGCCAAAACCTTGATAGGCCATGTCGAGAAAGGCGGTCAGATTTTTGGCTTTGACCACGCTCACCACTTGGTCCCACTGGGCGGGGGTGATGTCGTAGCCGGTGGGGTTGTGGCAGCACGCGTGCAACACCACGATGGTGCCAGGCGCGGCGGCGTTGAGCGACGCCAGCATGCCCTCAAAGTTCACGCCGCGCTTGGCGGCGTCGTAGTAGGCATACGTCTCAACCTTGAAGCCCGCGTTGGTGAACAAGGCGCGGTGGTTTTCCCAGCTGGGGTCCGAAATCAACACGGTGGCGTTGGGGCTGAGGTGCTTCAAAAAGTCAGCGCCAATTTTCAAGCCACCGGTGCCGCCAATGCCTTGCACCGTGGCCACACGGCCAGACGTGACGGGCTCGGAGTCGGCGCCAAACACCAGGCCTTTGACGGCGCTGTCGTAGGCGGCAATGCCGTCGATGGGCAGGTAGCCACGCGCAGTGGGCTTGGCCATCATGGTTTTTTCGGCTTGTTGCACGCAGTCCAGCAGGGGCAGTTTGCCGTTGTCGTCAAAGTACACGCCCACGCCGAGGTTGACTTTGTTGGGGTTGGTGTCGGCGGCAAATTGCTCGTTCAAACCCAAGATAGGGTCGCGGGGTGCCATTTCGACAGCGGTAAACATTGACATCGTCAGTCCTTGATCACAGATAAACAGAAGGGGTTTGGGGCAGAACGCGCAGTCTGCGGTAGGCTAGTGCGCTTGGCCTGAATTTTAAGGGCCAGCTTGATTGTTTTTTTGCCAAGTTATGCCCACACCCTTTGAAGTTGTCTCTGATGCCACTGTTTTACCCGCCACGGGGCAGATGGTGCGCTACCCCGGCTCACCGTTTGAGCTGTACCAGCCGTACCCGCCTGCGGGCGATCAACCGACGGCGATCACCGAGTTGATCGATGGCATCAACGACGGCGAGGTGTTTCAAACCTTGCTCGGGGTGACGGGCTCGGGCAAGACCTACACCATGGCCAACGTGATCGCCCAATTGGGACGACCGGCCATTATTTTTGCGCCCAACAAAACCTTGGCAGCGCAGCTCTACAGCGAGTTTCGTGAGTTTTTTCCCAACAACGCGGTGGAGTATTTCGTCAGCTACTACGACTACTACCAGCCCGAGGCCTATGTGCCACAGCGTGATTTGTTCATTGAGAAAGACAGTGCCATCAACGAGCACATCGAACAAATGCGTTTGAGTTGCACCAAGAGCATCTTGGAGCGCCGTGATGTGATTGTGGTGGCCACGGTGTCGGCCATCTACGGTATTGGCGAGCCCGAGAGCTACCACCAGATGATCATGACGCTGCGTGCTGGTGACAAGGTGGGCCAACGCGATGCGATTGCTCAGTTGGTGCGCATGCAGTACGAGCGCAACGACCACGACTTCGCGCGTGGCAAGTTCCGTGTGCGGGGCGACACGATCGATGTGTTCCCCGCTGAACACTCGGAGTTGGCGATTCGCATTGAGTTGTTTGACGACGAGATCGAGAGCTTGCAGTTGTTTGATCCGCTGACCGGACGCATTCGGCAAAAAATCCCGCGTTTCACGATTTACCCATCGAGCCATTACGTGACCCCGCGTGACCGGGTGCTGGCAGCGGTCGAGACCATCAAGGTGGAGTTGGCGCAGCGCCTGAAAGAACTGGTCGGCATGAACAAGTTGGTGGAGGCGCAACGCCTGGAGCAACGCACCCGGTTTGACTTGGAAATGCTGTCTGAGGTAGGCCACTGCAAAGGCATTGAGAACTACACCCGTCATTTATCGGGCGCAGCCCCCGGTGCGCCACCCAGCACCTTGACCGATTACATGCCCAAAGACGCGCTGATGTTTTTGGACGAAAGCCACGTGATGATTGGTCAACTCGGGGGCATGTACAACGGCGACCGGGCACGCAAAACCACCTTGGTGGAGTACGGGTTTCGCTTGCCCAGCGCCTTGGACAACCGTCCCCTGAAGCTGGAAGAGTTTGAAAAACGCATGCGCCAAGTGGTGTTTGTGTCGGCCACACCTGCTGATTACGAGAAGACCCACGCAGGCCGTGTGGTGGAGCAACTGGTACGTCCGACGGGTTTGGTCGACCCCTTGGTCGAAGTGCGACCCGCCACGCACCAAGTGGACGATGTGCTGCAAGAAATTCGCATCCGCGTCGACTTGAAAGAGCGTGTCTTGATCACCACGCTGACCAAGCGAATGGCTGAGCAGCTCACCGATTACTTGACCGACAACGGCGTCAAAGTGCGCTACTTGCACAGCGACATTGACACGGTGGAACGCGTGGAAATTCTGCGAGATCTGCGTCTGGGCACTTTTGATGTGCTGGTGGGCATCAACTTGTTGCGTGAAGGCATTGACTTGCCCGAGGTGTCTTTGGTGGCGATTTTGGACGCCGACAAGGAGGGCTTTTTGCGCTCAGAGCGTAGCTTGATTCAGACCATTGGCCGGGCGGCTCGTAACCTGAGTGGCAAAGCCATTTTGTACGCTGACCGCATGACTGAGTCGATGAAAAAAGCGATTGGCGAAACCGAGCGTCGCCGAGTCAAGCAGATTGCGCACAACGAAGCCCATGGCATCACGCCACGCGGGGTGTTCAAGCAAGTACGCGATTTGATCGATGGCGTTTACAGCGAAAAAGCGGGCAAAGAGGCGCAGGCCCGAGAGATTCAAAAGGCGAAGGTCGAGGACATGAGCGAGCGCGATGTGGCCAAAGAGATCAAGCGATTGGAAAAGCTCATGATGGAGCACGCACGCAACTTGGAGTTCGAAAATGCGGCTCGTGTGCGCGACCAGTTGGCCTCGTTGCGCGAGCAGGCTTTTGGTGGTGCAGGTCACGACAATGTGGTGGTGTTGGCGCAAAAGGCCTGATGGCCGCGATGTTAGGGTTTACGCCTGACTTTTGTCGTCGACAGATCGGCAGGGGAGCAGAGTACCTGAGCAAATCAATGGGGTTTATGGTATAGTTGACTCTATTAGTCGACAAAGGCCTCACCCCTGAAAGGAGCTTGCCATGCGTCTCACCACCAAAGGTCGTTTTGCTGTGACCGCCATGATTGATTTGGCCTTGCGCCAAAACAACGGGCCCGTCACCTTGGCGGCCATCAGCCAGCGCCAACAAATTTCGCTGTCTTACCTGGAGCAGCTGTTTGGCAAGCTGCGTCGCCATGATCTGGTCGAGTCCACCCGCGGCCCTGGCGGTGGTTATTCGCTAGGTCGCAAGGCGGCGGACATCACCGTGGCCGACATCATCGTGTCGGTGGACGAGCCGATCGATGCCACCCACTGCGGCGGCAAAGAAAACTGCTTGGGCGAAACAGGCCGCTGCATGACCCACGAGTTGTGGGCATCGTTGAACCAGCGCATGGTCGAGTTTTTAGACTCCGTCACCTTGCAAAAACTGGTCGACGAACAATTGGCCAAGGGCGTGGAAATTGAAAACAAACCTGCGATCCGCCGTGCCATCTCCAGCATGCCTGTCGTGAAGCCTATCCGTGTGAACGCCCCCAATTCGGTGTTTGCCTTGGGCAACGCCTTCGCCAAAAGCTAACCCCTTTTTTTCAGAGCTCGTATCCACATGACGCCTCATTTCCCGATTTATCTCGACTACGCTTCAACCAACCCCGTTGACCCACGCGTGGTCGACGCAATGATTCCATGGTTGCGTGAGAGCTTTGGCAACCCCGCATCCCGCAGCCACGCTTGGGGCTGGGCGGCCGAAGAAGCTGTTGAAAAAGCCCGCGCTGATGTGGCTGCCTTGATTGGTGCTGACCCACGCGAAATTGTGTGGACGTCGGGTGCCACCGAGTCCAACAACCTGGCCTTGAAAGGTGCTGCACACTTTTACAAGTCCAAGGGCAAGCACTTGATCACCGTCAAGACCGAGCACAAGGCGGTGCTGGACACCATGCGCGAGTTGGAGCGTCAAGGCTTTGAGGTGAGCTACCTCGACGTGCAAGAAGACGGCATGTTGAACATGGACGTGCTCAAGGCGGCCATTCGCCCAGACACGATTTTGATCAGTGTCATGCACGTCAACAACGAAATCGGTGTGATCCAAGACATCACGGCGATTGGCCAGTTGTGTCGCGAAAAAGGCATCATCTTCCACGTTGATGCGGCGCAATCCACGGGCAAGGTAGAGATCGACATGCAGACCTTGCCGGTCGATTTGATGAGCTTGGCCTCACACAAAACTTATGGCCCCAAAGGCATTGGTGCCTTGTACGTGCGTCGTAAACCACGTGTGCGTTTGGAAGCCCAGATGCACGGGGGTGGTCATGAGCGCGGCATGCGCAGCGGCACCTTGCCCACGCACCAGTGTGTGGGTATGGGAGAAGCCTTCCGTTTGGCCAAACTTGAAATGGCGCAAGACGTGGCCAAGGCCCGTGCCTTGCAAAAACGCTTGCTCGACGGTTTGACTGACATGGAGCAAGTGTTTGTCAACGGCAACCTCGAACACCGCGTGCCCCACAACCTCAACATCAGCTTCAACTATGTGGAAGGTGAGTCACTCATCATGGGCATCAAAGGTTTGGCGGTCTCATCAGGCTCTGCCTGCACCTCGGCCAGCTTGGAACCCAGCTATGTGCTGCGTGCCTTGGGCCGCAGCGACGAGTTGGCCCACAGCAGTTTGCGCATGACGATTGGCCGCTTCTCCACCGAAGAAGAAATCGATTACGCCATTGCCACCATCCGTGAGAACGTGGGTAAGTTGCGCGACTTGAGCCCCTTGTGGGACATGTACAAAGACGGCATTGACATCAGCACCATCCAATGGGCTGCGCATTAAACAATAGACGGGAGTTACACCATGGCATACAGCGAAAAGGTCATTGACCACTATGAAAACCCCCGCAACGTGGGCTCGTTTGACAAGGGCGACGAATCTGTGGGCACCGGCATGGTCGGTGCACCAGCTTGCGGCGACGTGATGAAGTTGCAAATCAAGGTCAACCCGGTTACCGGTGTGATCGAAGATGCACGTTTCAAAACTTATGGCTGTGGCTCAGCCATTGCGTCTAGCTCGTTGGTGACTGAATGGGTCAAGGGCAAAACCCTGGACCAAGCGGCTGCTTTGAAAAACAGCGAGATCGCTGAAGAGCTCGCACTGCCGCCCGTGAAAATTCACTGCTCCATCTTGGCTGAAGACGCCATCAAGGCCGCCGTGGATGACTACAAAAAGAAACACGCCCACTGATTCACTGAGAACCAAGATGTCCGTCACTTTGACAGAAGCCGCTGCACGGCACGTCACTCGTTACTTGGCCAAACGTGGCAAAGGCGTTGGCGTCCGTTTAGGCGTCAAAACCACCGGTTGCTCTGGCTTGGCCTACAAGCTGGAGTACGTGGACGAATCCTCGCCGGAGGACGTGATTTTTGAAGACCACGGCGTCAAGGTGTTGGTCGATCCCAAAAGCTTGGCCTACATCGATGGCACGCAGTTGGACTTTGTGCGCGAAGGCTTGAACGAAGGTTTCAAGTTCATCAATCCGAATGAACGCGACCGCTGCGGCTGCGGTGAGTCGTTCCGGATCTGACGTGAGCGCCTCAGACCTGCCGCTGTCTGTGCAGCTGGCCGTCAACGACTTTGTGCTGTTTGATCTTCCGCAACGCTTTGCCCAAACCCGTGCAGAGCTCGACACCCGTTGGAAAGATTTACAGCGCGAAGCGCATCCCGATAAATTTTCTGCTCAGGGCACAGCGGCGCAACGCGTGGCCATGCAATGGTCGGTGCGCATCAATGAGGCGTACCAGCGCCTGAAAGATCCACTGCGCCGTGCTGCCTACTTGTGTGAGTTAGGCGGTGCGCCTATCCAAGCGGAAAACAATACCGCCATGCCCACCGCTTTTTTGATGCAGCAAATGAGCTGGCGTGAAGCTTTGGATGAGGCCACTGACCTGGCGACTTTGGAGACCCTGCACGACGAAGTCAAGCTTGCCCACCAAGAGGGCCTGAGCCGTTGTGAACACTGCATTGATGTGATCCATGATTTACCTCAGGCTGCACAAGAGGTGAGGGCGCTGATGTTCATTGAGCGCTTTGCCAAAGACATTGAACAGCGGCTCGATGCACTCGATGCCCGATAAGACAAACCAAGCCTAAAAGCGACAATACACACCATGGCTTTGTTACAAATTTCAGAACCCGGTCAGGCCCCCGATCCACACCAGCGGCGAATTGCGGTGGGCATTGACCTGGGCACCACTCACTCGTTGGTTGCCAGCGTGCGCCATGGCGTGGCCGAGTGCCTGCCCGACAGCGAGGGCGAGGTGATCTTGCCCTCCGCGGTGCGTTACCTAGAGGGCGATGGCCGTCAAATTGGCCGTGTGGCCTTGCTCGCGCAAGCCGATGACCCACAAAACACCTTGGTGTCGGTCAAACGATTCATGGGTCGGGGTGTGGCCGATATTGCCAACCGCGACAAACTGCCTTACCAATTTGTCGACAAGCCAGGCATGCTGGCTATTCATACCCGTGCCGGTGATAAATCCCCTGTCGAGGTGAGTGCTGAAATTCTGGCCACCTTGCGTTTCCGTGCTGAAGACACTTTCAACGACGACCTGTATGGTGCCGTGATCACCGTGCCTGCGTACTTTGACGATGCGCAGCGCCAAGCCACCAAAGACGCAGCGCAATTGGCAGGCTTGAATGTGCTGCGTTTGATCAATGAGCCCACAGCGGCCGCCATTGCTTATGGCTTGGACCAAGCCAGCGAAGGTGTGTATGCCGTGTACGACTTGGGCGGCGGCACGTTTGATATTTCGATTCTGCGTCTCACCCGTGGGGTGTTTGAGGTGCTCGCGACGGGCGGTGATTCCGCTTTGGGCGGGGATGACTATGACCGCGCCTTGGCTGACCATGTGCAAACAGCCACAGGCTGTCGTATTGACACACCCGCCGACAAAGCGCGTGTGATGGTGGCTGCACGCGCTTGCAAAGAGGCCTTGTCGTCCAGCATGTCCGTCACGTTTGCCGTGTCACTGTCTAGCGGTGATGTGACGCACACGGTGTCGCGTGCTGAATTCGAAGGAGCCACGGCTGCGCTCACACAACGTACCCTGGCGGCGGTGCGCAAAGCTTTGCGCGATGCCAAGCTCAGCAAAGACGATGTGCAAGGCGTGGTCATGGTGGGTGGTTCAACCCGGATGCCACAAATTCAGTCGGCGGTCGAGGCCTTGCTGGGGCGTGTGCCCTTGAACAACCTGAACCCAGATGAAGTTGTTGCCTTGGGTGCTGCCATTCAGGCGAACCAATTGGCTGGGAACAACCCGGACGGAGAGCTGTTGTTGCTGGATGTGATTCCCTTGTCCCTGGGAATCGAGACCATGGGTGGTTTGGTCGAGCGCATCGTGCCGCGCAACCAAACCATTCCTACCGCCATGGCGCAAGACTTCACCACGTACCAAGATGGTCAAACTGCGCTGGCCTTGCATGTGGTGCAAGGTGAGCGCGATCTGGTGACCGATTGCCGCAGTTTGGCCCGTTTTGAGTTGCGCGGAATCCCACCCATGGCCGCTGGCGCTGCACGCATCCGTGTGACCTTCACGGTCGATGCTGACGGTTTGCTCAGCGTGGCAGCCCGCGAACAAATGAGTGGCGTGGAGGCGAGTATCACCGTCAAGCCAAGCTATGGCTTGTCGGACGATCAAATTGCCCACATGCTGCAAGATAGTTTCAAAACGGCTGAACAAGACATCCAAGCACGTGCCTTGGTGGAAGCTCGGGTCGATGCCGATCGCATGTGGCTGGCTACCCAAAGTGCGTTGCAAGCCGATGGTGACTTGTTGTCATCAGAGTCACGCGCGAACATTGAAGCGTTGATGGCAGCGACCCTGGCGGCTAAACAGTTGCCGGACGCTGCCGCCATTGAAGCTGCCACTGAAGCACTGGCCAAGGGTACCGAGGCCTTTGCCGCACAACGTATGAACCGTGGAATCCAGCATGCCTTGGCTGGTCAAAACATCGAGACTTTGTAATGCCTGTTATCAAAATTTTGCCCCATGCCGAACTTTGCCCACAGGGTACCGAGATCCAGGTGGCTTCGGGCAGCACCATTTGCGAAGCCTTGTTGGAAAACGACATCCACATTGAACATGCCTGCGACATGAGCTGCGCCTGCACCACCTGCCACGTGGTGGTGCGTGAGGGGTTCAACTCGCTCAACGACTTGGAAGAGACCGAAGAAGACTTGCTTGATCGCGCCTGGGGCTTGGAGCCTAATTCGCGCTTGAGTTGTCAAGCCATCGTGGCGCAAAAAAATCTGGTGATTGAAATTCCAAAATACACCATCAACCACGCCAAAGAAAACCACTGACCATGCGTCAAATTTTTCTAGACACCGAAACCACCGGCCTGTCGGCAGAGGCTGGTGATCGAATCATTGAAATTGGTTGTGTCGAGCTCGTCAATCGCAAGCTTACAGGCAACAACTTGCATTTTTATTTGAACCCAGAGCGAGACAGCCACGAAGACGCACTCAAGGTGCACGGCATCAGCAATGAGTTCTTGCGCGACAAACCCAAATTTGTTGAAGTGGCTCAGCAGTTGGTCGATTACCTGCAAGACGCCGAAGTGCTGATTCACAACGCACCATTTGATGTGAGCTTCCTCAACAAAGAGCTGGGGCAAGTGGGACACAAACCGTTCACAAGCTATGTGAGCAGCATCACCGACACGTTGGTGATGGCCAAGGAAATGTTCCCAGGTAAACGTAACTCACTGGATTCATTGTGCGATCGCTTGGAAGTGGACAACTCTGGACGTACTTTGCACGGAGCCTTGCTCGATGCCGAACTGTTGGCCGACGTCTACATCAACATGACGCGTGGGCAAGATGCCTTGTTGATGGAGGCGGAGAGCACCGATGACCAAAGCCGTACCACCGAATATGTGGACCTGAGTGGCTTTGAGCTGCCCGTGATCACAGCGTCTGAACAAGAGCGCTTACAACATAGCGAGGTGCTCGTTCAATTGGATAAGTCGAGCGGTGGACAAACTGTTTGGCGAAAATTCGAAAATCTTGTGGCATAATATTGATCTTTCCAGAGATGGAATAGGGCGGTTAGCTCAGGGGTAGAGCACTGCATTCACACTGCAGGGGTCACAAGTTCGAAACTTGTACTGCCCACCAAAACACCCATGAAACAAAGCACCTAGAGGAAACTCTCGGTGCTTTTTTCTTTACATCACCTACTGTGCCAATTCGCGCAATTGGCAATCGGAGCAGAGATGAAAAAAATCGGAATGATCGGTATCGGCATGATGGGCCATGGCATTGCCTCCAACCTGCTCAAGCATGGTCAAAGCTTGTCTGTGCTGGAGCATCCGGGTAATCAGCCCCTTGATACGTTACGAGCTCATGGAGCTCAAACATTCAAAACGCCGAAAGAGTTGGCTGCACATTCCGATCTGGTGATCTTGTGTGTCACGGGCACGCCTCAAGTCGAGGCGGTGTTGATGGGTGAAGACGGTGTGTTGAAAGGGATGCAGCCTGGAACCATCGTCATTGATTGCTCTACGGCAGTACCGTCTTCTACTGAAAAAGTCGCTGAGTTGGTGATGGCCAGTGGCGGTAAATTTTTAGATGCACCCATGACCCGAACTCCCAAGGAGGCAGCGGAAGGTCGGTTGAACTTACTGGTGGGTGGGGATGTGGCCTTGTTTGAAGAGTGCAAGCACATCTTGTCGTGTTTTGCAGAGAATATTGTGCATGTGGGGGCCATCGGGGCAGGTCACCGTATGAAACTGTTGCACAACTATGTCTCGCTGGGCTCCGTGACCTTGCTGGCTGAAGCTGCCGCATGTGCTGAGCTTGCGGGTGTCAACGCACAAACATTTGTGGATGTGTTGGCGATGGGGGGAGGTTGGGGCGCCGCCTTGGAGCGCTTGAAACCATTTTTAGTTTCAGGAGATCCCTCGGGTTTGCGTTTTACTTTGGCGAATGCACTCAAGGATTTGAGTTACTACAACGCCATGGCGCAGGACACGCAAGCCGATCACACGGTGGCTGACGCCGTCAAGCGCACGCTGGAGATAGCTTGCACACAAGGCGATCCGCAATCGCTGATGCCGCAGATCATTCCCTTGTTCGTGCAACGAAAATCGAACGCATCTTGACGTAGGCCGTTATCGAGGGGTAGAGAATTCTTTGTGCGGTAGCGGCCAATTGATTGTGGGAATCTGGTTGAGTCCAGGTTCTGCGTACAGATTACCTTGAAACCAATGAACGCCCGCTGACTCCAGCCATTGCCAGTCTTCCTGGTTTTCGATACCTTCGGCGATTACCCGTATACCAAGGCAGATACAAAACTCGACGATGGCGCGTACGATAGCTTGGCGCGGGCCGTTTGCTGCGACGCCTTGAATAATTTTTTTGTCTATTTTCAATATGTCTGGCTGAAATTCCGCCAACAAAGATAGCCCCGCATAGCCTGCACCGAAATCATCAATAGCGATTTGGATGCCTGATGCGCGCAGTTGGCGCACCATATTTTGAAACAGCAGGGGATTGGCGATGGCCTCTTCCTCAGTCAGTTCCACGATCAACTGCTCGGGTTTGATGCCGCAGGTCCGTATTTGTTTGATCAAGAAACTTACCGCTTCAGGCGCATTCGTCAGCGATTTAGGTAAGAGGTTAACGGCGAGTCGGCAGCGGACCCCCAGTTGTGCCGCACGCTGGATGGCATCTGCTTTTGACTCAAGATCAAAGCGGTGAACATCTGCGGTTGATACACCATTGAGAAAGTCCATTGCCAGCTCTCCTGTGGGTCCTCTGATCAGAGCCTCAAAAGCAACCACCTCTCCAGAGCTCGTCTCTACGATGGGCTGAAAAGCAAACGATATGGGTATGGGTGTTGTGGATGTCGTACTCTGACTTTGAGTGATGGGGGGCGAGAAATCATGTGTACGCCAAGGAGGCGGGGTATGCGTTGGCGTTGACCTCCAACGGCCTTGAATAAATGCATCAAGAATTCGACTCGTGCGGTCATCAAAGTTTAAATACGCGGCGATCAGATCCGAAGGCACGGCTTTGACTGGCAGTCCATTTCCCGAATATTTTGAAGCCGGTACCCATTGCATGGACCATTGGTCGAACCGTCTCAGATGGATGGGGTGAACAGAGACGAGCACCACCTCTGTGTGTCTGTCATCACTTTGAATGCGGGCGAATAATCGTTCAACCTCACGGGTTGGTCCTTCTAGCACCTGCATAAAGTATTTGTCCGCGTACAACAAAATGCCTGTGATGTTTAAGCTCTTGTTATTGAGTTGGGAGGTTGAAACGATTTTCTCTAACTCAACGTCGCTGAGATCGGTGAGTGCATGACTGCGGTAAATGAGTTGAGACAGCATAGGAACAACCTGTGGTGAAAGTCGTGGACATCACCTAAGTTGATGTAATTACTTTGTGCGCAATGCTGATGTTGTTTTTTCCGCTATTTTTTGCTTCATACATGGCCATGTCGGCATTGCTCATCAGGTCAGCTTCGTTGTCACCGTGGTCTGGAAACAAGGCAATGCCAATGCTGGCACTTGTTGAGAGATGGGCCCCTTCGAAAAGGATAGGGCTACTGATGGCATGTCGAATTTTCTCTGCCACTTGGAGCACATCTGCTTCTGATTCGATGTTTGGCAGGATCACTACAAATTCATCTCCACCGATTCGACCCAGCGTATCTGACTTACGAATGCACGAACGCATTCTGGATGCAACTTCTTTCAGAGCAAAGTCTCCTGCGTTATGGCTGTGTGAGTCATTGATCGTTTTCAAATTATCCAGATCAATGAACATCACAGCGAACTTTGTTTTTTGTTGCTTGGCATTTTCTAAAGAAACAACCAGTCGATCCGCAATCAAAATGCGATTAGGGAGTTCTGTCAGAACATCATGATGTGCCATGAAACTGACCCGCGCATTTTTTCGATAAATATGCAAAAACAACAAAATGCCAACAATCAAGGTTACCAGTGTGAAACCCGTAGTGATTAAGACGCCACTCAAACTTTTATACCAGTTGGCCAAATACAGGTCTTTGGACATGATGCTGCCAACGACAAATGGATAACCCGAGACGGCACGAAAAGATACCATGCGCTCTGCGGGTTGATTTCTCGAATAAACCGACGGTGCGTCAGTCAGAATCACACCGCCCCGTTTGGTTGAATTTAACGATGACTGTATCAATTGGTTTGTGTTGATCGTGCCAATTGCATGGTTCACGAACGGCCAACGTGTCAGCAGCATATTGTCATCTCTGAACAGCGAAATCGATGAGCCTTCGCCCAGGTTGATGCCTACTTGCTCATAGAGCGATGAGAAAATTTCGACTGACACGCCAACAAGAACAAGCCCTAAAAATTGTCCATGGCTGTTATTGACTCTGCGGGCCAGATAGAACACCCATTTCCCATTGCCTTTGTTTTGGACGGGGGCACTGAAATAAGTTTTCTCGTAATTGTTTTTGCTTAGAAATATAAAGTAATCCCTGTCCGACAAATCAATATTTGGGGGCGGGTAAGCGCGTGAAAAATTGATGACTTTTCCATGGCTGTCTACAAATGTTGAGACATCGATGATGGCGTTAGATTTGGTTTTGGCGAGTAATAGTTCAAATTGTTCTTTTTTACTTGCAAACTCAACGAATGCTTTCTCGGATTCAATCTTGGAAAGCTCAACAATGTCGAGTACGCTTTCTAGCGCCGCGTTTGCTGAAAATATGGTTTGGGAAGCATGTTCAGACAAGATGAAAGTCAGATTCGCCAACTCATCTGATTTGTCTTTGATGGTGTTCTCGCGCAACAGATAAGTCGTCAAAAATGCATTGATCAAGAAAATAATTGCCAATGCAACGCCCGCAGTTACAACCAAACGCGAGGTTCGTTGTATGTTTGAACTTGATTCAAAACTCGGGTCTATCATGGGCGTTTTTTGCCTCGTACTTGGAGTAAGTATTAAAATAATTGTAGCTATAAATATAGTATATTTGTCAACAATATCATAAATATGATAGTTTAATTTTGTTGCTTTTGAGGCTTGATGGATCGGTTAAAAGTGTTCATTCTGAAATACATATTTGACACGTCTAGCAATAATTTCAAAAGGAGAAGGAAATGCTGACTACCGGACAGTTTCTTGTGCATCAAGCACGTTCTACTTGGCATGTATCACCAGATCAAACCGTTAAACAGGCCCTTGTTTTAATGGCTGAAAAAAACATAGGTGCGGTTTTGGTGCTTTCTCAAGGGGCGCTGGTGGGCATTTTTTCTGAGCGGGACTACGCGCGAAAAGTAACCTTGTTTGGTAAATCAAGCGATACAACACAGGTGCGAGATGTCATGACAGCTGATGTGATCACGATCGATGCATCACAAAAAATGGACAAATGCATGCAAATCATGACAGACCGTCACATTCGCCATTTGCCAGTTCTTAAAGATGGTCAACTGATCGGTGTGATCTCAATCGGTGATGTGGTCCGTGAAATGATGGCGCATCAAAAATATCTGATTGATCAGCTTGAGTCGTACATACGCGGCTGAACTAAAACGCATCTCAAGGAGGTTCTTTTGTCTCAACGTTTGAAGAATTCTGTAGCCATCGTCACAGGTGCAAGCCGAGGCATTGGTCGTTCAATTGCGCAAGCCTACGCTAGGGAGGGGGCATTGCTTTGTTTGGTGGCAAGAGACAAACTTTCCCTTGAGCAATTGGCAGACGAGTTGGCGTTGCCTGCAAACCGCATCATGACCCTGGCCTTGGACGTCACTGACCGAGCTGCATCGTTCAACGCGGTGCATCAGGTGGAGGCCAGATTCGGCCATGTTGATATCTTGGTCAACAACGCCGGTGTTTACAAATCCAAATCTTTTCTGAACTACACCCCCGACGACTTTCAAGACATGTTGGATGTCAATTTGTTTGGTGTGATTCACTTCACCCAAGCTTGCTTGCCGGGCATGCAGGCACGCCAGCACGGGCGCATCATCAACATGGCTTCAACCGCTGGCAAATGGGGGTCGCGCAATCAAAGCGCGTACAACATCAGCAAACACGCTGTGGTGGGTTTGACGCGGTGTGTTGCGCTGGAGGCCAGCTCTTACAACGTCACTGTCAACGCCATCTGTCCTGGTTTTGTCCAGACAGATATGTTGGAGGAACTCAAGGCGCAAGCCGCGCAAAGTGCGGGAGCTTCCGCTGAAGAGTTTGTCAAAGCCGCACTGGCGCGTGTGCCTTTGGGGCGAATGATGACGACGCAAGAGATTGCTGGCATGGCGGTTTATTTGGGATCGTCTGAATCCAGCGGCATGACGGGGCAGTCTATTCACATCGATGGGGGGATGGTGTTTTGAGTTCGATTGAATTCTTTCAAGCTCCATCAACAGTTTTTTTGCATCCATAAATTTACACCTTGACTTAAAATCGCCATTGCACGCAAGCCTTGTGTGCAATGGGAGCATGCGATGGGGATATCACACACGGATGAAGGATTGGTCACACGCGCGGAGTTGGATGCCCTCTTTAGCGAAGAAGAAACTGCATCTGATGTAGAGCTGATGTCTGCGCGTGCAGCCAGCCATTTGCCCTCGGCCGTCGACACGTGGTTCAAGTTTCGAAACTTGTTTCTCTTATCTGTGGTTTTCTCATACTGCATCAAGTTGCTTTTCTTCTCACACGTTGCAGTCTCAAACTATCAGTCTCACATGAGCGATGAGACATTCGTTCGGTACTTCCAGTATCGAGCGCTCTTTGTGATTGCCATCACCGTGTTCTATCTTTACAGCTATCTCAGAAATTGGTTTTTTGAAAAAGTGTCACTCGTCTTTGTTGGCGTTGGCGCAACGGCGCTGGCGATGGACTATTTCAATGCCTACGTTTATTTGAGCGAGAACCCGACGCAGTGGATGCGGGATTGATTGCGTTGCGCTTGGGCGCTATTTTTTGTTTGTTGATGAATGCGATGAACGCGCGCAGAGCACCCGCGATGCCTCGCTATCTGTGGTCTTGATAAAAAATTGGCAATTTCTTGCCAATCTAAATGAAAGTGGTTATCATTTGGGTGTCGGATTCACCAACGATGGACACAACACCCTATGTTTCAAGCACTGCTCATTTGTTTTCGTGAAGGTTTAGAAGCCTTCTTAGTGATTGCCATCGTCACGTTGTACTTGCGTAAAGCCAACAATTTGGCCCTGCTGGGGGCTGTGCGTTGGGGTATGGCCATTGCCGTCATCGGTTGTGCGGGGCTTGGCGTTGTGCTGTCCCGCATCGGGGCTATGTCATCTGCATGGGCTGGTGTGATGGCGTTGATCGCTGCCGTTGCTGTGACTTGGTGCGTGGTCCACATGACCCAGGCAGGCAAAGGCATGGGCCAGCAAATCACCCATCGATTGAACGAAGTGTCTGATTTGCAAGGCCCCACAGCCTGGTGGTCACTTTTCGGCTTTACGATCTTTATGGTCAGCCGTGAGGGCATTGAAACCGCCACCATGATTGCTTCTTTGGCGGCGAATGCCGATGCAGCGGACATGACAGTTGGGTCCGTGATTGGTGTGTTGCTTGCAGGGGTCGTTAGCTTGATGTGGGTCAAGTTTGGTCACAAGGTGAATTTGGGCCGGTTTTTTCGCGTGACCTCATGGTTCATGATGGTCTTTGCGATTCAGTTGGTGGTGTATGCCCTGCATGAATTCACGGAGGCAGGCATGGTGCCCGGTATTGACAATCCACTTTGGCACGCCATGACCGAAGACATTGCAGAAGGTTGGATTGCGCAAATTCTCTCCATTGCCTTGGTTGTGATTCCCACGACTTGGTTGATCGGCGCTCATTTAGCTGATCAACGCATGCTCAAGCATCGTTCGATGGTTTGAGCTAGGTTTTTTTAACTCCATTTTCTTTTTTTGAATAGGCCGTGTTTCACGGTGCAGGATGAAGCTCGCCCTTTTATTTGTGACGTGCATGGTTTGTCTCAGCTTGTCCGCTTGCGGTGGTGGCCAGAGTTCCAATGCGTCGATGAGTTCTGTCGCTTTGATAGGGCAAGAAATTTTTAAAGATGTTTCCTTGTCGGGCTCGGGGCAGATGTCGTGTGCCACTTGCCACGATCCTGATTTGGGTCACGCGTCGCCTTTCACCACGTCTGTGGCGTTCGGTGGTGTCAACTTGGACATGCCTGGCTTGAGATTGCCTCCTGCCATTCGTTACTTGCGTTTCAACACCGCTTTCTACATCGCGTCTGATGGCACACCAACGGGTGGTTTTTTTTGGGATGGACGGGCCAACTCTCTGGCCGAGCAGGCACGCGGCCCATTCTTGAATGACCATGAAATGGCCAACGCCAGCGTGAGTGATGTGGTACGGAAAATTGAAGCAGCGTCCTATGCTCCCAAGTTCAGGGCAGTATTCGGTGCGGATATCTTCAGCAACCCCGATGCCGCATTTGATCGTGTGGTGCAAGCGCTGGCGCGTTATCAGCAAGAAGACACAGATTTCGCGCCTTTTTCTAGCAAGTTTGATGCGGTCAATGCGGGTCGCGCATCTTTCACCGACCAAGAGTTGCGCGGTCTGGCCTGGTTTATCCGTTCAGACAAAGGCAATTGCGCCGCCTGCCATCCGAGCACTAAACCCGACAACGCACCAGCTGCTTTGTTCACAGATTTCAGTTACGACAGTTTGGGCGTTCCGCGCAACAGTGCGATTGTGAGCAACAACGATGTAGCGTTCTTTGACAAGGGCCTGTGCGGACCCGTGCGTACCAATCTGAGCACACGCACTGACTTGTGTGGTGCCTTCAAAGTGCCCAGCTTGCGTAATGTGGCTTTGCGAAAGCATTTCTTTCACAACGGCAAGTTCGACAACTTGCGTGAAGCGATTGAGTTTTACGTGACGCGTGATACCCAGCCACAACTTTGGTATCCCCAAGACCCTCAAGGCAACCTTGTCGTTTACAACGATTTGCCGAGCTTGCTGCGTGGCAATGTCAATGTGACAGAGGCGCCCTACAACCGCACGCGCGGCCAAACTGCCGCATTGAACACCCAAGAAATTGACGATTTGTTGGTCTTCTTGTCCACTTTGACCGATGGTTTTTTCTCTCCTTGAGACGCTTAAAGGCTTATCCATGTACTCCCTGACCTCGCGAATTTTCCCGATTTCTTGCATCGCCGCTGCCGCCTTGGCACTGTGCGGTCCAGCTCAGGCTCAGACCACCTCAGAACTGGTGCAAGAGCTGCGTCAATTGCGTGACGAGTTGCGTGCCGTTCGCGCTGAATTGGATGTAGTCAAGCGACAACAAAACTCCGCTTCTGTGCAAACAGCAGCTGTTGTCGTGCAAGCCCCTGGCGCACAAGTTGTGCCGATCTCTAGTGCAACCACCCAACCAATGACATCAACCACGATGGTGGCTGGCGATGCATCGCCCAGCGGGGTCAGCTTGTTTGGCTACGGCGAACTCAGCATGAGTCGCCCCCGTGGCAATGCTGCTGGTGCGGTCGCCACGGCAAGACGCGGTGTGTTGGGCTTTGCTTATCGCTTCAACGATCGCACCCGCATGGCGGCCGAATTGGAAATTGAAAATGCGGTGGTATCTGCCAGTGACCAAGGTGAAGTTGCGTTTGAGCAGCTCTACATTGAGCACGACATCGACGAACGTTTGAGTGCCAAGGTTGGCCTCTTTCTCTTGCCTGTTGGCTACATGAACGAAACGCATGAGCCCACACGTTATTACGGCGTCCACCGCAACTTGGTGGAGACAGCCATCATCCCCAGCACGTGGCGTGAGTTGGGCGTTGGCTTGCGTGGTACCCATGCCTCGGGGATCCGTTGGGATGCCGGTGTGGTCACCGGCTTTGACCTGACCAAGTGGTCTAGCGACAGCAGCGAAACCAAAGCTTCGCCTTTGGGGGCCATTCACCAAGAAGGTCAGCAGGCCAAAGCTGCTACCTTGGCCACTTATGGTGCGCTCAACTACGACGGTATTCCAGGCGTCAACTTCGGGGGTAGTTTGTACAACGGAGGTGCTGGGCAGAAGCAAGCAGACTTCGCCTCACCCAGCGCCAGTGTGACCTTGGCAGAAGTCCATGCGCGCTGGCAACCAGGCAAATGGGACGTGTCCACCCTGGCTGCTTCAGGGCGCTTTCATGATGTGGAGGCTTTCAACGCCACGGCCACAGGCATCAGCAACCCTGTGCCCAGTCAGTTCAGAGGCTGGTATGGACAAGCTGCCTACCGGCTCTGGAAGCAGGGTGACTACAGCCTTGTACCTTTTGTGCGTTACGAAAAACTCAACACAGCACTTGCTTATGCGGGCGTACCCACTGGTTTAGCGCCCAGCATTGACCCTGATACCCGCGTCTGGACCTTGGGTGCCAGCTATTACTTGCACCCTCAGGTAGTGCTCAAGATTGACACCCAGCGCTACCTTAACAACAGCGCGCTGGACAAACTCAATATGGGCGTGGGTTTCCACTTCTGACATGCGTCGTTCTCAGATTTCTCGACGCCAAGTGTTGCAACACGTTGCCAAGGCAAGCCTAGGAAGTTTGGGCTTGTCGGCAGCCTCTTCATTTGCGGCCGAATTCATGACCTTGGAGCAGGCGCGTTTGTTGGTCTTGCCGCAAGCTCACGTGTTCTCATTGCGACCGATTGCATTCAACGATGCGACGCTCAGTGCCATCGCTCAAGCCAGCCAGACCCGCATACCGCGCGGTTTCAATCCGCAGTGTTGGCAGGGTGTGGCTTCTGATGCCGTGTGTGGATGGGTCATGGCAGACCGAGTGATCGGCAAATACGACATCATCGATTACGTTGTCGGGTTCAACCTTGTGGGGGCAGTTAGCGGCATGGAAGTCACTGCCTACCGTGAGTCACATGGCGCCGAGATCCGCAATGCGGCATGGCGTCAGCAGTTTTCAGGTCGTAAAGGGCCAGCTCAATTGCGTTTTGGTGACGATATTCGCAACATCTCAGGCGCCACGCTGTCGTGCCAGCATGTGACCGAGGGCGTGCAGCGCTTGAGCGCATTGGCCGCTCTGTTGACAGCGACGAAAACCGGGGCTTGATGTGCTGTGGCAACGTGCGCGTCCACTGTTGGGTACCTTGGTGTCCATCTACGTCCGCACACCCGAAGTGACATCGCTCGTGGATGCCGATGTCCGTGTGGCCATGGAGGCCGCCTTTGACGTCATAGCGCACATTGGGCGAGTGATGAGCGCGCACCAACCAGAGTCTGACTTGGCGCGCTTGAGCCGAGCCACGCCGGCGTCGAATCTGACATTGGATCCGCATACAGTGGCCGTGCTGACCTGTGCACAACATTGGCAACGTGTCTCAGGCGGTGCATTCGATCCGTCAACGGCTGCTGTGCGTTTGTTGCAGAAGGGTTGGCGTCCTGGCTTGTCCATGACCACGCCTTCTTCAGGCGTTGGGTTGCAAGCATTGCGTGTGTTGTCTGCCACCTCCGTGCGTGTTGACCATGCGCTCTGTCTGGATCTGGGGGGAATTGCCAAAGGCTATGCCGTCGATCAGGCGGTGGCTGTTCTCACGCAACATGGCATCACCTCGGCGCTGGTCAATGCAGGTGGGGACATGCGTGCCATAGGCCCCCACGTATGGCGCTTAGACGTGCGCCATGCCGATCGGTCTGTGCGTGATCGCCAGATGTGTGGTTTACGCGGGTTGTGTCACGCGGCAGTGGCAACCTCTGTGGCGGGTGTGAATAACCCAGAGTTTGTGGCATCCATTGCGTCGATGCGCAGATCGACAGCCTGGCAGAGTGCCACCGTGCAGGCACACGACTGTTTGACGGCAGATGTGTTGACCAAGTGGGCCTTGCAATCTTCCCGTGTGTGCCCATCCTTGACAACCAATTTGCGCAAACACGGTGCGCGCATGTGGAGAAGCCTATGAAGCGTTCGAAACATATGTCTGGCTGGAGCCCTGCCACGTGGCGTTGGATGGTCGCGGCGGTTGTGCTGATGTGGGCAAGTGGTGTGCTTTTGTACCTATGGCCTGCAGAGTCCGTGATGGAGATGCGTGATTGGCAAGTGCATCTGCGTCATGCTTCGGTGGTGTTGCATGGTGTTTTAACCTGGTTGCTGTGCGTGTTGTGTGGTCGAGGCTTGTGGCCTCATTTACGCGTCATGTGGCAGCGCCGTGAGCAACGTGCGCACTGGATATGGGGTGTGCTCAGTTTTGTGGGACTGAGCTTTGTGGCCGGAGCCGGGGTGTTATTGCTCTATGGCAGCCCAAGTCTTCACGACACTGTGTCAGCGGCCCACTGGTGGGTGGGTGTTGCGTTGCCTTTGCTGATGTTGGCGCATGTGTGGCGTCGTTTCATCCCCACACGCGCCTGATGTTCAGTGCCCCGCACACCAGCGGTAAAAAGCTCTTTTCGCCACTTCTACAACGCACAGATACATCAGCACCATCGCTGCCAAGATGCCATAGAAAAATGCGGGCGGCGCCACAAATCCCAAATGTGTGCCCAGCGTTGTGAATGGCAAAGCAACGGCGATCAGAACTACTGCCAACGATGTCAGCGTCAGCAGCGGGTGTGCCCTGCTTTTGAAAGGGTTACCTCGGGTTCGGATCACAAAAATGACCAGCACTTGCGTGCACAGCGACTCCACAAACCAACCCGTTTGAAACAACGCTTCCTCCGCGTGCAACACTTCTAACAGCACATAAAACGTCAGAAAGTCAAAGGCTGAACTGATGGGGCCAATTACCAGCATGAAGTTGCGGATGAAATCCAAGTTCAACACACGGGGGCGGGCTGTTTCTTGTGCGTCGACCTGATCCAGGGGGATTGGAATTTCTGACACGTCGTACAAAATGTTGTTCAACAGAATCTGCGTTGGCAACATCGGCAAAAACGGCAAAAACAGAGCGGCGCCTGCCATGCTGAACATGTTGCCGAAATTCGAGCTGGTGCCCATCATGATGTATTTCATGATGTTGCCAAATGTGCGTCGCCCCTCTAGCACGCCGGCGTGCAACACATTCAGGTCTTGCTTGAGCAAGATCATGTCCGCTGCGGCCTTGGCCACATCAACCGCCGAATCCACAGACAAGCCCACATCCGCCGCATGCAGTGAGGGAGCGTCGTTGATACCGTCGCCCATGTAACCCACCACGTGTCCACTGGCTTTCAGCGCCAAAATCACCCGTTGCTTTTGCCCCGGATTCACGCGACAAAATAAATTGGCTGTTAGCACCCGACGCTGTAGCGTGGGATTGTCGAGCTGTTCAATTTCTTTGCCTGTCAGCACGCCGATGACTGGCAGACCCAATTGCGCGCACACATGTCGTGTCACCAAGTCGCTATCGCCGGTGACCACCTTGATGGCAACGCCCACACGCTGCAGCTCCGCCAAAGCATGGGCTGCGCTCGCTTTGGGTGGGTCAAGGAATGCGGCAAACCCTGCCAGCACCAAGTCTGATTCGTCGTTCACCACCGCATGGGCGTGATCGCGAGGGACTTCACGCCAAGCAATCCCCAGCACACGCAGCCCCTCTGCTTCCAGCGCGTGATAGCGAGCTTGAATTTCTTGCATGGCTGCATCACGCATGGGTTGACGTGTTTGTGTGACAGGGTCCTCAAACTGGGTGCACACGCGCACCATGTCTTCTGCCGCGCCTTTGACCACCAACCAGCGTTTGCTGCCATCGTCAATCAACACAGATACACAGCGACGCTCAAAGTCGAAAGGAATTTCATCCACCTTGTGCCAAGGCGTGACATCTATGTGATCACACGCCAGGATCGCTTCATCTAAGGGGCTCTTGAGACCTGTTTCAAAAAAGCTGTTCAAGTAGGCCAAGGTCAAGACATGCTGGCTGTCATCGCCTTGCACGTTGATGTGGCGTTCCAGACGAATTTTGGCTTCGGTCAACGTACCAGTTTTGTCTGTACACAGCACATCCATCGAGCCCAAGTCCTGTATAGCAGTTTGTCGCTTCACAATCATTTGCAGCTTGGCCAGACGGATGGCACCACGCGACAAAGTGACCGACACGACCATCGGCAATAACTCTGGCGTCAGCCCGACAGCCAATGCCACTGCAAACAAAAAAGACTCCAGCCACGGTTTGTGAAACCAAGCATTGACGAGCAAAACAAACAACACCATCACCACCGTCAGCCACATGATCAGCATGCCAAAGCGTCGCGTGCCATGTTCAAACGAAGAGGCTTGCGCAGGTTTTTGGATACTGTCTGAAATTTCCCCCATGGCCGTTGCGGCCCCAGTTCTCATCACCCTGACTTTGGCGCTTCCACCGACGACCGAGGTCCCCATGAACACCGCATGGGTGGCCTCTTGCAGATCACCCGCCGGGGTGCTCAGCAAGCCAGCATGTTTCTCAACTGGAAATGCCTCACCCGTGAGCAGCGATTGGTTGACAAAAAAATCACGGGCTTCCAATACCAACGCGTCCGCTGGAATGAGATCTCCCGCATGCAAGGTACACAGGTCTCCTGGCACCACTTCTCGCACAGGGATATCGACTTCTTGTCCATCACGCCATACCTTGGCACGCACAGACACCGATTGCCGCAATTTGTCAGCCGCAGCATTGGCACGAAACTCCTGCACAAAATCCAAGGTCACACTCAACATCACAATCACACTGATGATGGCAAAGTTCGTGACCTCTCCGGTCATGGCCGATACCGAACTCGCCAACAGCAAAACCACAACCAACGGATTTTTAAATCGAGACAAGAACTGACGCAGCAAGGTGTGGTGATCATCGGGATGAAAAACATTGGGACCAAACTTCGCCAACTGCGCTGCGCTTTGTGCATTCGTCAGTCCTTGTGCGGGTGTGTCTGTTTCAGCCGTGCTCTGGATGGCAGACCACCATGGGTCTGATGCCTGCTGTGTGTGTCGAGCATTTCTGGCGTGTGTCATGGCTTGAGCTTAACCAGTACGACCTTGCTGATGCACTTCAAAATTTTTCATCTGTGTCGAAATCAGCCTGATTTTTCTCATACAATGCTGTCTTGCATTTCATACTGCACGCGGGAATAGCTCAGTTGGTAGAGCGCAACCTTGCCAAGGTTGAGGTCGCGAGTTCGAGCCTCGTTTCCCGCTCCAATACAAAAGCCCCTGAAACTTGAAGTTTCAGGGGCTTTTTTCATGGCTTTTTTACTTGGGCAGTTTGCCGCCGCTCTTCATGCATTCATCCATGGTTTTGAACTCTGTGAATTTCTTTGTGCGTTCGTAATGTGGGCTGCTCTTGTCGTGACAGAGCCCTGATTCAGACTTCTTCACGGGATCGGCAGCAGCGCTTGGTGCACCGGCAGGTGCTTTGCCTCCACTCTTCATGCACTCGTCCATCGATGCGAAGGCTGTGAACTTTTTGGTGTTGCCATATGACGGACTGGATTTGTCATGACAAATTCCGGCGTCTGATTTTTTCACAGCAGCTTCAGTTGGGGCCGCTTCTTTTTTGTCGGCCGCGTAGGTCGTTGCCATGCATGTGCCCAGCAGCAATGCGGCAAACAGTCGAGAAATTTGGTGATTCATGAGGATTTCCTTTTTGTGCTTAAGCAGTAGTGATGGGTGCTTACTTTACCGAGCTCTGTGTAGGTCTTCTATCATTGCTAACGATTGGTAGTTAAGCATTCTTTTCTAAAACACCAAGAGGTGCTGTTGCCTGTCAGAGGTAAAATCAAAGCTTAGCTTGACAAGCCAACCAAGACACCGCCCGAGTGGTGAAATAGGTAGACACAAGAGACTTAAAATCTCTCGCTTTCCGCAAGGGGCGTACCGGTTCGATTCCGGTCTCGGGCACCATTCAATAGGCACCAAAGAAGGAGTTTCGTCATGGCACGTTACAACGCCGCGTATGAAATTCATGTGCACGGTCAGGTACCTTTGCGTGCCGATGTTGGGTTTGATCAGTTGCAAGACGCGTTGCGCCCGCTATGGAAATACGCTGGGGCTTTGTCACTCGAAGACGGCGCTGTCAGTGCCTACCCTGAAGAGCCAGGCATTCGCTTTGACGCACATGAGCATTGGCTACAGATGTGTTGGACCGTGCCTGGTGATGACGACTTTCGTCAAAGTTTGGACGAAATGTGCATGAGCTTGAACGAGCTCACGTCTGCAGGAGCCGCCATTGAAGTGACCTTCTACGACAACCAGTTTGACGACGACGAAGGCCCTTCAGGAGAAGACGCCAAAGATGACTTCGTCATGCTGTTTGTTGGGCCCACCCCGGCTGACATCATGCAAGCCCAGCGTGACATGTTGGTCAACGATGTGATTCACCTGATGGAGCGTCACTTTGATGGCTCTGAATTGGGCGGTGTGGTGCAGGAGATCGACAAGTTGTTCTCCGAGCGCTTTGACAACTTGGTCAACTCGCTGGATCTGGGCAAACCGCCCCGCGGCAATGGCGGCGGGCATGGTGGCTCAGGCCATGGTGGACGTAAGCCGCGTCATCTTCACTGAAACACAAGCACCCACACAAAAAAACGGCCTCTGATCAGAGGCCGTTTTGATTTGGGCGAAAAATTCTTTACCCAGCCGTCACGCCAATGCCTTTGAACTCGCCGGTGGCAATGCGTTTTTCCCATTCAGCAGGGCCCGTGATGTGCGCGCTGGTGCCCCCTGCATCCACCGCCACAGTGACAGGCATATCCACCACATCAAACTCGTAAATCGCTTCCATGCCGAGGTCGGCAAAGCCCACCACTTCAGCGTGTTTGATGGCCTTGGATACCAAGTAGGCAGCGCCGCCTACGGCCATCAAGTAAGCCGACTTGTGCTTCTTGATGGCTTCAATGGCAGTGGGGCCACGCTCAGCCTTGCCCACCATCGAGATCAGGCCGGTTTGCGCCAGCATCATCTCGGTGAACTTGTCCATGCGGGTGGCTGTGGTGGGGCCTGCGGGGCCCACCGCTTCATCGCCGACTGGATCCACCGGGCCCACGTAATAGATCACGCGGTTGGTGAAGTCCACAGGCAGCTTCTCGCCTTTGGCCAACATGTCTTGAATACGCTTGTGAGCCGCGTCGCGACCGGTCAACATCTTGCCGTTGAGCAGCAAGGTCTGGCCGGGTTTCCAGCTGGCCACTTCGTCTTTGGTCAAGGTGTTGAGGTCCACACGCTTGCTCTTTTGTGTGTCGGGTGTCCAGTTCACGTTGGGCCACAGATCCAGCGAGGGCGGGGTGAGGTACACCGGGCCCGATCCATCCATCACAAAGTGTGCGTGGCGCGTGGCGGCACAGTTGGGAATCATGGCAATCGGCTTGCTGGCCGCGTGGGTGGGATACATCTTGATCTTCACATCCAGCACGGTGGTCAAGCCACCCAAGCCTTGCGCACCAATGCCCAGTGCGTTGACCTTGTGGTAGAGCTCCAAGCGCAATTCGTCGACTTGGCTGAGCTTGTCGCCTTTGCTGGACCTCTCCAACAACTGGTACATGTCCAGGTCGTCCATCAGGCTTTCTTTGGCCATCAGCACCGCTTTTTCAGCGGTGCCGCCAATGCCAATGCCCAGCATGCCGGGTGGGCACCAACCCGCGCCCATGGTCGGCACGGTTTTGAGCACCCAGTCGACCACGCTGTCGCTGGGATTGAGCATGTACATCTTGGATTTGTTTTCGCTGCCGCCACCCTTGGCCGCCACGGTCACGTCGACCTTGTTGCCGGGGACCAGCTCGGTGAAGATCACGGCCGGTGTGTTGTCTTTGGTGTTCTTGCGGGCGAACTGAGGGTCGGCCACGACCGACGCACGCAGCATGTTGTCGGGGTGGTTGTAGCCACGACGCACGCCTTCGTTGATGGCGTCGTCCACGCTGCCGCTGAAACCTTCCCAGCGCACATCCATGCCGATCTTCAAGAACACGTTGACGATGCCAGTGTCTTGGCAAATCGGGCGATGACCGGTGGCGCTCATCTTGCTGTTGGTCAAGATTTGGGCGATTGCGTCCTTGGCTGCCGGGCTTTGTTCGCGCTCGTAGGCGCGGGCCAAGTGCGCAATGTAATCAGCGGGGTGGTAGTAGCTGATGTATTGCAGTGCCGCAGCAACCGACTCAATCAGGTCTTCTTGGCGAATCGTGGTCATGGTTTAAAAAATCCTCAAGGCTTCTTATTTGACGGTCAAGACCCAAGCGGCCAACTTGTGGGCTTCGGCATCGTTGACTTGCGTGTTCGCAGGCATGGGCACGGGGCCCCACGTGCCTGCACCGCCTTTTTGAATTTTGCTGGCCAGTTTGTCGACAGCTGATTTATCGCCGGCATATTTCGCGGCCACGTCTTTGTAGGACGGGCCGACCAGTTTGCGGTCGAGTGCATGGCAGGCCATGCAATTTTTAGAGGTGGCCAGGGCCTGGTCTGCCAGCACCGGTGCTGACAAAGTGGTGGCACAGAGAAGGCCAAACAAAACGCGTTTCATAAAGTGTCCTTTGAGGTCAAGGGAGGTCGATTCAGTAGTCGTCCAACACCGCGCCTTTGCTGGCGCTGGAAGCGTTGAAGGCAAACTTGGCTTGCACGCCACGGGTGTAGCGCGGTGCGGGGGCTTTCCAGCCGACTTTGCGTTGGGCCAGGGTGGCGTCGTCGATGTTGAGTTGCAGCAGCAGTTGGCGTGCGTCGATGGTGATGGAGTCACCCTCGTGCACAAATGCGATGTTGCCGCCGGCAGCGGCCTCAGGCGCCACGTGGCCCACCACCATGCCCCAGGTACCGCCCGAGAAACGGCCATCGGTGATCAGGCCCACGCTCTCACCCAGACCTGCGCCAATCAAGGCGCCAGTTGGGGCCAGCATTTCAGGCATGCCTGGGCCGCCTTTGGGGCCGAGGTAGCGCAAGACCATCACGTCACCAGCTTTGATCTTGCCGTCCAAGATGGCTTTGAGGGCCGACTGTTCGTCGTCAAACACGCGGGCTGGGCCGGTGATGACGGGGTTCTTCAGGCCGGTGATTTTTGCCACGGCACCTTCGGGCGACAAGTTGCCTTTGAGCACGGCCAAGTGGCCTTCGGCGTACATCGGGTTGGTGATGGGGCGGATCACGTCTTGGTCAGCGCGCGGCACATCGGGAATGTCTTGCAGGGTTTCTGCAATGGTTTTGCCGGTGATGGTGATGCAGTCGCCGTGCAGCAGACCTGCAGCCAACAAGGTCTTCATGACCTGGGGAATGCCACCGGCGTTGTGCAGGTCAACGGCCAGGTACTTACCGCTGGGCTTCAAGTCGCAGATGACGGGCACTTTGCGGCGCACGCGCTCAAAGTCGTCGATGGTCCAATCCACGCCAGCGGCGTGTGCAATCGCCAAGAAGTGCAGCACGGCGTTGGTGGAGCCACCGGTGGCCATGATCACAGCGACGGCGTTTTCCAAGGACTTCTTGGTGACGATGTCACGAGGCTTGAGGTCTTTTTTGACGGCTTCGATCAGCACCTTGGCCGATTCTTGGGCCGAGTTCATCTTTTCGTCATGGGGGTTGGCCATGGTCGACGAGTAGGGCAGGGACATGCCCAGCGCTTCGAAGGCGGAAGACATGGTGTTGGCGGTGTACATGCCACCGCATGAACCGGTGCCGGGAATGGCGCGCATTTCGATTTGGTGCAGGTCTTCGTCGCTCAACTTGCCTGCGGCGTTTTCGCCCACGGCTTCAAACACGCTCACGATGTTGAGGTCCTGGCCTTTGTAGCGTCCTGGCAAGATAGTGCCGCCGTACACATAGATGGCGGGCACGTTGGCGCGCAACATGCCCATCATGCCGCCGGGCATGTTCTTGTCGCAACCACCCACCACCAGCACGCCGTCCATCCACTGGCCCTGCACGCAGGTTTCGATGCAGTCCGAAATCACTTCGCGGCTCACCAGCGAGTACTTCATGCCTTCGGTGCCCATGGCCATGCCATCCGAGATGGTGGGGGTACCAAAAATTTGCGCATTGCCACCAGCGGCTTCGATCGCAGCCACGGCTGCATCGGCCAGCTTTTGCAAACCGCTGTTGCAGGGCGTGATGGTGCTGTGACCGTTGGCCACGCCAATCATGGGTTTGCCAAAGTCGCTCTCTTGGTAGCCCATGCCGTAGTACATGGAGCGGTTGGGAGCGCGCGATTTGCCCTCGGTGATGTTGGCCGAGCGACGGTTGATTTTGATGGTTTTGGTGTCCATGGTGGCTCTGTGTAGGTCGTGAGACAGCAAGTTTACCCGCCACCAGAAGGGCACTCGGGGCAGGCACAATCACGCCATGCTGATGCACCCTTCGATCGATCCTGTTGCTTTGCAACTCGGCCCCATGGCCATTCACTGGTATGGACTGACTTACTTGGCCGCATTTGGCTTGTTCATGTGGCTGGCACGTTTGCGACTCCAACACGCACCTTATGCGCAGTTGGTGGCGCAAGGCGTCTGGTCCCAGCAAGACATTGAAGACTTGTTGTTTTACGGCGTAGTCGGCGTGATCTTGGGTGGGCGCGTCGGGTACTGCCTGTTCTACAAACCGGGCTACTACGCCGAACATCCGCTGGAGGTGTTGGCCTTGTGGCAAGGTGGCATGAGCTTTCACGGCGGCATGTTGGGTGTTATCTCGGCCATGGCTGTCTTTGCCTGGCAGCGCCAACGTCCTTGGCTGCTGGTGACTGACTTCATCGCACCTTGCGTGCCAACGGGACTGGCGGCCGGGCGTGTGGGCAACTTCATCAACGGCGAGCTGTGGGGCAGGGCCGCAGACCCTGCGCTGCCGTGGGCCATGGTGTTTCCACAAAGCGGCAGTTGGATGCCGCGCCATCCCTCGCAGGTGTATCAATTTTTAGGCGAAGGCTTGCTGCTGTTTGCGCTCATCTGGCTCTATGCCCGCAAGCCACGCCCAGTGGGGGCAGTCTCTGGTGCCTTCTTGCTGGGCTATGGCAGCTTTCGATTCATGGCCGAGTACTTCCGTGAGCCCGACGCCCACCTCGGGCTCTTGGCGCTCAACATGAGCATGGGCCAATGGCTGTGCGTGCCCATGGTGGTGGTGGGCGCTTGGCTGTGGGCGCATGCGCTAAAAGTTTCTAAGGCTTAAGGGAAAGTCCCCGCTTTTTAGGTATTTTTAGTACGCTCTTTGACTTCATAATTACGTGTAATTACAAGATTGTTCAAGAGGCTATTTCTCATGCGCGTGGTACATCACTCTTTGCACAACGATGTGGCTTCCCAGCTGCGCGCGCGCATTTTTGATGGCCAATTGCCCCCTGGCAGCTTTTTGGATGAGGTGGCTTTGTGTGCCCAGATGTCTATTTCCCGCACCCCTTTGCGTGAGGCGCTGAAAGTACTGACAGCCGAGGGCTTGATCCGTCATGAGCCACGACGTGGTTGCTTTGTGAACGAAGTCACCGAACAAGACCTGGACGATATCTTTCCCGTGATTGCTTTGCTCGAAGGGCGTTGCGCTTTTGACGCAGCGCGACATGCCAGTGACGCCGATTTGCAAGCGCTAGAAGTTTGGCACCAACGCTTGCAAACGCATGCACAAGCGGGCCATATCAATGCTTACTACGAAGCGAATTTCGCCATCCATGAAGCCATCATTCAACTTGCTGACAACAAGTGGTTGGCACAAGCCATTGCCGATTTGCGCAAAATTTTGAAACTGGCCCGCTTGCAACAGTTGCACGCGCCGGGCCGTTTGGCGCAAAGCCTGTCAGAACACCAGGCGGTCTTCGCTGCCATCCAGGCGCGAGACCCCGAGGCGGCAGAGCGCGCCATGCGCAACCATTTGCTACAGCAACGCGAAGCCCTGCGTGACTTGGCGCGCAGTCAGCGGCGGGTATTGACGGCATGAATCGACACAGCAAAGGACCGCTATGAGTGCAACGACTTGGTTGAACAGCAAATTGAACCTGCTGCGCAACGCCGCACCCGCGAGTGAAGCACCGCAAGTGCAAGATCGCTCGACCCGCGAACGTTTGGATGCCACCTTGCGCCACAACAAAGAGGCGTTGTCCCCACGTTCATTGCGTCGCACCTTGACCTTGCTGCAAGCGGTGGTTGACCCACGCGTGAGCGAAGTCGAAGGCGGCCGACGTGCCAAAGCGTTGGCCGAGTGGTACGCCGGCGCGGCTGAAAACGAGCGCCATGACCTGTGGCTGCTGATCAGCGAACAGTTTGGTCCAGATGCCACCAAGGTGCGCGCTGCCCGTGACGACTACGACGCAGCCTTGGGCACCGCCGACGAAGGCACGGCAGAAATCCGCCTACGCCGCGCCTTGGTGTCGCCGCGCACGCGCTTGCTGCAACGCTTTGCGGCTTACCCAGGTGGCATGCGCTTCTTGGTCGATTTGCGTGCGGAGCTGCTACCCAATCTAAAAGGCAACAAGCGGCTGTTGGCGCTGGATGCCGAACTGGAAAACCTGTTTTCTACCTGGTTTGATGTGGCATTTCTAGAGCTGCGCACCATCAGCTGGGATTCGCCTGCCTCGTTGATTGAAAAGCTCATCAAGTACGAAGCGGTACACGACATTCGCAGCTGGGCCGACCTGAAAAACCGTTTGGACAGCGACCGCCGTTGCTATGGTTTTTTCCACCCTAGCTTGCCCAATGAGCCCCTGATCTTTGTGGAAGTCGCTTTGCTCAACGAGATGGCCGACAGCATCATGCCCTTGCTCGACGAGGGCGCAGCCCCCGAGGATTTACAAAAGTCTAGCGTGGCCATTTTTTACTCCATCAGCAACACACAAGGCGGCTTGCGCGGTGTGAGCTTTGGCGACTCATTGATCAAGCGTGTGGTGGAAACCTTGCGCGCTGAATTTCCCAAACTCAAAACATTTGCGACCTTGTCGCCCATTCCTGGTTTGCGCTCTTGGTTGACCAAGAACCTCGAAGACATATTGACCCAACTCAACGACAAAGAGTTGTCTGCCTTGGGCCGAGAGATCAGCTTCGAGCCGCCCACGGCCACCCACGTGCTCGCTGCCATAGAGCAGCCTGTGGTGTTGGCAGCCCTGTCGGCCAAATCACCCTTGCGTTTGCTTCTCACCCGATGTGCCGCCCATTACCTCGGGCGTGGAAAACAGGGCGACCAAATGCTCGACCCGGTGGCCCGTTTTCATCTGGGCAATGGTGCGCGTATTGAGCGCATCAATTGGTTTGCCGACCCGTCATCCAAAGGCATCAAGCAGTCACACGGGTTGATGGTCAACTACCTTTACGATCTCAAACGCATCGACAAACACCGCCAACTCTTGGCCAAAGGGCAAGCCCCAGCGTCCGGTGAGGTCGAGGGCTTTTACTTTTCATGACGCAGACATCACAACACAGGAGACATCCATGAAAGAACGACAAATGAACGATGACCAACACCTCTTGGCTTCTCGCCGTGATGTGCTGCGTTGGGGCAGTGCAGGCCTCGCCGCTTACAGCTTTGGCGTTCAAGCCGACCCCAACTGGCCCAGCAAGCCCGTGACCATGGTGGTGCCGTTCCCAGCGGGTGGGGGCACTGACGCCTTTGCGCGTCCCTTCTCGGCTCAGTTTGCCAAGCAGTCAGGCAAGACCTTGGTGATCGACAACCGGGGTGGCGCGGGCGGCAACTTGGGCGCAGGCATTGCTGCCAAAGCTGCGCCTGATGGCTACACCTTGTTCATGGGCGCGGTACACCATTCCATTGCACCCGCCATGTACCCCAAACTCGAATACGACTTGGAGCGCGACTTTGTGCCCCTGGCCTTGATGGCCGTGGTACCCCAGGTGCTGGTGGTCAACCCGAAAAAAGTGCCTGGCGACTTCAAAGCCTTCATGGCACAGCTGCGCAGCAACCCCGGGCGCTTGAACTTTGGTTCGGCAGGTGGCGGCACCTCGCACCACTTGGCCGGTGAGCTCTTCAAGCTGCAAACCAAAACCTTCATCACCCACATTCCTTACCGGGGTGCGGGCCCTGCCTTGCAAGACCTGATTGCTGGCAATGTGGACATGATGTTTGATGGCCTGGGCTCTTCCGCCCAACACATCAAAGGTGGGCGCATCAAAGCGCTCATGGTGTCGGGCAACAAACGCAACGGGGCCTTTCCCGATGTGCCATGCGCCGCTGAGCTGGGTTTGCCTGACTACACCGTGACCACTTGGTACGGCCTGTGGGCACCCAAAGGCATACCCGCCGAAGTGCAAGCCCGCGCGATTGAAGAAGTGCGCAAGGCCTCAATGGCTGAGGACATCAAAGTGGCATGGGCCCAGAACGGCGCTGAATTTCCCAACATCACAGGCCCGCAATTTGGCACCTTTGTGAGCAACGAAATCAAACGCTGGGCTGCCGTGGTGAAAGCCTCTGGCGCCAAGCTCGACTGACCCTGACTGAACCTTTGACACTCCGGAACACCCGATGAACCACAACCTGTTCGCGGCCCTGCGCGCCGCATTTCCTTCTGACTTGAACGCCACCGCGGTCGAAACCGAAGATGGCCTGTGTTACAGCTGGCGCGACCTGGACCGCGCCAGCGCCATGATGGCCAATTTGCTGACTTCACTCAAACTGCCGCGTGGCGCGCGTGTGGCTGTACAGGTCGAAAAGTCGGTCGAAGCCATGATGCTCTACCTCGCCACCTTGCGCGCAGGGCTGGTCTTCTTGCCGCTCAACACGGCCTACCAAAGTGCCGAGATCGAGTACTTCGTGGGCAACGCCGAACCCTCGGTGGTGGTGTGCAGTGGCGCCAACTTTGGCTGGGTCAGCAAAATTGCCTTCAAAGCGGGCACGGCCCATGTGTTCACCTTGAACGACGACCGCACCGGCACCTTGCTGGAGCGTGCGGCGCATTGCTCAGACCAACACGCCGTGGTGCAAAACAAGGCCGATGATTTGGCCGCCATTTTGTACACCAGCGGCACCACCGGGCGCAGCAAAGGCGCCATGCTGTCGCACCACAACTTGCTCAGCAATGCACAAACCCTCAAAACCTATTGGGGTTGGAAAAAAGGCGATGTGTTAATTCATGCCTTGCCCATCTTCCACGTGCACGGTTTGTTCGTGGCCATCCACGGTGCGTTGCTGAATGGCAGCAAGATGTTCTGGATGTCCAAGTTCGACCCCAAGCTGGTGATCGCCAAAATGCCTGAAGCCACGGTGTTCATGGGCGTGCCCACGCTGTATGTGCGCATGCTCGCCGAGCCTTCGCTCACCCAAGCCCAGGCTTCGCACATGCGCTTGTTCGTGGCGGGCTCGGCGCCCTTGTTGATTGAAACTTTCCATGAGTGGCAGCAACGCACGGGTCACACGATTTTGGAGCGCTATGGCATGAGCGAAACCGCCATGCTCACCTCCAACCCTTACCAAGCCGATGCGCGCTATCCCGGTCAAACCGAGCGTCGTGGTGGCACGGTGGGCTTCCCCTTGCCGGGCGTGAGCTTGCGGGTGCAAGACGACCAAGGCCACAACTTGCCCGTGGGCGAGATTGGGGGCATCCAGGTCAAAGGCCCCAACGTGTTTGCGGGCTACTGGCGCATGCCTGAAAAAACCAAAGAAGAGTTCACCGCCGATGGCTACTTCAAAACCGGTGACGTGGGCAAGGTGGACGAGCGGGGTTATGTGGTGATCGTGGGGCGCAGCAAAGACCTGATCATCAGTGGCGGCTACAACGTGTACCCGGCCGAGATAGAGGGCTACATCAACGACATGCTGGGCGTGGCCGAGAGCGCGTTGGTGGGGGTGCCGCATCCCGACTTCGGCGAGGTGGGTGTGGCGGTGGTGATTGCCAAGCCCGGCGCGAAGGTGTCTGCCGACGCGGTGATTGCGGGCTTGAAGTCGCAGTTGGCGAATTTCAAAATTCCGAAGAAGTGTTTTGTGGTGGAGGCTTTGCCTCGCAACACCATGGGCAAGGTACAGAAGAATTTGTTGCGGGATCAGTACAAGGCGTTGTTCTGATTTTTTCCGCTCTCGTGTTCTATGGTGCTTCGCCAAGTCGATCAGCCAGTACCCGCTGCGGCTCCTCGCTGCGCTCTTGATGTCGCCGCATCAGGCACTGACTGCTCGCCTTGGCTACGGGGGGTGGTTGGTGTGCTGCTGTTTGGCTTCAGTCGCTACGCCAAGGCGATCAGCCAGTACCCGCTGCGGCTCCTCGCTGCGCTCTTGATGTCGCCACATCGGGCACTGACTGCTCGCCTTGGCTTCGAGGGTAGGTTGGCGTGCTGTGGTGGCGTGCGAAGAGCGAGTGGCAGAGGGCTTCACATGGCGACATTAAGAGCGAAGCGAGGAGCCATGTGAAGCCCTCTGCCACTCGCTCCCCACAGGAAGTAAAAAAGCGAGCAGCAGTGAGAGGCCCACCACAACTCGCTTTGCCAGAAAGAAAAAACTAAACCGATGCCGCGTTCACCCGTTGCGTGATGTGCGCCAACGCCTCTTCCACTTGGTCGATCAAGATCAAGCACAAGTCGCCTTTTTTCAAGCGCTCCATCGCCCGGTCAATCGCCAAGAACTCGCCGTGAATCTCGTCAATGTGCGTCGTGCGCTTGGCACCTTCCAAGCCCTGACGCAGCAAGCCCAACACCTCGCCATCGACACGGCCACGCTGACACGCGTCTTGGTACAGCACCACGTCGTCAAACACCTCGCCAATGATGCGGGTCTGCTCGCGAATGTCATCGTCGCGGCGGTCACCCGCGCCGCTGATCACCACGCTGCGGCGCTGGGCGGGCAGGTTGGTCACGGCTTGCACCAGCGCCTTGATGGCGTCTGGGTTGTGGCCGTAGTCGGCAATCACGGTGGCGCCTTTGTAATCAAACACGTTGAAGCGTCCAGGCACAGCGTGGCTGTCGCTCACAAAGGTAGCCAGGCCTTTGCAGATGGTTTGCCACGGCACGCCCACGGCCCACGCCGCTGCGATAGAGGCCATGGCGTTTTCAATCTGAAAGCCAATCGCACCGCTGCGCGTGACGGGAATTTCTGACAGAGGAATGCGCACCGAGTGGTTACCTTGCATGCACACAATCTGGTCGTCTTCCACAAACAACACGCGCTTGCCTTGGGCGCGGTGAGTGGCGATGACAGGGTGGTGCGAGTCCAAGCCAAAGAAGGTCACCTGGCCTGGGCAGTTGCCCGCCATGGCTGCCACGATGGGATCGGTGGCGTTGAGCACGGCCACGCCAGAGGTGGCCACGTTTTGCACGATCACGCGCTTCAAGACCGCCAGGTCTTCCACGGTGGAGATGTAGTTCAGGCCCAGGTGGTCGCCCATGCCAATGTTGGTCACCACGGCCACTTGGCAGCGGTCAAAGGCCAAGCCTTCACGCAGCATGCCGCCACGCGCAGTCTCTAGCACTGCCGCGTCCACGTCGGGGTGCATCAGCACATTGCGTGCGCTGCGCGGACCACTGCAGTCGCCGCTGTCGGTTTGACGGCCGTTCACATACACGCCGTCGGTGTTGGTCATGCCCACACGCAAACCGTGCGCACGCAGCAGGTGTGCGGTCAGGCGCACGGTGGTGGTTTTGCCATTGGTGCCGGTCACGGCAATGACCGGAATGCGGCCATCGTCGCCATCTGGAAACATGGTGGAGATGACGGCTTCGCCCACGTCACGGCCTTTGCCAAATGAGGGGTTGAGGTGCATGCGCAAACCCGGCGCGGCGTTTACTTCGACTACACCACCGCTTTGCTCTTCGAGGGGACGCAACACCGATTCGCACACCACGTCCACACCGCAAATGTCCAGCCCCACCATTTGGGCTGCGGCCACAGCGCGCAGGGCAACTTCGGGGTGCACATCGTCGGTCACATCGGTGGCGGTGCCGCCGGTGGACAGGTTGGCGTTGTTGCGCAAGATCACGCGCGCGCCTTTGGCCGGTACCGAGTCGGCGTCGTAGCCTTGCTCTTTCATGCGCGCCAAGGCGATGTCGTCAAAGCGAATTTTGGTCAGCGAAGTGGCGTGACCTTCGCCACGGCGGGGGTCGGCATTGACCAACTCCACCAACTCGCGCACAGTGTTTTTGCCATTGCCCACCACCAGCGGCGGTTCGCGGCGCGCGGCAGCGACCAGTTTGTTGCCGACCACCAGCAAGCGGTAGTCGCTGCCGGGCAAGAAGCGCTCCACCAGCACCTCTTCGCGGAACGAGGCAGCGGTGTTGTAGGCCTCCATTACACCTTCGCGGGTGGTGATGTTGACAGCCACGCCTTTGCCCTGGTTGCCATCGCGCGGTTTGACCACCACGGGCAGGCCAATTTCCTGGGCTGCTGCCCAGGCATCTTCAGCGTTTTTGACGGGACGCCCAAGAGGCACGGGCACACCTGCGGCGTGCAACAGTTTTTTGGTCAGTTCTTTGTCTTGCGCGATCGATTCGGCAATGGCGCTGGTGGCGTCAATTTCTGCGGCCTGAATGCGGCGCTGTTTGCTGCCCCAGCCCAGTTGCACCAAGCTGCCTTCGGTCAAGCGGCGAAACGGAATACCGCGCGTCAAGGCCGCGTCTACGATGGATCCCGTCGAAGGGCCAAGGCGGATGCCCTCGTCCAAGCCATGCAGTTGGTCGATGGCGGCTTCCACATCAAACGGCGTGTTGTTCAAGGCCGCCATGCACAGGTCGCGGGCCAGCTTCATGGCCAGACAACCCACCTCTTCTTGCGTGTACTCCACCACCACCTGGAACAAGCCTGCTTCGGGGGTGGAGGTGGTACGGCTGAAGGTGACAGGGCAACCGGCTTCGATTTGCAAATGCAGCGTGGCGGCTTCGAGCGCGTGCGCCATGCTGAGCTTGACTTTGCGGTCGGTGGGACGCAGGCTGCCAACGCCCGGAAACAGATGGCGCAATTGGTTTTCAAAGTCAGGGTGCTGGCTCAGATCGGCTTGATCGCCGTCGCAGCGCACCATGGCTTCCACCGCCGTGTGACGGGTCCAGAGGTTAGGGCCGCGCAGGGCGCGGATACGAGAAACTTCCATCAGCCATTCATCCTTGCAACGTCTTTGGCGACTTGGTGGGCAGCTTGCCCAAAATTTTTCAATCCTGCACGAATCAGCAGCGGGGCAATGTCCAGCGACCAAGCGGTCGCCACGGCGGCCAGCAGCGTGGTGATGTGCAAGCCATCTTTGAGCAAGCGTGCGATCAACTCCAAGTCGAGGTGGAACAACAAGGTTTCTTGGTCGCCGCGCGCCAAGGCCACATGGCCTTCTTTGCAGTACACGGCGCGTCCACCTTGCTGGCGATGCGCCACCAAGATCGGGTTGTCGCTGTCCTTGCTGTAAAAAATCACTTCGCCGTCGCTCAGCTCGGCCAAGCCAGCCACCGCTGCATCGTCGGCATTGAGCACGGCTGCACCGGTGGGCAGCACCAGGTCGACCTGCGTGCGAACGACGGTGCGCATTTGCTCCGGCGTTTGGATGTCGTGCAATTGAATCAGCACGTCATCGGTGGCGGGCATGTCGGTCACCACGCCCACTTGGCAGCGGTCGTAGGCCAGGCCTTCGTTGAGGATGTGCAGGGGCGAGCTTTCAAACACCGCAGCGTCCAGCGCACGGTTGATCAACAAGCGCTCGGCCACGTCAAAGCTGCGCCCGTCTTGGGTGCCCACATGGTGTTGGTCCATGTACAAACCGTCTTGACAGGCCAAGCCGGTGCGTTTGCCTGAGAGGTGCAACAACCAGGCCACCAGCTGTGAGAGTTGGGTGGTTTGGTGTGTCCCCACAATCCCCACCACAGGAATGCGGCCCGATTCGTTGGGACCAAACAAATGCTCGACGATGGCTTTGCCCACCGGTCGAGGTTGACCGCTGGCGGGTTTGATGTGCATCAGCAAGCCGGGGCCTGCGTTGACCTCGATGATGGCGCCACCGGTTTGCTCCAGAGGGCGCGTGATGTCTTGTGTGACGATGTCGATGCCGGCAATGTCGAGCCCAATCACACGCGCAGCCAAAGTGGCCACAGCGGCCACGTCGGGGTGCACCTGGTCGGTCACGTCAATGTTCAAGTTGCCGTTGCGTTGCACCACCACGCTTTTGCCTTTTTCCGGCACGCTCTCGGGCTCGAAGCCTTGACGCTGGATTTCAAGCAGCGACATCTCGCCGCGTGGGCTGCGCAGACGAATGGTGTCCAGTGGGTAACCTTCTGACTCACCACGGCGCGGGTCGATGTTGACCTGCGATTCAATCAGTTGCTCAACGGTGGAGATGCCGTCGCCAATGACGCAGGCGGTTTCGCCACGCGTGGCTGCCACCACGCGGTCACCCACCACCAACACGCGGTGTTCGTCGCCGCGCACATAGCGCTCCACCAACACGCTACTGCCTTCTTTCTCGGCAGCGGTCCAGGCGGCGCGCACGCCGACTTCGGTGTTCACGTCCAGCGACACGCCCCAGCCACGGTTACCGTCCAAGGGCTTGACCACCACGGGCAGACCAATGTCTTGGGCTGCTGCCCAGGCCTCGTCGGCACTCTCCACCTGTTGGCCCTCGGGCACCGGAATGCCGCATTGCGTCAACAAGCGTTTGGTCAGGTCTTTGTCGCTGGAAATACTCTCGGCAATTGCGCTGGTGCGGTCGGTTTCCGCTGTCCAGATGCGGCGTTGGCGTGCGCCATAGCCCAGTTGCACCAAGTTACCTTCGGTCAAACGAATGAAGGGCGTTTTACGCTCCACGGCGGCGTCCACAATGCAAGCGGTGCTGGGGCCCAAGCAGTGCTTGTCGGCAATTTGCTTCAAGCGGTTGATGGTGGCCGTCATGTCGTGTGGCAGGTTGTTGGCTGCCGCCATGACGATTTCACGGGCAGCCAAAAAGCTTTGACGGCCCAGCTCTTCATGCTCGGTACGAAACACCACTTTATAAACACCGCGCTTGCTGATCTCGCGGGCTTTGCCAAACTCGGCGCGTGCGCCGGCCAACAACTGCAATTCGATGGAGACGTGCTCCATGATGTGGCCCATCCAGGTGCCACCCACCAAGCGGGTCAAAAAGCCGCCACGATGACCCACACCGCAGTGGTGCTCCACCAGTCCAGGCAGCCAAGCGTTGAGTCGGTCGTTGAAACCGTCGATTTTGTTGGAAGGGTGGTCTTCCATCTCGCCCAGGTCGATCAGGGCTTCAATGATGGGACGGTAGGTCCAGATGTTGGGCCCGCGCAAATAGTTCATGCGCAAAATTTGGATGTCTTTGAAGGCCATGGTGTCAGCGCAAGGTGTGGGGGACAAGACAGGCAGCGTTCGCCAAAGAGGCGGCGATACAATGATTTGCAATCGTGCTCGGGTGCAACAAAGTCTTGGCTCCTGCTTCTATTTTTTACCGTACGTCGGTGAACATTCATCGAATCGGTACGGAAACTATCCAGAATGAATTCTTTTCTATCGGCTTTCGCCAACGTCGTCTTGCCGGAAGGTTGGAAAACTCCAGCCTTGGCGCAGCTGACTCCTCAAGAAAACGTTTTAGCGTGGTTAGAGGTTGACTTAGACAGCCACTTGCATTTCGCGCGCGGGCTGCTGATTGTGACAGACCAGCGGGTGCTTTCAGCCAATTCCTCGGCTGGTTCCGAGCTGCAATGGTCGTCCTGGCCCATCGTGGCGGGCTTGGTGATGACACACACCGACCATGCCGGTGTGGGCACCTTGAGTTTGCTCAACAGCGCGCAACGCATGGCGAGCTGGCGCTTCACCTTGACCCACAACGTGACGGCGATGCGTCTGCAAGAAACATTCGCAGCGCGTGTCGAGGTGTTGACCCACGGCGCCAGCTTGCAAACGCAAACCGAGGCGCGTTGCCCGCAATGCAAATTGATCCTCGAACACGCGGGCGATGAATGTCCTGTGTGTCACCGCGAGCAGCATGCACCGCTTTCCACTTGGGGCTTGTTTCGATTGTGGCGGTTTGCCCGTCCTTACCAATGGCGTTTGTTGGCTGGTTTTTTGTTGACCTTAGCCTCCACGGCAGCCACCTTGGTGCCGCCCTACATGACCATGCCTTTGATGGACGAGGTGTTGATTCCTTTCCAAAACGGCCAACCCATCGACACCGCCTTGGTCACGCTGTACCTGGGGGGTTTGTTGGGTGCTGCCATGCTGGCGTGGTGCCTGGGCTGGGCCAAGACCTACATCTTGGCCTTGGTGTCCGAACGCATCGGCGCGGACCTGCGCACCACAGCGTATGAGCACCTCATGCGCTTGTCGCTCGAATACTTTGGCGGGCGCCGCACCGGCGACTTGATGAACCGCATTGGCGCCGAGACCGACCGCATCTGCGTGTTCCTGTCACTGCACCTGCTCGACTTCGCCACCGATGTGCTGATGATTGTGATGACCTCTGCCATTCTGATCAGCATCGATGCGCACTTGGCCGCTGCCACTTTGCTACCCCTGCCGTTCATCGTGTGGTTGATTCACACCGTGCGCGACAAGCTGCGCACTGGCTTTGAAAAAATCGACCGTGTCTGGTCGGAATTGACCAACGTGTTGGCCGACACCATTCCCGGCATTCGCGTGGTCAAGGCTTTTGCGCAAGAAAAGCGTGAAGCCAACCGTTTTCGGGACGCTAACAAACACAACCTGGCAGTGAACGACCGCATCAACTTTGTGTGGTCGCTGTTCTCGCCCACCGTCACGCTGATGACCGAGGTGGGCCTGCTGGTGGTGTGGGGCTTTGGCATTTGGTTGGTGTCACAACATCAAATCACCGTGGGCGTTTTGACTGCCTTCTTGGCCTACATCGGACGCTTTTACACGCGGCTCGATTCAATGAGTCGCATCGTCTCGCACACCCAAAAAGCGGCAGCGGGTGCCAAACGTATTTTTGAAATTTTGGACCACGTCTCCAGCGTGCCCGAAGCCACGCAACCGCAAAAGTTACCCACGCCGCTGCAAGGGCGCATTGACATTCAAGACGCTGGCTTTCGCTATGGCAACCGCGCGGTCATTCGCAACCTCAACCTGAGCATTCGCCCTGGCGAGATGATTGGTTTGGTGGGCCAAAGCGGCTCAGGCAAGAGCACCTTGGTGAACCTGATTTGCCGCTTCTACGATTTGAGCGAAGGTGCCATCAAGGTGGACGGCATCGACATCCGCAACATTGCCTTGTCGGACTACCGCAGCCACATTGGCCTGGTGCTGCAAGAGCCGTTCTTGTTCTTTGGCACCATCGCCGACAACATTGCCTACGGTGTGCCTGAAGCCACGCGTGAGGACATCGTGGCCGCAGCCCGTGCCGCCCATGCGCACGAGTTCATCTTGCGCTTGCCCCAGGGCTACGACTCGCTGGTGGGTGAACGGGGTCAGGGCTTGTCCGGCGGCGAACGCCAACGCATTTCGATTGCACGTGCCTTGCTGATCAATCCGCGCATCTTGATCTTGGACGAAGCCACCGCCTCGGTCGACACCGAGACGGAGCAAGAAATTCAAAAGGCCCTGGACAACTTGGTGCAAGGCCGCACCACCATTGCCATTGCCCACCGTTTGTCGACCTTGCACAAAGCCGACCGTCTGGTGGTGATGGAGCAGGGCGTGATGGTGGAAGAGGGCGACCACGACACCCTCATGGCCCGCCAAGGTGCCTACTGGCGCTTGTACGAGGCCCAAGCCAAAAATGCCGAAGCGGTGCAAGTCAAGCTGGACAGTTCACGTGACGAGGAGATGGCATGAGTGCCCCGTTTCAACTCAACCTGGACCCCTTTGGCAAACTCATCGTGCGTCTGGCTGATGGCACGCAGCATGTGGGTGCGGTGGTGGTGCGGGCATTTCCAATTGCGGCGCCTCAGCGCAGCATTTCCATCTTGAGCCCTGAGGGCAAAGAGTTGGTTTGGATCGATGACTTGGCCCAAGTGCCCGAACATGAACGCAGCTTGGTCGAACAGGCCTTGCAAGGGCGTGAGTTCATGCCCGAGATCACGCGCCTGGATGGTGTGAACAGTTTTTCCACGCCCAGCATTTGGCGGGTGCAAACCAACCGAGGTGCCACAGAGTTGGTGCTCAAAGGTGAAGAAGACATTCGCCGCCTGAGCCCCACCACTTTGATCGTGGCCGACGCGCACGGCGTGCAGTTCTTGATCCGCGACTTGCCCTCGCTCGACCGCCACACCCGCAAGCTGCTGGACCGGTTCTTGTAAAGCCTCAGCGGCCCTGACAGGCCACAAAGAGGTCCCGCTCGGCCTGGTACACGCTGGTTTGCACGGCCATGGCACCTAAGACAGAGTGAAACAAATGGTCGTGCGACAGCGCACGGTCACGCTGGTTCTTCAGACACGCGGTGCTCACACCGCTCCAGCGCTCAAAGCCGGGTGACAGCCAACTGATCATGGCCACATGTTTTTGCACATCAGGTGCCATGCCATAGGGCAGTCCATGCAAGTAGAGGTTGTTCTCGCCCAACGACTCACCGTGGTCTGACACGTACAGCATGGCGGGCGAGCTGCTTGTTTCTTGGGTCTTCAGCCACCCAATGAGTCGCGACAAAAAGTAATCGGTGAACACGATGGTGTTGTCATACGCATTGACCACTTGCTGGCGGTCACATTGCGACAGCGAATTTTCTTTGCACTCAGGCTGGAATTTTTTAAATTCAACCGGCGTGCGTTTGTAGTATGCGGGTCCGTGGCTGCCCATCTGGTGCATCACCACCACCGTGCCGCGTGCGCGTTTTTCAGCCGGAAGTTTGGCTAACTCGGCGTCAATGCGCTTGAGCATCACGGTGTCACGGCATTCGCCGTCTTCACACTCGCCAGCGATGTTGAGCGAAGAGGTGTTGACGTTGGGCACACGGTCACACTGGTCTTTGCACCCCGATTGGTTGTCCATCCACAGCACCGCATAGCCCGCGCGTTGCAACACATCGAGCAGGTTTTCCGATTCGTTTTTGCGTTTGGCAAACCCTTCTCGCCCAAGATGCGAGAACATGCACGGCACCGACTCGGCGGTGCTGGTGCCACAGGAGGTGACCTGGCGAAAGCTCACCACGTTCTCTTTGGCCAGCAGGGGGTTGGTCAGGCGTTCATAACCGTTGAGCGAGAAGTTTTTGCTGCGTGCCGTTTCGCCCAGAACCAGCACCAACAGCGGCGGATGTGCAGTGTCCGCACTTTTGGCTGTGTGTGCCGCGATGCGCGCATCTTCGCCCAAGGCTTGCATGGGGCCGCTGCGTTGTTCGGACGGAATCACCGTCAAATCAAGAATGGCATACACACTGTTGAGCGGGTTGATTTGGTAGCGCAACTGGGTGTGGTTGCGCATCAGCGAGGCAAAGTCTTGAAACACCAACTGGGTGGCACCCAGCATGACCAATAGCGCAGCCACACACAGTCCCGCATTGCGCAGCAGTTGTTGGCCCCAGCGCACGGGGGCCCAGGTTTGACGCCACAGCCACCACAGGGGCAGGCCTGCCACCCAGGCCACGGTCAGACCCAAGCCCACACTCAGCTGGTCGCGCGCTTCACGGCTGTCGGTTTGCAACACATTGATCAGCATGGGCGTGTCCACCACAATGCCATAGCTCAGCATGTAGTGGGTGGCAAACCCGGCACACAACAGCAAGAAGCTGATGGCCGGCTTCAAGGTCCAGCGCCATGCCAGGAGTGACAGCAAGGCGGTCAACGCGCTGGCAATGATCAACGCGAACGCCCCCCCAAAAGCGACTCCCCGCCAGCCTGTCAGGTCTGGCAAGGCCCACAAGGTTTGCCACAAGGCGATGTTGCCCACCACAGCCAGCCACAGGCTGCTCAGCAATACCAGACTCAAGGCTGAACGTGGTGCACGCTCAGGAGGATTTAAAAACATCATGCGCATGGGTCAGGTGGGCCAAGTGCTGTTGTGCTCGGGAACCATGGCCCGCCATCCCAGGCCATGGTCGATCTGTTGGCGCAAGGCATCTGCGGCTTCGGGCTCGCCGTGCACCACGTAGACCTGATCGGGCTTTTTTTTCATGCGACGCAACCAGCCCATCAACTGGCTGGCATCGGCATGGGCCGAGGACGATTCAAGTTGCACCACCTCGGCCTGAACGCTCACTTCTTGGCCGTGGATGCGCAGTGTGGCGCCGCCATTGGCCAAGGTTGCACCACGCGTGCCTGGGGCTTGGTAACCCGTGAGCACCACCATGTTGCGGTGATCCGGCAGGTAGTGCGCCAAGTGGTGCAACACCCGTCCTCCCGTGGCCATGCCACTGGCCGACAAAATCACCATAGGTCCATGGCGTTTGGACAAGGCTTTCGATTGCTCGGGCGTCTCCACCATGGTGGCCACATGCTTCATGGCTTTGAGGGCTTGTGCATCGAGCCGGTGGGCGCCGGGGTGGCGTTGCATCAACTCGGTGGTGTGCACAGCCATCGGGCTGTCCAAAAAGACGGGCAGGCTGTGCGGGATATCGCCGCGCTGTTTGAGCAAGGCGATGGCGTGTAGCAAAGCCTGGGCGCGTCCTACCGCAAACACCGGCACCACGGCCACGCCGCCGCGCGCTGACACTTTCTTGAGCGCCGGGCCCAACTCCGCCAAGACGTTTTCGTGCGGGTGTTCGCGGTTGCCGTAGGTCGACTCGATCAACACCGTGTCCGCATTGGGCGGTGCATCGGGCGGGTTCATCAGCAAGTCGTCGGGACGACCCAAATCACCACTGAAGAGAATGCGCCGTCCAGCCACTTCAAGCAGCACACTGGCCGCCCCCAAGATATGCCCTGCCGATGAGAACGTGGCCTTCCAGCCCGGGATGGGCGAGAAGGTGTGGCCCAGGGTTTCGGTATGCAACAAGTCCAGGCTCATCAAGGCGTCGTGCTTGGTATAGAGCGGCAAAGCGGGCTGGTGCTTGGACAGGTTGTGGCGGTTCAAAAACGCCGCGTCTTCTTCTTGCAGGTGGCCACTGTCGGGCAACAAGATCGCGCACAAATCGCAGGTGGCGGCCGTGGCATGCACGCGCCCCCGAAAGCCTTGACGTGCCAGCAAGGGTAAATAACCACTGTGGTCCAAATGGGCATGCGTCAGGATGACCGCCTGTATGTCCAGGGGCGCCACCGGCAGGGGAGACCAGTTGCGCAAACGCAGCTGCTTGTAGCCTTGGAACAAACCGCAATCGACCAGCAGGCGCTGACCTGCATGTTCAACCAAATACTTGGAGCCGGTAACCGTGCCGGTTCCGCCCAGGAAGGTGATGTTGACACTCATGCGTGAAGTATCTCCTGAATGTGTGGCGATACCTCACGCAGTATGAGCGCGCTGCGAGGCCTTGAACTCAGCTGAAAAAGCGTTTGAGTTTGTCAGCCCAGCCGCCTTCGGCGGGCGAGTGTTTGGAGCCCCCTTTTTTCAGGGACTCATCCAGCTCTTTGAGCAGCTTGCGCTGGTGCTCTGTCAGCTTGACGGGCGTCTCCACTGTGATGTGGCAGTACAAGTCGCCGGGGAAGCTGGAGCGCAAACCCTTGAGGCCTTTGCCACGCAGGCGGAACTGCTTGTCGTTTTGCGTGCCTTCAGGAATGTCAATCGCGGCTTCACCTGCCAGTGTGGGCACGGTGATTTCGCCACCCAGCGCTGCCGTGGTGAAACTGATGGGCACCGAGCAGTGCAGGTCATCGCCATCGCGCTCGAAGATGTCGTGCTTCTTGATGCGAATCTCGATGAACAAGTCGCCTGCCGGGCCACCGTTGGTGCCTGGCTCGCCGTTGCCGGTGCTGCGGATGCGCATGCCGTCGTCGATGCCGGCTGGGATTTTGACTTCGAGTGTTTTCTGGCGCTTGATCTTGCCTTGCCCATGGCAGCTGGTGCAGGGGTCAGGAATGATCTTGCCGGTGCCGCGGCAATGCGGACAGGTTTGTTGCACGCTGAAAAACCCTTGGCGCATTTGCACCTGACCGCTGCCGTGGCAGGTGCTACAGGTCTTGGGCGAGGTGCCGGGTTTGGCGCCCGTGCCGTGGCAGGTGTCGCACTCGTCCCAGCTCGGAATGCGCAGTTGCGCGTCTTTGCCGTGAGCAGCCTCTTCCAACGTGATTTCGAGGGCATAGCTCAGGTCGTTGCCACGGTAGACCTGACGGCCTCCTGCACCGCGACGGGCTTGTCCAAAAATATCGCCAAAGATGTCGCCAAAGGCTTCCCCGAAGCCGCCACCAAAGTCAGCACCACCGGGGCCGCCGCGCATGTTGGGGTCCACGCCAGCGTGCCCGTACTGGTCGTAGGCGGCACGCTTTTGCGGGTCCGACATCATCTCGTAGGCCTCTTTGACCTCTTTGAATTGGGCTTCGGCTTCTTTGGCTTTGTCCCCCTGGTTGCGGTCAGGGTGGTACTTCATCGCCAGTTTGCGATAGGCCTTTTTGATCTCTTCTTCGCTGGCGTTTTTAGGGACGCCGAGAACTTCATAAAAATCGCGTTTGGACATGGTGCAGCGCTGTGGGGTGAGGGGCTGTATCTAACGACTTCGCCGCGTGTCCACCTGAGGCAGGTGAAACGCGGCGAAATTCGTCTCAAAGAAAGAGCGAGGGCTTAACCCTTTTTGACTTCTTTCACTTCAGCGTCGACCACGTTGTCGTCGGCTGGTTTGGCTTGCTCGGGCGCACCTGTGGCACCGCCGGCTGCAGCTTGGTTGGCTTGCATGTCGGCATAGACTTTTTCACCCAACTTTTGGGCGGCGGTCATCAGCGCTTCGGTCTTGGCATCGATCTCGGCTTTGTCTTCGCCCTTGAGGGCTTCTTCGACCTCTTTGATCGCGGCTTCGATTTTCTCTTTCTCGCCGGCGTCGAGCTTGTCACCGTGCTCACCCAAGCTCTTCTTGACACTGTGCACCGCGGCATCGGCCTGGTTGCGCGACTGCACGATTTCAAGTTTCTTCTTGTCTTCGGCAGCGTTCAACTCGGCGTCTTTCACCATCTGCTGAATCTCGGCTTCTGACAAACCCGAGTTGGCCTTGATGGTGATCTTGTTTTCTTTGCCCGTAGCTTTGTCTTTGGCGCCCACGTGCAAGATGCCGTTGGCGTCAATGTCAAACGACACTTCAATTTGTGGCGTGCCACGGGCTGCGGGTGCAATGCCTTCGAGGTTGAACTCACCCAGCAACTTGTTGCCCGTAGCCATCTCACGCTCGCCTTGGTAGACCTTGATGGTCACCGCTGGCTGGTTGTCGTCGGCGGTCGAGAAGGTCTGCGCAAACTTGGTGGGAATGGTGGTGTTCTTGGTGATCATCTTGGTCATCACACCGCCAAGGGTTTCGATGCCCAAAGACAAAGGTGTCACGTCCAACAACAACACATCGGTGCGGTCACCCGACAACACCTGGCCTTGGATGGCGGCACCCACAGCCACGGCTTCGTCAGGGTTGACGTCACGGCGTGGCTCTTTGCCGAAGAACTCTTTGACCTTGTCTTGCACCTTGGGCATGCGGCTCATACCGCCGACCAAGATCACGTCGTCGATGTCGCTCACCGACACACCCGCGTCCTTGATGGCCATGCGGCAAGGGGCAATGGTGCGCTCGATCAACTCGTCCACCAACTGCTCCAGCTTGGCGCGGTTGAGTTTGATGTTCAGGTGCTTGGGGCCCGAGGCATCGGCGGTGATGTAGGGCAGGTTGATGTCGGTGGAGGCCGAGCTGGACAACTCGATCTTGGCTTTTTCAGCCGCTTCTTTGAGGCGCTGCAAGGCCAACACGTCTTTGGACAGATCGACACCGGATTCCTTTTTGAACTCGGTGATGATGAAGTCGATGATGCGTTGGTCAAAGTCTTCGCCGCCCAAGAAGGTGTCGCCGTTGGTGGACAGCACTTCGAATTGCTTCTCGCCATCAACGTCAGCGATCTCGATGATCGACACGTCAAACGTGCCGCCGCCCAAGTCGTACACCGCAATCTTACGGTCGCCTTTTTCGGTTTTGTCCAAACCAAAAGCCAAGGCCGCAGCCGTGGGTTCGTTGATGATGCGCTTGACATCCAAGCCTGCGATGCGGCCTGCGTCTTTGGTGGCTTGGCGCTGTGCGTCGTTGAAGTAAGCGGGCACGGTGATGACGGCCTCGGTCACTTCTTCGCCGAGGTAGTCTTCGGCGGTTTTCTTCATCTTGCGCAAAATTTCAGCGCTGATTTGAGGTGGCGCCAACTTGTTGCCGCGCACTTCCACCCAAGCGTCGCCGTTGTCGGCTTTGCTGATGGTGTAGGGCATCAAGTCGATGTCTTTTTGAACTTCTTTTTCAGCGAACTTGCGGCCGATCAAACGCTTGACGGCGTACAGCGTGTTGCGTGGGTTGGTCACGGCTTGGCGCTTGGCGGATGCGCCCACCAAGATCTCGCCGTCTTCTTGATACGCAATGATCGACGGCGTGGTGCGTGCACCCTCGGCGTTTTCAATCACCTTGGTGGTGTTGCCTTCCATGATGGCCACGCACGAATTGGTGGTGCCCAAGTCAATACCGATGATTCTTCCCATGTTCTTACTCCAGTGATTTTTAAAATTCAGATGAACGGTAGATGTGGATCACCCTGCCGTTTTCAAGTGTTTATTTCGGTGCCGAGACCGTGACCAAGGCTGGGCGCAGCACGCGCTCGGCAATCAGGTAACCCTTTTGCAGCACAGCCACGATGGTGTTGGCCTCTTGTTCGGCGGGCACCACGCTGATGGCTTGGTGCTGGGCCGGGTCAAACTTGGTACCCGCTGCGGGGTTGATGGCGACCACCTTGTTGCGCTCCAGCGCACTGGTGAGTTGACGCAGCGTGGCTTCGGCACCCTCGCGAATTTGCTCAGGCGTGGCGGTTTGCACGGCCAGGCCAGCTTCCAAGCTGTCGACCACGGGCAGCAGGCTGTCGGCAAAGCTCTCTAACGCGAACTTGCGGGCTTTAGAAACTTCGTCGTCGGCACGGCGGCGGGCGTTTTGCACCTCGGCCTGACCACGCACGTACTGGTCTTGCAGTTCAGCGGTTTTAGCTTGCAGGATGGCAATTTCAGCCTGGGCTGCTGTCAAAGGGTCCAGGGGGGCAGCATTGTCGGCGGTGGTGGTTTCGGTGCCTGGCGTCGCAGGCTGCTCGGCGTCAGGGGCCGCTGGATGGGGGTTTTGTGTGGGGTCAGACATGCTTCTTGTGCGTTGAGTGAGGCTTTGTTTGTGTGAGATTCAGCAAAGCTGAGGGCAGCCAACCCTATTTCAAGAGGGGTTTTGAAAAAATACCGAACAAAACAAAGCGGGGCTGTGAGCCCCGCCAGGTTGCGTAAGAACTCGCGCAGCGTGGGTTTATGCCAAGCCGAGCAACTCCACGTCGAACTTCAGCGTGGCATTGGGGGGAATCACACCACCCGCGCCACGTGCACCGTAGCCCAGTCCTGGGGGAATGATCAAGGTGCGTTGGCCGCCGATCTTCATGCCTTGCACGCCTTCGTCCCAGCCTTTGATGACCATGCCCGCGCCCAGCGGAAAGTCAAATGGGTCGTTGCGGTCACGGCTGGAGTCGAACTTGGCACCTTGCTCGCCGTTTTCATACAGCCAGCCGGTGTAATGCACGGTCACGTGCTGGCCAGCGGCTGCGGTGTCGCCTTCACCCACCACGTGGTCGGTGTATTGCAGGCCGGAAGGGGTGGTGTTCATGGCAAATCCTTGAGGGTCAGAAATCGAAGCCCTAGAGTGTAGCGGCCCCGTGTTGCGCCCCAGCTTGCCCTGGGTGCGCGCCCTCAGGTGGGGGCGAGGTAGATCTTTTGTAGCAGTCGGGTCAGGGTTTTGATTTCGCTCGGGCTCAGGGCCGCCGCAGCACTCAGGTCTGAGTCCAGCGCCGTGGCTTCGGCCTCTTGCATCAGGGCCGCGCCTTTGGCGGTGAGCGACAAGCCCATGGCCCGCCCATCGGTCGGGTGGGGGCTGCGGCTGATGAGCTGGCGCTTTTCGATGTCTTTGAGCAGCCCCACCAAATTGGGCGGCAAGATGTTGAGCGCGCTGCACAACTGGCGTGAGGTGATGCCGGGGTTGTGCCCAATCAAGGACAGCACCGAAAAATCCACCGGACGCAGGTCATAGGCCGCCATGCGCTCCATGAAGCGGCTGATGATGGTCAGCGCGGCCCGCCGGGTGTTGTAGCCCAGCAGGGTTTCCAGGTAGCGGGTGTCGAGTTCGTCGCTCATGCGCTCATGTCACGCACGGATGCACTGCGTGCGCACCATCTGCGCGCGCATGCCAAATTCGGGTAGCACCCAGGCGCGCAAGGCGGCGGCGGGTGCGTGCCAGCGGGTGGCGGTGTCGTTTGTTGCCGGGAGTGCTTGTACGGCGACGTCAATTTGCGTCCAGCTCCAAGCCAGCAAGGCCAGGGTGGCCAGGCGCAGGTAGTCGCCTGCCACCCAGCTCAGGCGCACCGCGCCGTCGGGCGCTTGTGCCGTGGCCAGGGCTTGGGCGGTGAGCGCGCGCAGCTGGGCAAATAAGTCCAGCACTTGGGCCTCATGCACGTGACTGGCAGACAGGCCAAGGGCCAACTCGTCCAGGGTGGCGTGCAAGGCGGCACCGCCGTCGGCCACGACCTTGCGCATCAGCAGGTCGATGGCTTGAATTTCGTTGGTGCCCTCGTAAATCATGGCAATGCGGGCGTCGCGCACGTTTTGCTCAACACCCCATTCGCTCACATAACCGTGGCCGCCAAACACCTGTAGGCAGTCGCTGGCACCATGAAAACCTTGCTCGGTGCAGGCGGCTTTCAAAATCGGGGTGGTCAGTGCGCACCAGCGCTGCGCCGATTCACGCTGCGCGGCGTCGGGGTGGTGTTTGGCCATGTCCAGCGCCAAGCCGGTTTTGTAGGCCAGCACGCGCGCGCCATCGACCCAGGCGCGTTGGGTGTCCAAGATGCGGCGCACGGCGGGGTGCTCAATGATCAAATCGGTGACCTCGCCCTTGACCCCAACCGGTTTGGGCGCGCGCATCTGGCGGCGCTCGTGGGCGTAGGCATCGGCTTTTTGCCAAGCGGCGTCGAGCAGGCCCACGCCTTGCAAGGCCACGTGCAGACGGGCGGCGTTCATCATCACGAACATGGCGTTGAGGCCACGCCCAAGCTCACCGACCAGCCAACCGGTGGCCTCGTCAAAGCGCATCACGCAGGTGGGGCTGCCGTGGATGCCCATTTTTTCTTCAATGCGTTCGCAGTGCACCGCGCTGCGGCTGCCGTCGGCGTAGAACTTGGGCACCAAAAACAACGACAGGCCCTTGGGGCCGGGCGGCGCATCGGGCAGACGCGCCAGCACCAGGTGCACGATGTTGTCGGTCAGGTCGTGCTCGCCGCCTGAAATGAAAATCTTGGTGCCCCGAATTTGGTAGCTGCCATCGGCTTGGGGCACGGCACGGGTGGTGGCCAGGCCCAAGTCGCTGCCGGCATGGGGTTCGGTCAGGCACATGGTGGCCAGCCACTCGCCCGTGCCCACCTTGCTGGCGTATTGCGCTTGCAGGGCCTCGCTGGCGTGGTGTTTGATGCACTCATAGGCGCCGTGCAACAAACCCGGTGCCATGGTCCAGCCATGGTTGGCGGCAGACAGCCATTCGTACAGCACGCTCTCCAGCACCGCAGGCAAGGCTTGGCCGCCGTCTTCGGTGGCGGTGGTCAGCGAGGCCCAGCCGGCTTGCCAAAACGCTTGGTAGGCGTCTTTGAAGCCGGGCGGTAGGGTGACGGCACCTTGGTGCCACTGCGCGCCCACTTCGTCGCCACAGCGGTTCAAGGGCGCAATTTCAGCGGCCACAAACTTGCCTGCTTCTTCCAACACTTGGGCCATCAGCTCGGCATCGACTTCTTGAAACACAGGCAACTCGGCCAGGCGCTCAGGCGCGCGCAGCACCTGGTTCAAGATGAATTGGATGTCGTCGAGGCGGGGTTGGTAGTCGCTCATAGGGCTCAGGCTTTGGCGCGTGCAGCGCCCAGGTAGGTGTCGATCACGCGGGCGTCTTGCGCCAAGTCAGCGGCGTTGCCATGCAGGCTCACGTCGCCCATCTCCAGCACATAGCCATGGTCGGCCACGGCCAGCGCGGCGCGGGCGTTTTGCTCCACCAACACAATGGTCACGCCGGTCTGGCGCAGCGTCTCGATGATGGCGAAGATTTCTTTGACGATCAGCGGTGCCAGCCCCAGGCTGGGCTCATCGAGCATCAGCACTTCGGGGCGCGACATGAGCGAGCGGCCCACCGCCAGCATTTGGCGCTCGCCACCCGACAGCGTGCCCGCCAACTGGGTGCTGCGTTCTTTCAAGCGTGGGAACAGGTCAAACACATCGGCCATGCGCTCACGCCATTGGCGGTTGCCCAAGCGCATTTGCCGAAAACCGCCCAGCTCCAGGTTGTCCAGCACCGTCATGCTGCCAAACAGCTCGCGTTTTTCAGGCACCAGGGCCAGGCCCAGCAGCACGCGTTCTTCCAGCGTCAAGGCGCTGATGTCTTCGCCGTTGTAGAGCACTTGGCCACGCGTGGGCAGCAAGCCCATCAAGCTGTTGAGCAAGGTCGATTTGCCAGCGCCGTTGGGGCCGATCACGGTGATGACCTGGCCTTTGTCGGCATGCAGGTCGATGCCGTGCAGCACTTCGGCTTTGCCGTAGCCAGCGCGCAAGGCGCGCACTTCAAGCAAGGGGTGTGTCATGGCGGGGCCTGCTCAGTGTTCTGTGCCCAGGTACGCAGCGCGCACCACCGGGCTTTGTTGAATCTCTTCGGGGGTGCCTTCGGTCAGCAAGGTGCCGAACTCCATCACCACCAGGTGGTCACACACTTGCATGACCAAGTCCATGTCGTGCTCCACCAGCAAGATGCTCACGCCTTCGTCGCGCAGTTGGCGCAGCACATCGGCCAGCCCTTGTTTTTCTTTGTGGCGCAAACCGGCAGCGGGTTCGTCCAGCAACAGCAGGGCAGGGTCGGCGCACAGGGCGCGGGCAATTTCCATTAGGCGTTGTGGGCCCATGGCCAGGTTGCCTGCCAACTCGTGCATCAAGTGGCCAATGCCAATGCGTTCGAGCTGGCGTTGGGCTTCTTTGAACAGCTGTTGTTCTTCGCGTGCGTTGGTACCCAGCATGCCTGCCAGCACGCCCTGGTGGCCACGGCTGTAGGCGCCCAGTGCCACGTTTTCCAGCACGGTCATGTCGGGAATCATCTTCACGTGTTGGAAGGTGCGCGCCATGCCACGGCGCGCAATCTCGCGCGAGGGCAGGCCGCTGATGGTCTCGCCCCGAAAGCGCACCACGCCCGAGGTGAGCGACAACACGCCGGTGATCAGGTTGAAGGTGGTGGACTTGCCCGCGCCATTGGGGCCAATCAAGCCCACGATTTGCCCGGCCTTGATTTGGAAGCGTATGTTGTTGACCGCCACCAAGCCGCCAAATTGTTTGCGGATGTCTTGCACATCGAGCACCAATTCGCCGCGCGCGGGTTTGCTGCGTTCACTCAAATGCGCGGCCTCGCTCCAGTTGACTTCGCGGTCGCGGCGTGGCACCCAGCGCGCCACCAGTGACCACAGGCCGTCGGGCAGGTACTTGAGCACCATCACCAACGCAATGCCAAACACAATCACTTCGTAGCTGCCGCTGGTGCCAATCAACTTGGGCAACAGCACCTGGAGTTGGTCGTCGAGCAGCTTGATCAGGCCCGCGCCCACGACTGCGCCCCAGATGTGGCCCACGCCACCGACCACGGCCATGAACAGGTACTCGATGCCCATCTTCAAACCAAAGGCCGACGGGTTGACGGTGCGCTGAAAGTGCGCCATCAGCCAACCCGCCACCGAGGCCAGCAAGGCCGCCATCACGAAGGTGATGACTTTGTAGCGGAAGGTGTTGATGCCCATGGCTTCGGCCATTTGCGTGCCGGTCTTGAGCGAGCGAATCACGCGCCCCGCGCGTGAGTCGAGCAAGCGGTCAAAGCCCATGGCGGAGGCGATCAGCAGCAACCAGGTGAGCACAAAGAAGGGGCGACCCTGGCCAATGTCAAAGCTGCCGATGGACAGGCTCTTGAGGCCCAGCAAACCGTCGTACTTGCCCAGTGCATCGAGGTTGCCCATCAGGTAGTACAGCGACAGACCCCAAGCGATGGTGGCCAGTGGCAGGTAGTGGCCCGACATGCGCAAGGTGATGAGGGCCACCACCAGCGCACTGATGCCCGTGAGCGCCAAGCCGACGAACAAGGTCAGCCAGGGCGAGATGTCCAGGTTGAGGGTCAGCCACGCCGTGGTGTAGGCCCCAATGCCGACAAACGCAGCCTGACCAAACGAGGTCAAGCCCGCCACGCCGGTGAGCAAGACCAGCCCCAGGCAGGTCAGCGCATACAGGCCGATGTAGTTGAGCTGGAAGATCCAGAAGTCAGGCATGGGCAGCACGGCCACCACAGGCACCAAGGCAAACAAAGCCGGCCATTTGAAACGCAGCAGAGACATCTCAATGGTCCTCATCAGAGTGGCCGCTTTGCAGCGAACGCCACAGCAGCACAGGAAGAATCAGGGTGAACACAATCACCTCTTTGAAAGCGCTGGCCCAAAACGAACCAAACGACTCGACGACGCCCACAAACAAGGCCCCCAGCATGGCACCGGGGTAGCTGGATAAACCGGCCACCACGGCGGCCACAAAACCTTTGAGGCCAATCAGAAAACCCGAGTCATAAAACACGGTGGTGGTGGGGCCAATCAAGAGGCCCGAGACGGCCCCAATCAAGGCCGCCATCATGAAGGTGAGCTGGCCCGAGGTGTGGGTGGAAATACCCATCAAGCGCGCACCGGTGCGGTTGACTGCGGTGGCGCGCAAGGCTTTGCCAAACAGGCTGCGTTCAAAGAACAACCACAACAAGGTGATGAGGGCTGCCGCGACGGCAAAGATGATCAAGGTCTGGCCCGACACACGCACGGGGCCGAGCTCAAAGTTGTCACCCCAGAACGCTGGGTTGCGGTAACCCTCGGCACCAAAGAACAGCAAACCAAAACCGGTCATGGCAAAGTGCACGCCGACCGAGACGATCAGCAGCACCAAAGGGGTGGCGTCTTCCAGCGACTGGTAGGCCACGCGATACACCAGAGGGCCAAAGGTGGTGACGATGGCCACGCTCAACACTGCTTGCACGGCGAGGGGGAGTTGTTGCGGTGCGGCCCAGATGGTGAGGCCAGAAATCAGCACGGGCGCGACCAAGGTTTTGAGCGCCGCACGCACGGCGCTGCCCCAACGGCCGTCGTGCCGCCAGCGGGCCAGCAGCTCCATCAAACTGGCGCAAGCGGCCAAGATGAGTAGCAACCACACGGTGCCGGGCACTTTGCCGGTTTGCAAAATGGCCAGCGTCAACGCACCATAGGCGACGAACTCGCCTTGCGGAATAAAGATCACGCGGGTGACGGTGAACACCAGCACGGTGGCCAGGCCCAACAGGCCATACACCGCGCCGTTGGTGACGCCGTCAAGCAGCAAGATGCTGGCAATTGAAAAATCCATGGGCAAAGGCCTCAGTGCAATCAGAAACGAAACAGGGTGGCGCAGCGCTTGGTGAAGAGGCACTGCGCCACAGGGGCGGACTTATTCGACCTTGAATTGGCCGTCCACGACCTTGAGCATCACACCGGTTTCCATGGTGTAGCCCCAGTGGTCAGCGGGTGTCCAGTTCATCACGCCGTGGGCGAAGATGGTGCGACCCATGGTCTCTAAGCTGTCACGCAAAGCGGCGCGGAACTCAGGCGTGCCGGGCTTGGCTTTTTTCAGCGCCAGGGGCACTGCTTTTTCCAGCGCGATTTGGGCGTCATACGAGTGACCGGCAAACTGGTTGCGGGTGTTGGGGCCCATGGCTTTTTCGTACTGCTGCACAAAGGCGATGGACACTTTCTTGGAGGGGTGGCTCTCAGGCAATTGCTCGGCGATCACGGCGGGGCCAGACACCACAAACGTGCCTTCCACGGTTTTGCCACCAACGCGCATCAGGTCTTGGGTGGCTGCGGCGTGGGTTTGGTAAATCTTGCCTTTGTAGCCGCGCTCAGCCAAACCCATTTGGGGCATGGCGGCACCGCTGCCAGAGGCCACCACCAGCACCGCATCGGGGTTGGCAGCGTTGATCTTCAAGGCTTGCGGGGTCACGCTGGTGTCGGTGCGGGCAAAGCGTTCGGTGGCGACGATTTTGATGCCGGCTTTGTCGAGCTGGGGGGTGATTTCTTTGAGCCACTGTTCGCCATAAGCGTCGGTGTAGCCCAAGAAACCGATGGTCTTGACGCCTTGCTTTTTCATGTGCTCGACCACGGCGTGGCCCATCACGGTGTTGGACTGGGGCAAGCGGAACAGCCACTTGTCTTTGCCTGCGGGCACACCCACGGGCGAGCCAGCCATTTGCACGGTGCCTGCTTCGCTGGCGATGTCGGTCATGGCAGCGGCCACGGCGGTGATGCACGAGCCGATGATGAGGTCCACCTTGTCTTCGGTCACAAAGCGACGGGCATTGGCCGCGCCTTTGCCGGGGTCGGTGGCGTCATCGAGCACGATGAGGTTGACTTTTTCACCCGCAATGGTTTTGGGGAACAGCTTGAATTGGTTTTGCATTGGAATGCCCAGACCCGAGCCAGGGCCGGTCAGCGACAGGCTGACGCCGATGTTGATGTCGGCCAATGCCGCCGTGCTGATGAGCGTGGCAATGGCGGTGGTGATGAGGCTGGTTTTGAGTTTCATGGTTGTCTCCTAGTGGGATGAAATTGCAGGTGAAAAATTAACGCGGTGACATGCGCAAAGCGCCGTCCAAGCGAATCACTTCGCCGTTGAGGTGGCCGTTGGTCACGATATGGCAGGCGAGTTGGGCAAACTCTTCGGGTTTACCCAAGCGGGATGGAAAGGGAATGGAGGCCGCCAGCGATTGCTGCACAGCCTCGGGCAAGGTCTTCATCAGCGGTGTGGCAAACAAGCCCGGGGCCACGGTGCACACGCGGATGCCGTGTTGTGCCAGGTCGCGCGCCATGGGCAAGGTCATGCTGACCAAGCCGCCTTTGCTGGCGCTGTAGGCCTGTTGACCGACTTGGCCGTCGAAGGCGGCCACCGAGGCGGTGAACATCATCACGCCACGTTCACCATCTTCACCGGGCGAGAGCTTGGCGCAGGCGGCGGCAAACAAGCGGCTGATGTTGTAGGCACCAATCAGGTTGACATTGACCACGCGGGCAAAGTCTTCCAGTGGGGCGGCGTTGCCGTCTTTGCCGACCACGCGTTTGGCGGTGCCGATGCCAGCGATGTTCATCAAGATGCGGGCGGACCCGAGGGCCGCCGTGGCGGCATCGAGCGCGGCTTGCACGCTCTCGGTTTGGGTGATGTCGCAATGGCAGGCAATGGCGGTGCCCGCGCCATGCTCGGCATTGAGTTGGTCAGCCACTTGCTGCGCCAACGCGGCGTTGACGTCGAGCACGGCCACCTTGGCGCCCAGGCGGGCCAGCTCGCGGGCGGTGGCTTCACCCAGGCCTGAGGCGGCGCCGGTGACGAGGGCGGTTTGTCCTTGAATGTGCATGGCAGTCTTTCGGTGTGTTCAGTGCGCGTGATGGGCCAGCGCCTCAGGTTTGCGCTTGGGGCAACAAGGTGTGTGGGGCCGTGCCGTCGTGCAGGGCTTGCACCAAGGCGTCGCGGTGTTTGAGCACGGCGCGTTGGTTGATCGAGCCCTTGTCGGTGACTTCCCCTTTGTCGATGGACGGCGGCTCACTCAGCAACACGGCACGGGCCACGCGCGAGGCGCTGCCGGTGGCATGGCTAGCCAGTTCGTTGAGCACGCTTTGGAAATGCGCCAACACCGGGGCGCTGGCCAGCACCTCGGCCAACGAGGCGTGTGCGTCCAGGCCACTCAATGTACGCACCGCCGCGGTTGGGAAAATCATGGCACCGACTTCGCGGCGGTTGAGCCCGGTGATGACCACGTCTTGGATGTAAGGCGCACCAGCCGCAATGATCTTGCCCCGCAAGGGGCCCACGCTGACAAAGGTACCTGTCGAGAGCTTGAAGTCTTCGGCGATGCGGCCGTCAAAGCGCAGACCTTGATGCACGTCGCTGGGGTCGATCCAGGTGACGGCGTCGCCGGTGCAAAAGAAACCTTCGTCGTCAAAGTGTTCGCGGGTTTCTTCAGGCGCGCGCCAGTAGCCGGGCGTGATGTTGGGGCCTTTGTAGCGCACCTCCACCTTGTCGCTGTTGGGCACGAGCTTGAGTTCCAGGCCCGGGGTGGGAACCCCTAAGTCGCCTGACTTGACGCGCGGGCTGGTGACGAAGATGGCAAACGGGCCGGACTCGGTCATGCCGAGGCCCGTGCTCATCACAATGCGTTCGCCAATTTCGCGCTCTTGGCTCTCGAACAGGCTGTCCCAAATGGGTTGTGCCAGCGCGGCACCGGCGTAGAAAAACATCTGCACGCGTGACAGCAAGTTTTTGCGCAAGGCGTCGTCGGTTTTCATGGCGTTGGCAATCGCTTCAAAGCCGGTTGGCACGTTGAAGTAGACCGTGGGGGCGATCTCGCGCAGGTTGCGCAAGGTCTCGGCCATCAGGGCCGGGGTGGGCTTACCGTCGTCGATGTAGAGCGTGCCGCCGTTATAGATCACCATGCCAAAGTTGTGGTTGCCACCAAAGGTGTGGTTCCACGGCAGCCAGTCCACCAGCACCGGGGGCGAGGCCGCGAGCACCGGCATGGATTGGCCCATTTGCTGTTGGTTGGCGCACCACATGCGCTGGGTGTTGATCACCGCCTTGGGCAGCTTGGTGGAGCCCGAGGTGAACAAGAACTTGACGATGGTGTCCGGCCCGGTGGCGGCCATGGCCGCGTCCACCGCAGGGGTGTCGGGTGTGTTGAGCAAATCGGCAAAGGGGGTGCTGGCGCGACCGTCCATGCTGCCTTGGTGCAGCACCACTTCCACGTCAGCTGCCACGGCGGTTTGGATGGCTTTGCCATAACGCTTGGCGTCTGATGCAAACACCAAGCCCGGCGTGAGGGTGGTGAGGATGTGGCGCAGCTTGTCGTAGTCTTGGCTGATGGTGGAGTAAGCCGGCGAGGCCGGGCAATACGGCACACCGGCCAACATGCAGCCCAGCGCCAACAGGGCGTGCTGTAAATCGTTCTCCGACAAGATGACCACCGGACGTTCCGCGTTGAGCCCACGGTTGATCAGGCTTTGCGCAATGCGGCGGGCGCTGGTCAGGGCTTGGGCAAAGCTGATGTGCTGCCAGTCGCCCGTGCTGCCGTCGGCATTTTTGTGGCGGCGGGCAAACAGGGTGCGTTCGGGTGCGTGCTCGGCCCAATGCACCAAGCGGTCGGTCATCCGCATGGCGTAAGGCGTCAAGTCTTGGTCGGCCCGCATGTAGCGCGTGCCTGCTGTGCCTTCGCGCATCTGGACGCGCGTCACCCCAAACTTCATCTCGCGAAACTTTGTTGTCATCGGTGTCTCCAGTGTGTGTGCCGGGGGCGGGCTGCTTGAGGCCGCGCCGTTCTTATGCGCCGTTCTTGTGCAGGGCCTTAGCTTTTTTGCACCTTGCCCGCGCGGCCTTCCAGGAAGTCGCGCACACGTTGCTTGGCTTCAGGGGCGGACTGGGCGATGGAGGCCATCAGGGCCTCGGTCAAAAAGCCTTGGTCGGCCGGCTGCTCGGCAATGCGGGGCAGGGCGTGCATCAGGGCGTAGTTGGTCAACGGGGCGTTGGTGGCAATGCGCTGGGCCAACTCCAACGCTTTGTCAAACGCGTTGCCGGTGGGCACCAGGTATTGGGCGAGGCCAATGCGCTCACCATCGACGGCGTTGTAGACACGGCCCGTCATCATCATGTCGGTCATGCGGGCCACGCCAATCAGGCGCGGGATGCGCACCGAGCCACCGCCACCCACAAAAATACCGCGCGAGCCTTCGGGCAGGGCGTAGAAGGTGGACTCGTCAGCCACCCGGATGTGGCAGGCACTGGCCAGCTCCAAGCCGCCGCCCACCACCGCACCGTGCAAGGCCGCCACCACGGGCACCGGGCCGTATTGCAGACGCTCCAGCGCCACGTGCCACGAGCGTGAGTGGTGCATGCCTTGGCCGGCGTCGCGTTCTTTGATTTCGCTCAAGTCCAGCCCTGCGCAGAAGTGTTCGCCATCGCCGTCGATCACGGCGGCACCCGCGTGCTCGGGCAGGTTTTCGAAGATTTTGCGGATCGACGCCACCAGGCTGTCGCTCAGGGCATTGCGCTTGGTGGGGCGCGTGAGACGGATCACGGCGATGTTGTCGCGCATCTCGAAATGGATGTCTGGCGTGCTCAGGTTCATGGTGAAAGACTTTCGTGACAGGGGGCGGGTTTGTTGGGTTGCATTTCTGCTGCGTTTGAATTATGGTTATGAAAAATAACTAAATAATCCGGACTTACCCTAGTCCATCACCGCTCAACTTTCACAGGAGATTGCCTCGCATGGACTACAAAAACCTCATCGCCATTGACATCCACACCCATGCCGAGGTGAGCTGTCGCAACCCGTTTGACAACTATGGCGAGGAGTACGACCGCGCTGCCGACAAGTTCTTTGGCAGCAACCGCCGTCCCACCATTGATGAGACGGTGGCCTACTACCGTGAAAAGAAGATCGGCTTGGTGATGTTCACGGTCGACAGCGAGTCGCAACTGGGGCGTCGCCGCATCCCGAACGAAGAGATTGCCGACGCCGCCAAGGCCAACAGCGACATGATGATTGCATTTGCCAGCATCGACCCGCACAAGGGCAAGATGGGCGCACGTGAAGCGGAGCGCTTGATCCAGGAGGACGGCATCAAGGGCTTCAAGTTTCACCCCACGGTGCAGGGCTACCACCCCTACGACAAGATGGCATGGCCGATTTACGAGGTGATCAACCACTACAAGCTGCCGGCAATTTTTCACACCGGCCACAGCGGCATTGGCAGTGGCATGCGCTGCGGTGGGGGCTTGCGCTTGGCCTACAGCAACCCGATGCACTTGGACGATGTGGCCATCGATTGGCCCGACATGCAAATCGTCATGGCCCACCCGAGCTTTCCGTGGCAAGACGAGGCACTGAGCGTGGCCACCCACAAGCCCAATGTGTGGATCGATTTGTCGGGCTGGAGCCCCAAGTACTTTCCAAAGCAACTGGTGCAGTACGCCAACACCTTGCTCAAGGACCGTGTGTTGTTCGGCAGCGATTACCCGTTGATCACACCCGAGCGCTGGATGAAAGACTTTGAAGTGGCCGGTTTCAAGCCCGAGGTGATGCCTGGCATCTTGAAAGACAACGCGGTGCGTCTGTTGGGCCTGGACAAAGCCGCTTGATGCGCACGAGCTGCTGGGGCTGATCCAGCACAATTGGGGCATGCTGAACATTTTGACCATCACGGCCCCGATTTATCTCTCCATTGGCACCGGTTACGTCGCCACCCGCAGCGGCTTTTTCAGCAAACCCGACATGCATGTGTTTGGTCGCTTTGTGCTGAACTTTGCCTTGCCAGCCATGCTGTTCAACGCCTTGTCGCAGCGCGACTTTCAAGACGTGTTGCACCCCAGTTATTTGCTGGCCTACACCGTGGGTTCGTTGCTGGCTTATGCCATCGGGTTTGCCACGTGGCGCTATGGTCGTCGCCAAGACCTGACGATGAGTGCCCTGGTGGGCATGGGCGTGAGTTGTTCCAACAGCGGCTATGTGGGCTACCCGATCTTGTTGCAGATTTTGGGGCCGGTGGCGGGCGTGGGCATGGCCCTGACGGTGTTGATCGAGAACTTGGTCATCATTCCCCTGGGGCTTGCCTTGGCCGACAGCGGGGAGTCTGAGCACGCGTCATGGCAGCACACAGTGCTGGAGAGTTTCAAGCGCTTGCTGAAAATCCCCATGCTGTGGGCCATCGTGGGAGGCTTTGTGTTTTCAATGATGGATTGGCACTTGCCAGCCGTGATCTTCAAGACCGTCAATTTGTTTGCGGTGGCGTGTGCAGGCATTGCCTTGTTTGTCAACGGCGGTTCGTTGGTGGGCATGCAGGTCCAGGGACAGATGAAGGCGGTGAGCTGGATCGCAGCTTCCAAGTTGTTGTTGCACCCTTTGTTGGTGGGGCTCATGTTGTGGGTGGTCGGACCGATGGATGCCACCTTGCAAATATCGGGTGTGCTGCTGGCCAGCATGCCGATGATGGGCATTTTTCCCATCTTGGCGCAACGCCATGGCAAAGAGAGCTTTTGCGCCGCCGCTTTGTTGGTGACGACGGCGGCCTCGTTCTTCACCATCAGCGCCTTGCTGTGGGGCATGAGCCAAGTGCCGGGTTGGTATTTGGGTGCTGGCTAAAGATGTCACAGGTTTTGCATGACACGCCGCTTCACGATTGAAGAGTCCGAGGTTGAGCTGACGGCTGTGCGCGCCCAGGGGGCAGGCGGTCAAAACGTCAACAAGGTGTCAAGCGCCATACACCTGCGCTTTGACATTGGTGCCTCGTCCTTGCCCGACGGCGTGAAAGCGCGCTTGCTGGCTTTGCGTGACAGCCGCATCACGCGCGACGGTGTGCTGGTGATCAAAGCGCAAGAGCACCGCAGCCAAGACATGAACCGCGTGGAGGCCTTGGCGCGTTTGATCGAGCTGGTCAACAGCGTGGCCGTGCCACCCAAGGTACGCCGAGCCACCCAACCCACCTATGGCTCCAAGCAACGCCGCCTGGAGTCTAAGAAGAAAACCTCAGGCACCAAGGCTTTGCGGGCCCGGGTGCCTGTGTGAGCGTTACAGCGACCAGCTTTGCGCCATGGATGATCGTGCCAAGGTGGCCGCAGAGGCTTGGGCCAGCACGGGGTAGTTGTCACGCCAAGCGAGCTCAGGGTAGCGCAGGTCCAGGTACCACAGCGCACAGCCGATGGTGAGCAGGCCGAGGTGGAAGTCTTTGGCGAACAGTTCAGGGTGTTGGTTGAGATGGGCCAGCGAGGTGTGGATGGCGTCGATCTTGCCTTGCACCCACGCTGGCCAGCGCAGGGCTTCGGGGCGCACATGGTTTTCGTAGCGCGCCAGCAAGGCCGCGTCCAAGATGCCATCGCCCAGCGATTGCAGTGTCAACGCCTCCCAACGCGCCGACCCCTCGGCAGGCAATAAGCGCCCATGACCCAGGGCATTGAGGTATTCACAAATGACCCGACTGTCGTAGAGCACCTGGCCATCGTCGGTGATGAAGGTGGGCACTTTACCCAGCGGATTGTTGGCCACGATGCTGGCATCGCGCGTGACCGGATGGGCACTGGCGGGCAGCAGTTCAATCAGGTCGGCAAGGCCCAATTCGTGGGCTGTCACCATGCATTTGCGCACGTAGGGGGAGGTGGGGGAGAAGTAAATTTTCATGACCAAGTATTTCCCAACAGGCTGGTAAAACCTGTCGCCAATCAGACGCCGTGGCGGGGTGTGCTGTTCGCATAATGGGCCCTAGACCTCAGAGCCGTTGTGCACGCAGGTCTGAATCACAACAGGAGACAGCGTATGCATGCATTCGGTTTTTTCAGACGTGCAGCTTGGTTGCTGGTGATGGTTTTTCCGCTGCTCGCGGGGGCCCAAGCCTGGCCTGGCAAACCCATCAAATGGATCATTCCTTACCCGCCTGGGGGCATCACCGACAGCGCCACGCGCATGGTGGTGCAAAAAGTGCAAGAGCAGACAGGTTGGAACATCGTGGTGGAAAACAAACCCGGTGCCAATTCGATCCTGGGCGCCGAACTGGCTGCTCGCGCGGCGCCCGATGGCTACACCTTTCTCACCGTGATTGGGGCGCATGCCGCCAACGCCACGCTGTACGCTGGGCGTTTGCCCTATGACGTGGTGAAGAGTTTTGCCCCAGTGTCCTTGGTGGGGGTGGCACCTTTGTTGATGACGGTGAACAACAATTTGCCGGTCAAGGATGTGAAAGAACTGATCGCGTACACCAAGGCCAATCCGGGCAAGGTGTCATTTGGCTCTTCGGGTGTTGGAGCAGCGGCGCATTTGACACAAGAGTTGTTCAAGCAAGTCTCGGGTGCGGACATGGTGCACGTGCCCTACAAAGGTACAGCGCCTGCGTTGAATGACTTGATGGGTGGCAGCTTGCAGATCTTGACCGACACACCGAGCGCGTTGATGCCCCATGTGCGCAGCGGCAAGATCAAGGCGCTGGCCGTGTTCTCGAACAAACGCGTGCCTGGTGTGACCGAGGTGCCCACCATTGCCGAGGCTGGTGGCCCCGCGATAGAAGGCTCCACGTGGGTGCTGTTTCTCGCCCCGGCAGCAACGCCACGCGAGATCGTGAACCGCATGTCGGCAGAGACTGCCAAGGCCATCAACACCCCCGAGATGAAGGCCCGTTTTGAGAGCTTGGGCATTGAGCCAGGTGGCACCACGCCCGAACAGGCAGCCAAATTTTTAGACGATGAAATTGCCAAATGGGCCAAGGTGATTGCCGCCGCCGGTGTGAAGGCTGAATAAAGGGAGTGGGTGTGAATTTGTTCAATCTTGAAGGTCAAGTGGCCATCATCACCGGGTCGTCACGCGGCATTGGGCGCGCCATCGCCGAGCGTTTGGCGCAGCATGGTGCGCGGGTGGTGATTTCGTCGCGCAAAGCTGCTGCGTGTGCCGAGGTGGCCGATGCCATCAACGCGCGATATGGGGCCGGTCGTGCCACGGCGGTGCCCGCCAACATCTCGTCCAAAGATGATTTAAGTCACTTGGTGTCAGAAACCAACCGACAGTTCGGACGCATTGATGTGTTGGTGTGCAATGCCGCCAGCAATCCCTATTACGGGCCGCAAGCGGGCATTGCCGATGAACAGTTCCGCAAGATTTTGGACAACAACATCGTCTCCAACCACTGGTTGATTGCCCTGGTGGCACCGCAGATGGTGGCGCAACGTTCGGGCTCCATCATCATCGTCTCGTCGATTGGCGGCTTGCGTGGCTCGCCCGTGATTGGGGCCTATTGCATCAGCAAGGCGGCCGACATGCAGTTGGCACGCAACTTGGCTGTGGAGTATGGGCCGCACAACGTACGGGTCAATTGCATTGCACCTGGCTTGATCAAAACCGACTTTGCCCGTGCTTTGTGGGAAGACCCTGCGGCGCTGACAGAGCGCATGGCCACCACACCGCTGCGCCGCATTGGAGAGCCCGATGAGATTGCCGGTGCCGCTGTGTTTTTGGCCTCGCGAGCTGGCTCGTATGTGACCGGTCAGAGTTTGGTGGTGGACGGTGGGGTGACGATTTAGGCCTTGCGCAAAAAGCAGGCCTTGAGCATGAAGTTGCCTGCGTCCATCTTGCAGTCCACCTCGTGGTCACCGCCGACCAGGCGAATGCTTTTGACTTTGGTGCCCATCTTCAAGGTGGTGGAGGAGCCTTTGACTTTGAGGTCTTTGATCAGCACTACCGCATCGCCGTCGTTCAATACATTGCCGTTGGCGTCTTTGACCACGGCATCGTCTTCATCGACCTGATGGGCTGTTGCCGCCAGCATCGGCCACTCGTGGCCGCAGTCGGCACAGACATAGTTGTCTGCATCGGGATAGGTGTTTTCAAGCAAGCATTGGGGGCAAGCGGGCAGGGCGTTCATAGGTTGGTGTCGCGAGGGCAAAGCGGCAAGTGTAGGCGGCGTGTGTGAACTGGCATGCCAAAATCAAGGCCATGTTTTTTGGACATCGTTGTTTGATGTCACCCGTTTGAAAGTACCCCAGCATGACGCAAGCCACCCCACCCGCATTGCCAGACCATTTGTCGATTGACCCGCGCAGCCCGCATCACGTTGCGACTGTGTTTGAGCATGACATTGGCATTCGATTCAATGACAAAGACCGTTCCGATGTAGAGGAGTACTGCATCAGCGAAGGCTGGATCAAAGTGCCTGCGGGCAAGACACTGGACCGCAAGGGCAAGCCACTCCTGATCAAACTCAAAGGCCGTGTCGAAGCGTTTTACCGTTGAGCCGTCGCTCTGCGAGTTTCATATCAACTGACAACTTGGCACGGCAGATGCGTGGGTTAGCGTTGCTTGAGTTTTCGAGTCACCACAATGCAAATTTGCAGTGCCGTCAAAACCAGCACGGTGCCTAGCCAATCGCCCACCATCATCACCAAGGCACTGTCAATGAAGTCGCTGGTTTTGCCGATCCAAAAATACCAAAGCTGGTGGATGACAGCACTGATGATGGCGAATAAAACTGAAATTTTGAAGAGCCCAATATTTTTAATATTGACCAGGTTCTCTTCCAGGTTGAACCAGTGGATAGCCACCAGCCTTGCGATATAGGGCGCCAACCCAGCCAGCGATCCCGATAACACCATCGACACATAACTTCCGTCGAAGTACATCAAATACGTGATCAAGGTAGACGCTAAGGCGATGCCGATGGCGCCATCGCCTAAAAATAACAAAACGAATGCCAAGCGCAATCCGCTAGGCAAAAATACCCAATCAACGCGATGAGAAAAGTTCAGCGAACCGAACAAAAAAATGTTCAGTTGGTACAGCAAGTAATAACTGATCGCTGTACCTGAGATGATGGAAAGTCGCAATGGGTGAGACACGGAATTTATTGAAATTAGATGTTTTTTTCATAGTAGTTCATCCAGGTAGTTGACTCGTATGCTGGGACATTTGTAGGTTCACTGACGTTATATACGCGCTTGGCTTGCATATAAATCAACGATGTATGAAGATATTTATGTGCGATCTCGAACATAAATATGGCGTGCAAGCCGCCTGTTGCGTTCAGGGTTGAACGCAACAATCCCGCAAAGGGGCGCTATCAAAAAAAGGGGAGGGTGACGGACCTTGACCCCAGCACTGGCTCCACGGTTAGGGCTGCTTGGTTCCCCACCTGACCCGGTTGGCCGCTTCCCCATGTGGGAAGGCCCGTCAGACGCAATTGTAGTCATAAGCCACCAGAGCGACCCTTTAGAATCGCCCGCTTATGTCTTATCTCGTGCTCGCCCGCAAGTACCGTCCCAGAACCTTCACCGAGATGGTGGGGCAAGAGCACGTGGTGCAAGCATTGACCAATGCCCTGACCACTCAGCGTCTGCACCATGCTTACCTCTTCACAGGCACGCGCGGTGTGGGCAAGACCACGGTGTCGCGGGTTTTGGCCAAGTCGCTCAATTGCCAAGGGGCGGACGGCACAGGTGGCATCACGGCTGAGCCGTGTGGCGTGTGCCAAGCCTGTATCGACATCGATGCGGGCCGCTTTGTGGACTACACCGAGCTGGATGCAGCCTCGAACCGCGGTGTGGACGAGGTCCAGTCACTGCTCGAACAGGCGGTGTACAAGCCCGTGCAAGGGCGCTTCAAGGTCTTCATGATCGACGAGGTGCACATGCTCACCAACACCGCGTTCAACGCGATGTTGAAAACGCTCGAAGAGCCGCCCGAGTATTTGAAGTTTGTGCTGGCCACAACCGATCCGCAAAAAGTGCCAGTCACGGTGTTGTCGCGTTGTTTGCAGTTCAACCTGCGGCCGATGGCACCCGAGACGGTGCTGGAGCATTTGGGCCATGTGCTAGCGCAAGAACACATTGCCTCAGAACCCCAAGCCTTGCGTTTGCTGGCGCGCGCCGCACGCGGCTCGATGCGCGATGCACTGAGCTTGACCGACCAGGCCATTGCCTATGGCGGTGGCCAATTGCAAGAGGCGGCGGTGCGCCAGATGTTGGGCAGTGCCGACCGTACCCATGTGTTTCGTTTGGTCGAGGCCTTGGCCTTGGGCGACGGCCAATCGGTGGTCGAGACTTCGGAGGCTTTGCGTGTCCATGGCTTGAGTGCTGCGGCCACGCTGGAAGACATGACCCAAGTGTTGCAACGCATGGCCGTGTTGCAAGCGGTGCCCAGCATGGCCGAATCAGATCCAGATCCAGAGGCGCAAGACTTAGCCCGTCTGGCCCAGCTGATGCCTGCCGACGAAACCCAGCTGCTGTACAGCCTGTGCCTGCATGGTCGCCAAGAGTTGGGCTTGGCCCCTGACGAATACGCCGCCATGACCATGGTGTTGCTGCGGCTGCTGGCGTTCAAGCCTGCTCCCGACACACACGCAAGCGCATTGGCTGAAAAAAAAACTCCAATTGAGCCCCGTGTCGCACTGACACCCCCGCCTGCAAGAGTCGCTGCGGTTGCCGTGGCGCCTGTTGCTGTCCCTGTGCCAGCCCTCGTTACCTTGGCTAAACCGACTGAATCTGTCGGGTCGGGGGCGACCCAGCCTTCAGGCCAACAACTGCCCGTGCGCGAGCTGCCGCAGCGCACCGCCCACGTGCCTGCATCCTCTGCGGCCGTGCCACCTGCCATGACCCAGTCACACGACACGGGCTTGGTGGCTGTGCCCGTGCGTCAGCAACCCGAACCCAGCCTCGGCCTAGACCGATCTGCCTCGCCACAGACGGAGGCAGTTCAGGTCATTCCCACGCCCGAGGGCGAGTTTTGGCATGCCTTGGTGACGCAAATGGCAGCCGCCGAGACCATCAACGCCTTGGTGCGTGAGCTGGCCTTGCAGTCTCAATTGGTGGCACGCGACACCGATACCTGGATGCTGCGCGTGGAGCGCGAATCGCTCAACAGCACCACCAGCCGTGAACGTTTGCAGCAGGCGCTGGCCGCCGCCGGTCATGCCGTGCGCTTGACGGTAGAGGTGGGCCGTGTGCAAGACAGCCCGGCCAAACGCAATGCAGCCGCTGCCGCTGAGCGTCAGTTGGCGGCTGAAGCCACCATCCTCAACGACCCCTATGTGCAAGGCTTGATGCGAGACTACGGCGCGCGAATCGTTCCGGGCAGCATTCAACCTGCGTGAGTATTTCTGTTTTATTTGAAGGAAAAACATGTTCAACAAAGGACAACTCTCTGGTTTGATGAAGCAAGCCCAAGCCATGCAAGACAACCTCAAAAAGGCCCAAGAAGAATTAGCCCACATTGAGGTCACCGGTGAATCGGGCTCGGGTTTGGTCAAAGTGCTGATGACTTGCAAGCACGACATCAAACGCGTGACGATTGACCCCAGCTTGCTGGCTGACGACAAAGACATGCTGGAAGACTTGGTGGCTGCGGCTTTCAACGATGCCGTGCGCAAGGCAGCTGAAACCAGTGATGCCAAGATGAGCAAACTCACCGCTGGTTTGCCGCCCGGTTTGAAGATGCCGTTTTAATGGCCGACCTGTCTGTGCTGGAGGGCCTGATACAGGCCTTGCGACGCTTGCCGGGTGTGGGCGTCAAATCGGCCTCGCGCATGGCCTATCACTTGTTGCAGCACGACCGCGAAGGGGCCGAACTGCTGTCACAAGCGCTGCACCAAGCCGCGGCTGCGGTTCAGCATTGCGAGCGTTGTTACACCTTCACCACCCAGCCGGTGTGTGAGACCTGTTTGGACGAGTCGCGTGACACCACGCGTTTGTGTGTGGTCGAAACCCCGGCGGACCAATCGGCGGTGGAGCGTACGGCCGCTTACAAGGGCTTGTACTTTGTGTTGATGGGGCGCATCAGCCCACTCGACGGCATTGGGCCCAAAGACATTGGCTTGCAAAAACTCATGGAGCGCGCCAGTGATGGTGTGGTGACGGAGGTGATTTTGGCCACCAACTTCACGGCTGAAGGCGAGGCGACAGCCCACGTGCTGGGCGAAGCCTTGAAGCGCCGAAGCGTGCAGGTGACCCGCTTGGCACGTGGTGTGCCGGTGGGCAGTGAGTTGGAATATGTGGACTTGGGCACCATCGCCCATGCCTTGGTGGACCGGCGCAGCGCTTGAGCTCAACCGCGAACCCGCCCATGCACGGCGGGTTTATTTTTTGGCCAAGCGGGTGTCGTTCGATGGTTTCTTCTTGTTCGCCACCGTGACTTTGTCGTAGGACTTGGCCGCCACTTTGGTGCCGCCCGCTTTCGGGGGCACAAACAGCACCACTTGCTGGCCTGCTTTGAAGCTGGCGCTGGCAGACACTTTGTTCCATTCGGCCACTTGCTCGGGTTTGACGTTGTGGCGCTTGGCCAAGCTAGCCACGGTGTCTTGTTTGCTTGCTTTCACGGTGATGCGCTTGAGCATTTGCTCGGGCGACAGGTCCAAGCGGCCGTTGTCTGCCACACCCGCAGTCACGTCTTCGCCCATTTGCGCTGAGCGTGGCACCAACAGCGCCGAGCCCGCCTTGATCATCATGTGTGGGGGGATGTTGTTGAGGGCCCGAAAGTCACCTTCACTCATACCCACACGTTTCGCCGCATCTGCGACTTTCATGGTGCTGGGGGCGATCCAGGCCGTCCAGGTGGCCATGCGCCCCATGGCCGAAGATTCGTAATTGCGCTGAAACACTTCTGCGTTGTCCCATGGCAGCAAGATCGACGGAATGCCCGCTGCCAGCAACACAGGACGGTGCGCCGAGGGGTTGAGTGCCTTGAAGTCTTCCACAGAAATTTCGGCCAACTTGGCTGCCACGCTCACATCCATGTCGCGTGGCAGTGGCACGCTTTGAAAATAAGGGTGGTTGGGAATGTTGGGCAGCACCACGTTGAATACGGTGGGGCTCCCCACGATGTTTTTCATGGCTTGCAACTTGGGCACATACATGCGTGTTTCCATCGGCATGTTCAAGTCGGCATAGCCCGTGGGCAGGCCTGCGCGTTGGTTGCGCGCAATCGCTTTGCCCACATTGCCTTCGCCCCAGTTGTACGCGGCCAAGGCCAAATGCCAATCGCCAAACATGCCATACAAACGTTGCAGGTAGTCCAGCGCGGCGCGGGTGGAGGCTTGCACATCGCGGCGGTCGTCGCGAAAGGCGTTTTGCTTGAGGTCAAAACTTTTGCCGGTGGCTGGCATGAACTGCCACATGCCGCTGGCCCGCGCACTCGAGACAGCCTGCGGATTGAAGGCGCTTTCGATGAATGGCAACAGGGCCAGCTCGGTGGGCATCTGACGCCGCTCCAACTCCTCAACGATGTGGAACAAATACTTGCTGGAGCGCTCGGTCATGCGCTGGATGTAGTCAGGCTTGTTGGCATACCACTGGGTGCGGTCTTGCACCAGCTCGGTGTCCAGGTCGGGCATGCTGTAGCCCTTGCGAATGCGCTCCCACAAATCGTTGGGCAGGGCCAAATGGGCAACGCCTTGGCGTGGCACAGAGCCTTTGCCCACGGGGCTAAGACCAGATTTTTTGGCCACCTCTGCGATCGGGTCAGCGGCTTTGTCTGCGGTGTCGTTGGGCAAATTGGCGCAGCCACTGAGCAGGGCCAGCACCAGGCTCACAACAGAAAATGCAAATTTCATTTGAAGTCGTTCTTCCATTGGCGCAGGGTTGCAAACACGGTCACATCGTCTGTGGGTGTGGCTTGTGCGAACCCTGCATGATGTGCGACCGCTTGTCGTACATCAGGATGTCTGGTCCGTAAAAACGGGTTGATCTGTAACTCGGTGCCAAGCAGCGCAGGCAGGGTTGGCAGCCCCTGCGCACGAAGTGCTTGGCAATGCGCCGTGTAGGTTTGCAACGCGCTGTTGCGAGGTTCGACCACGGCTGCGAATCGCAGGTTGGACAGAGTGTACTCGTGGGCGCAACACACACGGGTGTTGTTGGGTAAAGCTGCGAGCGCATCCAGCGATGCCAGCATTTGCGCGGGCGTACCTTCAAACACCCGACCACAACCGCCTGAAAACAAGGTGTCGCCACAAAACAAAACTGGACTCTCGGGTGTATCCGCAACGAAGTAAGCCACATGGCCTGCCGTGTGGCCTGGAACGTCTAGCACGCGCACCTGTTGTCCCAGCAGCGTGAATTGGTCACCCTCCATCACTGCCGTGAACGGCCCGGGAATGTCTTCACGCGCGGGGCCAAACACCCGCGCACCCGTGGCACGGCGCAAAACATCTACACCACCCACATGGTCTGCATGGTGATGGGTGACTAGAATCGTCGCCAATGTCAGTCCATCGCGTGCCAGTGCCTCCAAAACGGGTTGCGCGTCACCCGGGTCGACCACCACGGCCTGTGAATCTTGTTGCCACAACCACAGGTAGTTGTCGGCGAAAGCGGGCAGAGAAATCAGCTTCATGACACAAGAACCTCTCAAAACCGATAGTTTGCACGATTGGCTGCGCACCCCAGCGGGTCAATACGCGTTGACCTGGGAGCAGGCGCAGTGTGACCAGGCTGTGGCCGATGTGTTTGGCTTTCATGCCTTGCAGTTGGGTTTGCCCGAGTTGAATGCCTTGCAAAACAACCGCATCCCTTACCGCTGGTTAGGTTGTGACACCGTGCCTGAGGCATACACCCAGGGCGATGGTCTGCTGCTGACTGAATCGCACGCGCTGCCTTTTGCGGATGGCAGCCTGGATTTGGTGGTGTTGCCTCACACCCTGGAGCTCAGCCCAGACCCGCACGCCACCTTGCGCGAGGTGGAACGTGTGCTGGTGCCCGAGGGGCGGGTGGTGGTGCTGGGCTTCAATCCCACCAGCCTGTGGGGTGTGCCACAAAGTTGGCGCAAAGGCGCAGGTGACGTGGGGCAACCCATCGGACATTGGCGTTTGCGCGATTGGTTGCAACTGCTCAGCTTTGAGGTGGCATCTAACAGCTTGGGCTGTTACCGACCCGCCTTGCGCTCCGAGCGCTGGCTGCAGCGCATGGCATGGATGGACAAAGCCGGGCCCCGTTGGTGGCCCATTTTTGGCGCGGTCTACTGCATGGTGGCCATCAAACGCGTGCGTGGCATGCGCCTGCTGGAACCGGCCTGGACACGTCCATCGGCACGCCAAGCCCGTGCCATCACGACAGCTTCAAAAGGAATGGAATGAACAAGATTGAGATTTACACCGACGGCGCTTGTAAAGGTAACCCGGGGCCGGGTGGTTGGGGGGCTTTGCTGCGCTCTCCCACCGGCCAAGAAAAAGAAATATGTGGTGGCGAACTCAACACCACCAACAACCGCATGGAGTTGACCGCTGTGATCGAAGCCTTGCGTGCCCTCAAGCGTCCCTGCCAAGTGGCCTTGTACTTGGACAGTGAGTACGTGCGCAAAGGCATCACCGAGTGGATCCATGGCTGGAAAGCCCGTGGCTGGCGTACCGCCGCCAAGCAGCCGGTGAAAAACGCCGACCTGTGGCAGCAATTGGATGGACTCACACACGACGGTGTCCACCACATCACCTGGCATTGGGTGAAGGGCCACGCGGGCCATGTCGACAACGAGCGCGCCGACGGACTGGCCAATCGGGGTGTGGACATGGTGTTGTCCAATAAGTGACAGAAATTGTGAAGTCTGGGTAAATATTCCCGCTCAGACTGAGGGGTAGGGGCCAACCCAAGATATTCTTTGCATGCTAACTGTTACATTGCGATTTGTTGTTTTTACCGTCACCCCAACTACCTGTCTGCCATGCCCTACAGCCCCAAAACATCCATCAAAAAAAGTCTGCTTTGGCTAGTTCTTGTGTTGATCCTCGCGGGAGGGGCAGCCAAAATTTTCTGGCCAGTTGAGAAAGCCGAAGTCAAAGCCCAGGTGCAGACAGTGACCACCTTTGTGGTGGAACAACGCGACTTTCCCGTGGTGGTTGAATCCACAGGCAGCACGGTGGCTGCCAACGTCGTGGATGTGCGTCCTCAAGTGACCAATGTGGTGGCCAAGGTGCACATCAAAGACGGGCAACGAGTCAAGGCCGGTGACATCTTGTTCACGCTTGATGACCGTGCCGACCGTGCCAACTACGAAAAGGCCAAGGCGGCCGCAGACGATGCCCAGCGTCAGTACGACCGGGCACTCGAATTGCTGCGCCAAAACTTTATTTCCCAGGGCTCGGTCGATACGGCACGTGCCAACGCGCAGGCCACCTTGGCGGCTGCCAAGGCCGCTGAAGCTGCGCTGAGTTACGACACCATCCGCTCACCCATCACTGGGCGTGCGGGCATCATCAACGTCTTCCCCGGCGCCTTGGTGCAGCCGGGCAACACGGTGTCGACCACCACCACAGCCACGGCCACCACCACCCAAGGTGCGATGGTGACCATCACCCAACTCGATCCCATCAATGTGCAGTTCACGGTACCCGAGAGTGCCTTGGGGCCTTTGTTTGCGTTGCAACAAGCGGGTCAAACGCCCATGGTGTCGTTGCAAGCCACGGGCGGTCAAAAGCGCCAAGGCAAGGTGTATGTGATTGACAACCAAGTGGATGCGGCCATCGGCGCGGTCAAGGTCAAAGCTGAAGTTGTCAATACCGACCATTCCTTGATCCCTGGGCAGTTTGTGCGCGTGCAACTCAATGCGGGCAACATCAAAGATGCGTTGGTGGTGCCGTCGCAAGCCGTGGTGGCCAACACCCGTGGTGAGCAAGTGTTTGTGGTGGACGCAGAAAACACCGTCGAACTCAAACCCATCAAGGTGCTCACGCAAGGTCGAGGTTTTGCAGTGATCACCGGCTTGAATGTGGGCGACAAAGTGGTGGTGGAAGGCAAACAAAACTTGCGTCCCAAGGGCAAAGTGCGCGATGCCGCTGCGGCCAAAACGGAAGGCAAACCCGACGACAAAGCACCCGCCAAGCCTGATGCCAAAACCGACGTGAAAGCCGAAGCCCAAAAATGACGATTTCAGAACTCTGTATTCGTCGTCCGGTGATGACGATCTTGCTGTCGATTGCGACAGTGGTGGCGGGTGTCATTGCGTACACCAAAATTCCAGTGGCCGCGTTGCCCAGTTTCAACAGCCCGGTGATTCAGGTTTCGGCCACCTTGCTGGGGGCCAGTCCTGAAAACATGGCCTCTTCGGTGGCGCTGCCCTTGGAGAAAGAGTTCTCCACCATCGACGGCATTTCGGTCATCAGCTCGACCAACTTTTTGAGCTCCACCGTCATCACCCTGGAGTTCAACAACGAGCGCGACATCGACAAAGCCGCCGTGGACGTGCAGGCTGCCTTGCTGCGCGCGCAGCGCCGTTTGCCGATTGAGATGACGATTCCGCCGTCTTACCGCAAGGTCAACCCCGCCGATGCACCGGTGTTGCTGATGTCCTTGAGCTCGCCGTCGATGGACTTGTTTGAAGTCAGCGACTACGCCGAGAACCTGATTTCTCCCAACCTGTCCACCATCGATGGGGTGGCGCAGGTGTTGGTCTATGGCCAAAAGCGTTACGCCGTGCGCGTGCGTGCCAACCCCGCCAAGTTGGCCATGAACAACTTGACCATGGACGATGTGGCGCAAGCCATCAACAAGTCCAACTCCAACGCGCCTGTGGGGGTGTTGGACGGGCCACGTCAAGCGTTGACGATTTACGCCAACCCTCAGTTGGTCCATGCCAAAGACTTTGCCAATTTGATGATTGCGCAGCGCAACGGTTTGCCGATTCGCCTGTCCGATGTGGCCGTGGTCAGCGAAAGCTATGAGCAGGTCAAAACCAGTGGCTCCTACATGGGCGAGCGCTCGGTCATCATTGCCGTATTGCGTCAACCCAGCGCCAACACCGTCAAAGTGGTTGACGGCATTCGCCGCATGATCCCGAATTTTGAAAAACAAATGCCCGGGTCGATGCAGATCAACTTGCTCAACGACCGGTCGTCGTCCATTCGTGAGTCCATCCATGACGTCAACTACACCCTGGCCTTGACCGTGGCTCTGGTGGTGTTGGTGATTTTCTTGTTCTTGAAGCATGCCGCTGCCACCGTGATTCCCGCGCTGAGCTTGCCGGTGTCGCTGATCGGTGCTTTCTTTATCTTGTACTGGTTGGGCTATAGCCTAGACAACGTGTCGCTGCTGGGCATCACGCTGGCCGTGGGTCTGGTGGTGGACGACTCCATCGTGGTGCTAGAGAACATCGTGCGTTATGTGGAAGAGGGCATGCACCCACTCAAAGCCGCACTCAAGGGCAGCAAAGAGGTGGGCTTCACCATCATCTCGATCTCGATTTCGCTGGTCGCTGTGTTCATCCCGATCTTCTTCATGCCGGGCCCCATTGGCTTGCTGTTCCGCGAGTTTGCGGTGGTGGTGTCGCTCTCGATCTTGGTGTCTGCCGTGGTGTCTCTCACCTTGGTGCCCATGCTGTGCAGCCGCTTCTTGCCCAAGCACGGCGAAGAGCCCAAAGACTACTGGATCACGGTCAAGTTCGACCAGTTGTTCCACTGGGTGCTCAAGGGGTACGAGTCCAGTTTGGACTGGTGCTTGGCCCATCAGCGCTCGGTGTTGGCGGTGGCCATTGGCACGTTCGCCGTCACCATTGCGATGTACATCTGGGTGCCCAAGGGCTTCTTCCCGGAAGAAGACATTGGCCAAATCCTGATCACCACCGAGGCTTCTGAAGACATCTCTTTCTCGGCCATGTTGAAGTTGCAAGACCAGGCTGCAGACATGGTGCGCAACGACCCCAACGTGTTGAGCATGGTGTCGTTTGTCGGAGGTGGCGCCAACACCGGCAACTTGCCCAACAACGGCCGCATGTTCATCAACCTCAAGCCCAAGAGCGAACGCGCCCCAATGCAAAAAGTGCTGGAAGGCTTGCGTGGCAAGTTCCGCTCTATCCCTGGCATGAACGTGTACATGCGCCCGATTCAAAACTTGCAGTTGGGCGGCAAAGTCAGCAAAAGCCGCTACCAGTTCATTTTGCAAAGCGTAGGCTTTGACGGTGTGAACGAATGGTCCGAGAAAATGCTACGCGAGATGCGGGCCGACCCCATCTTCCGCGACGTCACCAGCGACTCGCAGCTCAAGGGCTTGAACGTGCTGATCGACATCGACCGTGAAAAAGCGGCCAGCGCCGGCGTGACGATGGCCGACATCCGCACCGCCTTGTACTCGTCCTACGGCGAGAAACAAATCTCCACCATCTACACCCCGGTCAACACCTACCAGGTGATTCTGGAGTCGGTCGAGGAAAGCCGCCAATTTGAAAATGGCTTGAACGACATTTACCTGCGCGGCCGCGCCACCGACCGTTTGGTGCCTCTGTCAAGCTTGGCTAGTTTCAAGCGCTTCATCGGGCCCACGGCGGTGAACCACCAAGGTCAAATTCCTTCGGTGACTATCTCGTTCAACCTGGCACCTGATGTTCCTTTGGGCGACGCCACGAAAAAGATCGATGCCTTCGTCAAAACCATCAACTTGCCTCCCACCATCATCACCAGCTATGGCGGCGATGCGGCGGTGTTCCAAAGCGGGCAGTCCGGTCAAATCATCTTGCTGGTCAGCGCGGTGTTTGTGATCTATGTGCTGTTGGGCGTTTTGTACGAAAGCTACATCCACCCACTGACCATTTTGGCGGGCCTGCCTTCTGCGGCCATTGGTGCCTTGGTGTTCTTGCGCCTCTTCAACATGGAGCTGACCATCATTGCCACCATCGGCATCTTGCTGTTGATCGGTATCGTGAAGAAGAACGCGATTTTGATGATCGACTTCGCGCTGGAGGCGCAGCGTCAGCACCAGATGACGCCGCGTGACGCCATCCGCTCGGCTTGCTTGACCCGGTTCCGCCCGATTCTGATGACCACCCTGGCCGCCATGATGGGCGCTTTGCCCATCGCCCTGGGGCTAGGTGCAGGTGCCGAGTTGCGCATGCCCTTGGGCATTGTGGTGGTGGGTGGCTTGGCGTTCTCGCAGGTCCTCACGCTCTACATCACGCCGGTGATCTACATCTACCTGGAGCGCTACAGCGGCACGGGCCCGATGGAGATTGCGCCTGAGATGATGCCTTGAGGCATCGGTCAGACCACCCCTTCAAACACCATCACATCCACCTCGTCGCCCACGGCGACGTTGCCTTGCGCATGGTGCAACACGATCAAGCCATTGCCTTGCACCATCGAGCTCAGCACGCCTGAGCCCTGGTTGCCCGTGGTGCGCACCTGCAAGCTGCCGTCCGCAGCGGTGCTCACCGTGCCGCGCTGGTACTCGGTGCGGCCGGGTTTTTTGCGCAAAGCCTCCAGGCTCTTGGCGCGCAGCAGCGGGGGCGTGGGGGCGGTGCTGCCCATCATGCGCAGCAGGGCCGGGCGCACAAAGGCCAAGAAGGTCACCATCACGGCCACCGGGTTGCCTGGCAGACCAAACAACACCGAGTTCCCCAAGCGCCCCACGGCCATGGGGCGGCCCGGGCGCATGGCGATTTTCCAAAACGCCACGTCGCCGAGTTTTTTCATCATGGCCTTGGTGAAGTCGGCTTCGCCCACGCTCACGCCGCCGCTGGTGATGATGGCGTCGGCCTGTGCGGTGGCTTGGGAGAAAGCGGCTTCCAGCAACACCGGGTCGTCTCGCACCACGCCCAGGTCCACCACCTCGCAGCCCATGCGCGTGAGCAGGCCAAACACTGTGAAGCGGTTGCTGTCGTACACCGCGCCTTCGCGAGGCGCTTCACCCAAGCTCAAAATTTCATCGCCGGTCGAGAAGTAGGCCACCCGCAAACGGCGGTGTACCCGCACCGTGGGCTGCCCCAAGCTCGCGACCAGCCCCAGGGCCGCAGGTGTCAGATGGGCGCCTGCGGGCAAAGCCGCGTGGCCTTGTTTCAGGTCTTCGCCTTGCAAGCGACGGTTGTCGCCCCGCTGAAACACGCCCGCAGGCACGGTGACGGTGGTGGCGTCTGGCCCGGTGTCAACTTGGCAAAGCTCAAGCGGCGCCACCGTGTCCAAGCCCTCGGGCAAGATGGCCCCGGTCATGATCTTCAAGCACTCGCCCGTTTGCACGCGGCCTTGCCAGGCTTTGCCCGCCAGGGCGGTGCCGACCACACGCAGGTGCAACGCTTGGGTGGGCGAGAGTTGGCTGCCATCGAAGGCAAAACCGTCCATGGCCGAGTTGTTGTGAGGCGGCACATGGATGGGCGAGATCACATCTTGGGCCAGCACCCGGCCCAGCGCGTCAAACAGCGCAATGTCTTGCGCTTCATTCGCAGAAAGCGGCTGCGCCAACTGGGCCAAAAACTCGCCCACCTGGGTCACGGTCAGGGCTTGCGGGTCGTAGCCCTGCAAGGCGGCAGCAATGTCGGCGAGGCTTTTCATGGGGCGGCGTTTTCCAGCGCTTGCAACTCCTGCAAGGTGTTGACGTTGCAAAAGGCCAAGTGATCATCGGTGGGTGCATCAAAGGGCACCACCACCGTGTGGTGCTGGGCGGTCCAGGCGTCGATCTTGCGCCCACCGCTGTGGGTGAAGCGCACCAGGCTCTCCAGCAGCTCGCGGCGCAGCAGGCAAAACACCGGTTGCGTGCGCACCTGCACCTCGCCTTGTGCGTTGGTTTCGAGGGCGGCAGCCATGGCAATGTCGGCGTTGTTCGCCGCCAATGCGTCGCCCAAGCGTTCGGCCAGATCGAGCGGAAAGCGCGGGCTGTCGCAGGGCACGGTCAGCAGGTAAGGCGTTTCGCAATGCTCCAGGCCTACCAGAAAGCCCGACAAGGGGCCCGCAAAGTCAGCCGAAGCATCGGGCCAGACCGACACCCCCAAAGACTCGTAAGCCGACAAATTGCGGTTGGCGTTGACCATGACCTCGGCCACTTGGGGGGCGAGGCGCATCAGGGTGTGCAACGCGAGGGGCATGCCGTTGAAGTTTTGCAAGCCCTTGTCCACGCCGCCCATGCGGCTGCCGCGTCCTCCGGCCAAGATGATGCCGGTGATGTCTTGGTGCAGGATGGGGTCTGTCATGGCTTATCCACCGATGTAGCTCATCTCAACCCGGCGTACCGCAGGGCTGGCGTCAGTGGGCAAGCTGGCGCGCAGCTCGGAGTAACGGTCATCGCGACCTTGCCAGATGTGGCCAATGGCCGAGGCCAGATCGGCGTCGGTGCTGTGAGCTTGGCGCAGCAACTGGCGCAGGTCGTAGCCCTGGCTGGCGAACAAACACAGGTAGAGCTTGCCTTCGGTGGACAAGCGGGCGCGGTTGCAATCGCGGCAAAACGCCTGGGTCACGCTGCTGATCACGCCCACTTCGCCCAGGCTTGGGTCAAAGCGGCCCGACGCATCGGCGTAGCCCCAGCGCTGTGCGGTTTCGCCAGCGGCGCTGGGTTCCAGGGGCACCAGTGGGTAGCTTTGTTGGATCAAGCGGATCACCTCGGCAGAAGGCAGCACGTCGTCCATGCACCAGCCGTTGGTGGCACCCACATCCATGTATTCGATGAAGCGCAGTGTGATGCCGCTGCCTCGGAAGTGGCGGGCCATGGGCACGATTTGGTTCACGTTGGTGCTGCGCTTGACCACCATGTTGACCTTGAGGCCGCTGCTGCGGCCTTGCGCGTCCAGGCCCAGCCCCGCTGCTTGTGCGGCGGCAATGCCGTCCAGCACGTCCGAGACCGGAAAGTCCACGTCGTTCATGGCGCGAAACACCGCGTCGTCCAGGCCGTCCAGGCTGACGGTCACGCGGTTCAAGCCCGCCTCTTTGAGGGCTTGCGCCTTGCGTGCGAGCAGCGAACCGTTGGTGGTGAGCGTCAGGTCGAGTGGCGAGCCATCGGGCGTGCGCAGCGCGGCCAGTTGAGCCACCAGCACCTCCAGGTTTTTGCGCAGCAGGGGCTCACCGCCGGTGAGGCGAATTTTGCGCACGCCGTGGCTGACAAATACTTGCGCTAGGCGGGTGATCTCTTCAAAGCTCAACAAGTCGCTGTGCGGCAGATAGGCATAGTCTTTGTTGAACACTTCTTTGGGCATGCAGTAGTTGCAGCGGAAGTTGCAGCGGTCGGTCACGCTGATGCGCAAATCATGCAAAGGACGACCCAGTGCATCGCTGAGCCCACCGCTGGCCAGAATAGGCTGCGTCGGGACCACCGCAGAAAGGGCTTGGAGGCGTTGGTCAACCAACGGAATGACGCGTTCAGACATTTCCCGATTTTGCCTCAGCACCCGATCCCCCCATGCCTTGATGTAGATCAGGGCGCAACGCATGGGCCGCGCGCATAGTTGGGCTGTTGTTACTCGAAAGGAGCACTTTGATGAAAATGCTGACTGATCTTTTTTCTACCGACTACGGGCTGATGAGTTTGGCCGTGATTGGGTTCGTTTTGGTCATGGCGGTGTACTTTCTGCGCGTGTTTTTGGGGTTGATGGACGAGACGGGCAAAAGCACCCACGAGTGAGCAGGGCCGCTGCTGAGGCCTTGCAGTGCATGGCCCACCCAGGGATCACTTAACATCGCATTCACCCATGCCGTGGCATGCACTGAATGCCCGATGGTTGTGATGTCCCCTTTGCCTGAAGAAACCCCCAGCGTCGCCGCACCCACCTTGGGCTTGCGTGTTCAGCCACCTGACAACGACAGCCTCACCCCCGCGCAGCAAGCCTTCAACCAATTGCTGGCGCGCATCGAGGCGGCGTCAGTCCAGATGGCGCGCTTGCAAGCATGGTCTGACCGTCACCGCTATGCACACATGCAGGTGTTGTATGAGGCGGCGAATCAAACCGCTCATCTTCATAAAAGCCTGTTGCTGTTGTTGCATGAACGTGTGCAAACGGCCGACTTGACGGCCCAGCAGCAACGCATGGCGCGCCAGCAAATGCGGCGCTTGATCACCCAATTGAGCCCATCCAGCGACCCGCAAGTTCAAGCACTGCATGAGCTCTACCACGAAGAGGACGCTGCACACGACGCGGCACAAGACAGCATGTTGGCAGCACAGCGTCTGCGCGAAAAGATCGAGGACGCCATGGGTCAGCCGCTGCACAACCCCAGCCTTTACCAAAGCCCCGATGAGGTGCTGGCCGCAGGCATGCGCCAGTGGCAACAACAGCACGACGCCGACGCGGCCCGCAAGGCGGCCAAGCGTGCGGCACGCAAAGCCCAGCGTCGGCCCACCCCACACCCACAGCATGTGCCGCAGCAAAGCGATGCCAAAAGTGCGATTCGTACCGTGTACCGACAACTCGCCAGCCTGTTGCATCCCGATCGTGAAATGGACCCGCAAGCGCAACAGCGCAAGACCCGCTTGATGGGCGAGGTCAATGCCGCCTACGAGCGCCAAGACCTCACCACCTTGCTGCACCTGCAATTGCAAGTGGCGCAGGTGGACCCGCAGCACATGGCGCGCATGTCGCATGACAAATTGGCCGCCATGTCTGTGTTGCTCAAAGAGCAGTTGGCCGCCTTGCAAGACGATGTGTGGCAGTTGCAGTCACGTCTCAGCCAGGAGCTCTGTGTAGCGCTGGATGTGCAGTCCAGCGAGGACACCTGGACACAGGCCTTGCAACGCATCCAGGCCGACCGGCGCTACGCGCTGGAGCGCCTACAGGCGGACTTGCGACGCATCCAGCACGACAGCGAACTCAAGCGCTGGCTCAAAGAGCAGGCGCTGCAAGCCAAAGAGCAAGCCAAGGCAGCAGCCCTGGACGGGCTGCTTTGAGGTGCTTCTTAGCCACTTAAGTGGCTTGCGCTGTCAGCCCATGGCAGCGCGATGTTGAGCTGCTTGGCGATAGGGCTGAGCTCGGCGCAAAGCGCTGACGACAAGGCAATGCCTTCTTGCAACTGCTGGCGCGCCATGCGGTCCCCACGTTCACCCGGCAGCAACACCTCGTGCGCTGGATCGCTGGCAGGCAGCGACTTGATGGCGCGTAACGTGTTCGCCAGGTCTTGCGCGTATCTGTCACGTTGGCAAATCTGAAAAGTATCCAGTGCGATGATGAGCGCGTTTTGCTTGTGTTGGCGAGCTCCGCTGTCAGACGACAACAGACCGGTCAAGATGGGGTTGCCCACCAACACACTGGTGAGCATTTCCACCATCAGCGCCAACCCAGAACCTTTGGGGCCACCCATTGGCAGCGGGGTGCTGGCCAGTGCCGCGTCGGTGGTGGGGTGGCCTTGGGCATCCAGGGCCCAACCCTCGGGCAAGGTCTGGCGCAGTTTCTTGGCTTGCATCAAGCGCCCCAGCGACACCACGCCGGTGGCCATGTCAAACACGATGGGCTGGTCGCCTGGGCCCGGCACAGCAATCGACAACGGCGCGGTCGATACACCTGCTGCTGCTGCCCCGTGGTAAGCCATGCTGGGGATGGAGGCCGCCATGGAGATGGCGGCCATGCCTTGGCGCGCCATGCGCTGCGTGATGAAGCCATGTGCACCCGTGTGCGTGGTGGCACGCACCAACACGCCCGCCATGCCGGTTTGCCGGGCGCGTGCCACCAGTTTGTCGGCGGCATGGCACATGGCCACCGCGCCCGGCGCTTGGTCGGCTTCGAGCACCATCAAGGCGGGCAAGTCGAGCTGCCAGTGCATCTGGGGTTGGGGGTTGATGACTTGTTGCGAAATGAACTTCAGGTACATCGGAATGCGGCTCACCCCGTGGGTGTCGATGCCACGCAAATCGGCCCACACCATGGCCTGTGCCACCTGCTGTGCGTGTGCGTCAGACAAGCCTTGTCGTTTGAAAATATCTGCGGCAAACGCTTGTAAGTCGGCGTGGGACACGCGATGGAAATCTGTCATTGCCGTTCAATCTTTCGCACATCAATCAACTGCTGCCATTTGCGCAAGTCCTGCTCGACAAACTGGCGAAACTCTTCGGGGCTGCTGTGTTGGGGCTCCCCGCCAAGCTCCACCAGACGTTTGGCGACATCGGCTTGTTGCACGATTTTTTTGAGCTCTTGGTTGATCAACCGGACGGTGGCATCAGGAGTGCCTGCTGTCGCACCCAAGCCAATGAATGAGTAAACCTGGTAGCCCGGCAGCGCTTCGCTGATGGTGGGCAAGGTGGCCCATGATTTGGAGCGCTCTTTGCCGCTGGATGCCAAGGCTTGCAGCTTGCCCGACTTGATGAAGGGCAGTGACAAGGTGGGCGCTTCAAACAGCAAGTCAATGCGACCGGCCAACAGCTCGTTGAGCGCAGCGCTGCCTCCTTTGGTGGGAATATGCACCATCTCAGTTCCCGCCATGACGTTGAACAACTCTGAGGAGAGGTGGCCGATGGAGCCAATGCCGGAACTCGAATAGTTGAGCTTGCCCGGGTTGGCCTTGGCATAGGCAATCAACTCGGGCACCGATTTGAAGGGGGCCTGGCTGGAGGTGTTCAAGATGAACGGATACGAAGTGACCATGCCCACCATGGTGATGTCTTTCACCGGGTCAAACGACAGCTGTTTGGCCAATGCGGCACCCGCCGGGTAGGCCCCCGTGACCAGCAGCAAGGTGTAGCCATCGGGCTTGGCTTTGGCCACCAAGGATGCGCCTACCAGCCCGCCCGCACCCGGACGGTTGTCCACCACCACGGGAACACCCAAAGACTCGCCCAGCTTGTTGCCAATCAGGCGCGCCATGATGTCGGCCGAGCCGCCGGGCGCGAACGGGCACACCAGCGTGATGCTGTGTGCCGGGTAGGTTTGGGCCCAACTGCTGCCCATGGCCCACAGGCAAAGGCATAACAAAATTTGTTTCAATCGGCAGGTCATCACACAACGCTCCTCTTCACATCAATTCAAAGGGCCCAGAAACACTTCACCGTCGTAGCCAGCCTGATCTTCAGTCAGCGAGGCAGGCCACTGTGCGGGATCGACCGGCGGCGCGGCACGCAAATGCGCGGGGCAAGGGCGGCCATCCCAGCCAATTTGCTCCATCGCGGCATACAGCTGCAACAAATTGCCATCGGGGTCGGTGGCGTACACATGGTGTCCGATGCCGGGCGACAGCTCGGCTGGCAGCACCTTCCAAGAGACGCCTTGCTGTGTCAAAAACTGGTGCGCATCCACGAGCTGCTGGTAGCTGCCGAGCTGGATGCCGCAAGACATCAGGCTGGAGTGCGCAGGTAGCCCCAGGTCTGCGCGCAAAGCCTTGGGGTACAGGGCCAGCGAATGGTGCTCGGTGTTGGCTCGCAAAAACACGCAACGGTGGCTCTCGACCATCACCTCTTCGGTGACCCGCAGGCCCAGCGCATGTTGGTAGAAGTGCAGGGCTTGCGCCATGTCATCCACAAACAGGCGGATGGGCCCGACACGCGTGACTTTGAAGGGGCGTGCCAGCAACACGCCACCCACGTCATAGGTCTCTGGCCACACCGGCGAGCGTCGCCAGCCCATGATCTGCTCTAAGCCCGAACCCAGCACCCGGTTGATCTCGGCAAACTCAGACGGCTGCGGCAGCTCAGGAGGCTGCATGTGTTTGACCTCATGCGTGAGCGCCGATTTGGAGTGACCATTCCAGCCGATTTGTTCAATGCCGTAGTACAACTCGTTGATGTGACCCGACGGGTCGGGTGGGTAGAAGTGCCAGTTCGACCCTGGCAAATCACGCCCTGAACGCAGCACCTGAAGCTGCTGCTCTTTGAACCACTGGTAGCCTTCGACCACCTCGCGCAGGGTGCTGACCTGCCAGGTAATTTGATTGACCGTCAATTCCGGGTGGTGTCCGTAGTGTGGGTTGGCTTGGTGCACGGCACGCTGTGGGAACAACACGAATGAGTGATGGTCCGTGCCGTGACGCATGAAGATGCCTTGTGTCGGGCCAACTGAAGCCACCACCTCCGGTGGCAGTCGCGCAGCGAAGTCGATGCGGTCTGAAATTTCAAAGCCCAACAGTCGGTTGTAAAAATCAAGCGACTGTTCGGGGTCGAACACATTCACGCCGAAGTGCCCCAGTCGGCGGATGCGAAAAGGTTGGCGCATTTGTACGCCATCGACATCGAATGTGGAAGGTGTGCTCATGGGTGGGGCGTGTGGGTCAAAGGGAAATATTTGTTGAGCCAACTCGTCAACACCGCATGCACCACCGGGTTGTGTTCTCCCAGCATGAAGTGGTCTACCTCGGCCATCAAATGCAACTCGGTAGGTTGACCGGCTTGCTGAAACACATCGATCGACTGTTGTGTCGGTGTCACCGTGTCGTTGGCTGGGTGCAGCAACAGCAAGGGGCGTGGGGCGATCTGGTGCACCACATCGATGGCTCGAAAGTTGTACATGCTGTCCACCACTTCGAAGGGGAAATCCATGATGGAGCCACCCGAGAGGTTGGTGCGCATGCCGTCTCGCACAGGGACGATGTCAAAGCGTGGTACACGGATAGAGCGTCCATTGGCCAGTTCGCGACGACCTTCGGCCAACATGTCACTGAATTTCTTCCAGGCTGCATCGCTGGCGTGTTGCAAGCGGAATTTCTTTTCACCATCGCCCCATCCACCCACCGAGATACACGCGGCGACGCGCGCGTCCACGCCGGCGGTATACAGCGAGACCGCTGCACCAAAGCTAAAGCCCATCACCGCCATGCGTTGGGGATCGACATCGTCGCGGGTCAGCAAATAGTCGATCGCGTGTTGCGTGTCACGCACCTGTTCGAGGCAGATCACACGGCCTCTTTCGCCCTCGCTGTCACCGCAGCCGCGCATGTCAAACGCCAGGGTCACGTAGCCCAGGCGCGCGAAAATCTCAGCCGCAATTTTGGAGATGCCTCCGTTTTTGTTGCTGCCAAAGCCGTGTAGTACCACCACGGCGGCACGTTTCTCTTGTGGCTTCAAATCCTCGGGAATGTGCAGATGCGCCGCGAGTGCCAAGCCGTCAGACGGAAAAGAAATGTCGAGTTTCAAAATTCAAGTCTCCCAATGGGCGTGTTGTTGGTGAGGCATTCTGCCTAGCCCTGTCGCGGGCACATGACGCACAGTTGACTGGCATGGCGCAGCGCAAGCCATGGCACCATGCGTGGCCAGTGGTTTAATTCACACGCCCGACAACAAAAGGAGACAAGCATGGACAAACGCAGTCTGATCAAGGCCATGGTGGCCGCCCCCATCGTGATGGGACTCAACCCCGCGAGCGCGCAAAACAAGCCGTTCAAAATTGGTTTGCTCACACCCATGACCGGCCCCTTTGCCTCCACCGGCAAACAAATGCTGGCCGGTGTGAAGCTCTACATGGCCCAACAGGGTGTGAACATTGCAGGCCGTCAGGTCGAGCTGATTGTGAAAGACGACACCGGCATGCCCGACGTCACCAAGCGTCTGGCGCAAGAGCTGGTGGTCAACGACAAGGTCGATGTGCTGGCTGGTTTTGGCTTGACCCCGCTGGCGCTGGCCACGGGCCCCATTGCCACCCAGTCCAAAACCCCCATGGTCAACATGTTGGCCGCCACCTCGTCGGTGATCGATGCCTCGCCTTACATGGTGCGCGTGTCCATGACCTTGCCCCAAATCACCGTGGCCGTGGCCGAGTGGGCCTCCAAAAACAACATCCGCAAGGTGGTGACCTTGGTGTCCGACTACGGCCCAGGCATCGATGCCGAGCGCACCTTTGTCGACCGCTTCTTGCTCAACGGGGGTCAGGTGCTGGAGTCTTTGCGCGTGCCCATGCGCAGCCCCGATTTCTCGCCGTTCTTGCAAAAAGTGCGCGACCTCTCGCCCGACGCCGTGTTTGTGTTTGTGCCCTCGGGCATTGGCACCCAGGTGATGAAACAGTTCAACGAGCGCGGCTTGGCCCGTGCCGGCATCCGCTTGATTGGCACCGGCGATGTGGTGGACGACGACATCCTCAACAGCATGGGCGACGCCACCTTGGGCATCGTCACGTCTTACCCGTATTCGACCGACCACCCCTCGGCGCTGAACAAGAAATTTGTGGCTGAGTTCAAGAAGGCCAACCAAAACATGCGCCCCAACGCGGTGGCCGTGTTTGGCTACGACGGCACACGCTTGATTTATGAAGCCCTCAAAAAGACGGCAGGCAAGGGCGGTGGCGACGCCTTGTTGGCAGCCATGAAGGGCCAGATCTTTGAAAGCCCACGGGGCCAGATTTACATCGACGCCAACACCCGTGACATTGTGCAAAGCGTGTACGTGCGCAAGGTTGAAAAAGTCAATGGCGAGCTCTACAACGTGGAGTTTCAAGAACAAAAAGACGTGCGTGATCCTCCGCGCGCCCGTTGAACCAGGACATCACCATGAGCAAACCTTTTTTCCGCGCCGACCAGGTCGGCAGTTTGTTGCGTCCACCTGAACTGATCGCCGCGCGCGAACAGTTTCAGAACGGCCAGATCGACAAAGCCGCATTGCGCCATGCCGAAGACGCCGCCATTGCCGAGGTGGTCAAGCGCCAAGAGGCCTGTGGCTTTAGCGTGGTGGTCGATGGTGAATACCGCCGTGAAAACTGGTGGATTGACTTTGTGCAAGGCCTCTCGGGGGTGGAGATTCAAGACGGCAACCCGGCCCAGGCCTTCGTGGCCTCGAACACGGACCACGATGACCACGACCACGACCACGACCATGGCTGGAAGTACGTGCCCAAAAACGTGGTGACCACCGGGCGTCTTGGGGCCAATGCGCCCATCACCGCGCCCGACTTCAGCTACTTGCAGGGCGTGACGGGGCGCACGGCCAAGATCACCTTGCCGTCGCCCACGCGTTTGCATTTCCATGGCGGACGTGGGGCGGTGTCGTCCACGGCCTATCCCGACATCGAAGAGTTCTTTGCCGATGTGGTCAAGGTCTACCGCGCCGAAATTGCCGCGCTCGAAGCCGCAGGCTGTCGCTACATCCAGATCGACGATCCGTTGATGACCTACTTCATCAGCGACCGCATGCGTGCCGAGGTGGTGGCTTCAGGGGACGACCCGCAAGCGCGCTTGCAGCGCTATGTTGACTTGACCAACGCCTGCATTGCCAAGCGCCGTCCTGACACCACCATTGGCATCCATGTGTGCCGTGGCAACTCGCGCAGTGGCTGGATTTCAGAGGGTGGCTACGAACGCATTGCCGACACCGTGTTGGGCGGGCTGAAGGTGGACCACTTTTTGTTGGAGTACGACGACGAGCGCTCGGGCGACTTTGCGCCGCTGCGTCATGTGCCGCGTGGCGTGAAGGTGGTGTTGGGCCTGGTGACCACCAAGTTTGGCCGCCTGGAAAATGCCGACGACTTGGTGCGTCGCATCGACGACGCCAGCCGCTTGGTGCCCCTGGAGGACTTGGGCCTGAGTCCGCAGTGCGGCTTTGCCAGCACGGTGGACGGCAACATCATTACCCACGATGACCAATGGCGAAAACTCGAACGCGTGGTGGAGGTGGCGCGTCGCGTCTGGGGTGATGTGAAGGCTTGAACCCCAAGGCCTCCGGACCTTTCGGGTTAACCCTTGTCACCCTTGTATCACGCGCCCAGGTGTGGTGCAGGGGTCGCTCCTACACTCGCAGCTTTGCAGCAGACGGAGCACCCCCCTGATGTCCATGGTTCAGTTGGCGCTGAAGCGCCCTTACACGTTCCTCGTGATGGCCATCTTGATTGTGTTGGCCACGCCGTTCGCGCTCAAAAACATGGCGACGGACATCTTTCCGGAAATCAACATTCCGGTCATCAGCGTCATCTGGAACTACAACGGTTTGCCTGCCCAAGAAATGGGCCAACGCATTGCCGCGCAAACCGAACGCGGCTTGACCACGGTTGTCAGCGACATCGAGCACATCGAATCCACGTCCCTGGCGGGCGTGACGGTGGTAAAGGTATTTTTCCAGCCCGGCGTGAACATCCAAACCGCGATCGCCCAAGTGGTGGCTTCTGTGCAAACCCAGGTGCGTCAGTTGCCACCGGGCATCACGCCGCCGTTGGTCATCAAATATTCGGCGTCGAGCATTCCGGTCATGCAGCTGGCGCTCTCCAGCCCCACGCTGCCCGAGAACGTGTTGTTTGATGCCGCAGTCAATGGCTTGCGCCCACAGCTCATCACCATTCCTGGGGTGGCGTCGCCCTTTCCTTATGGCGGAAAAATCCGCGCCATCTCGGTGGACTTGGACACCCAGGCCTTGCAAGCGCGCGGGCTCACGCCGGCTGACGTGGTCAACGCGGTCAACACACAGAATTTGATCTTGCCCTCAGGCACGGTGAAGATGGGCGACACCGAGTACACGGTGCGATTGAATGGCTCACCCGGTGTCTTGTCGGGCCTCAACGATTTGCCAGTGCGCACCAGCGGCAACATCACCACCTACTTGAAAGACGTGGCCTATGTGCGCGACGGCTTCCAACCACAGACCAACGTGGTACGCCAAGACGGTGTGCGCGGGGTGTTGTTGTCGGTGCTGAAAAACGGCGGCGCATCCACCTTGGACATCGTGTCTAACGTCAAGGCCTTGCTGCCACGAGCCGTGCAGGTGCTGCCCGAAGATGTGAAGGTCACGCCTTTGTTTGACCAGTCGGTGTTTGTGCTGGCCGCCATTGAAGGTGTGGTGGTGGAGGCCTTGATTGCGGCGGGCTTGACCGCCTTGATGGTGCTGGTGTTTCTGGGCAACTGGCGTAGCACGGTGATCATTGCGTTGACCATTCCGCTGTCCATCTTGACGTCGATCTTGGTGTTGTTTGCGCTGGGCGAGACCCTCAACCTCATGACGCTGGGCGGCTTGGCCTTGTCAGTGGGTATCTTGGTGGACCAAGCCATTGTGACGATTGAAAACATCGAGCGGCACATCCACTTGGGCAAAGACTTGAACCATGCCATCGAGGTGGGTGCGGGCGAAATTGGCCCCGCCGCGTTTGTCGCCACCTTGTGTATTTGCATTGTGTTTGTGCCCATGTTCTTTTTGTCGGGCGTGGCGCGTTTTTTGTTTGTGCCACTGGCCGAGGCGGTGGTGTTTGCCATGATCGCGTCGTACTTCTTGTCGCGTACTTTGGTGCCCACCTTGGTGATGATGCTCATGGGCGGCGTGCACGAGGCCGCGGCCAACGACAAGCCCAGCTTGCTGCAACGCGTCTACCGAAGTTTCGACACACAGTTTGAACGGGTGCGTCGGGCCTACACCTTGTCGGTGTCGGCAGCGTTGTCGCACCGCGGTCAGTTCATGGGGTTCTTCATGGGCTTTTGCCTGTTGTCGTGCTTGCTCTACCCGGTGCTGGGACGCGACTTTTTCCCCAACGTGGATGCCGGACAAATTCGCCTGCACATGCGCGCGCCCACAGGCACCCGCATTGAAGAGACGGCACGCATTGCCGATGCGGTGGAGACGGTCATTCGCGAGTTGGTGCCGCCCGATCAGTTGGAAACCATTCTGGACAACATCGGTTTGCCCAACAGCGGCATCAACCTGTCGTACAGCAACGCTGGCACGATTGGCACGATGGACGGCGAAATTTTGATGTCCTTGAAAAAAGGACACCAACCCACCGACGAATTTGTCACCTTGCTGCGCAACGAGTTGCCCAAGCGTTTTCCGAATGTGGAATTCTTTTTCCAAGCGGCTGATATCTCCACCCAGATTTTGAATTTTGGTTTGCCTGCGGCCATTGACGTGCAGTTCACCGGCAGCGATGTGCAGGGCAACGCCGCTTTGGCAGCCGAGTTGACCAAGGCCATTCGCAACATCCCTGGCGCGGTGGACGCCCATGTGCACCAGCGCTTGGACGGCCCGGTGGTGGACCTGAAGATGGACCGCACCCGCTTGCAGCAATTTGGCATGGGTGCGGCCAACGTCGGGCAAAACGTGTTGATTGCTTTGTCGGGCAGCTCACAAACCGCGCCTGCTTTTTGGCTCAACCCGCAAAACGGCGTGGTCTACAACGTGGTGGTGCAGTCGCCCCAGTACAAGGTGGACTCCATCGATGCCTTGCTGGGCATCACCGTGGGTACCACACCCAACGCCAACAGCGGTGTCAACGGCTCCTTGCCATCCACCACCCCCACGCAATTGCTCGGCAACTTGGTGGATGTGGGCGTGGGACGCCAATTGCCGGTGGTCTCGCGCTACAACATCCAGTCGGCCATTGATGTGTATGCGAGCGTGCAAGGCACCGACTTGGCCAGTGTGGCCTCGCAGGTGCAAGCCTTGGTCGACGAGATCACACCCAAGCTCAAGCGCGGCAACCAAGTGACCATCCGGGGCCAGGTGCAAACCATGCAGTCGTCGTTCATCGGTTTGGGGGTGGGCTTGGCCATGGCGATTGTGTTGGTCTACCTGTTGATCGTGGTGACCTTCCAGTCGTGGATCGATGCCGCCATCATCATCACCGCCTTGCCCGCAGCGCTGGCAGGCATCGCGTGGATGTTGTTTGTCACGGGCACCACCTTGAGCGTGCCCGCCCTGACCGGGGCCATCATGACCATGGGCGTGGCCACGGCCAACAGTATTTTGGTGGTGGCGTTTGCACGCCAGCGTCGCGAGGAGGGGGTGCCACCGTTGTCGGCTGCACTCGAAGCCGGTTCGACCCGCATCCGCCCGGTTCTGATGACGGCTTTGGCCATGATCATCGGCATGATTCCGATGGCCTTGGGCATTGGCGAAGGGGCCGAACAAAACGCGCCACTGGGCCGCTCGGTGATTGGTGGCTTGTTGTTTGCCACGGTTTCTACCTTGTATTTCGTGCCGGTGATCTATGCCCATATTCACCAGTGGTTGATCCATCGCGCATCGCGTCAAGAACAGGGGTTGTCACACACCCCGCAGGAGAGCTGAGTCATGTCAGAAGAACGTCATTCCCCGTTGGCCATTCACCCAATTCCTGAAGAGGAATCGGCTGAGTTGTTGCGACGCCGACAAATCATTCGCCGCAGCAAGCAGGTGGCGGTGGTGGCCTTGGTCGTGTTGGCTGTGGGTGCCGGGCGCACCGTGGTCAGTCGTTTCTACAACGGCAAAGAACTGCAAGCCGGTGTGACAGAGCGCAACCAGAACTATGTCAAAACCACCTTGGTTCAAGTCAGCCAAGCCGGTCAAACCATTGCCTTGCCTGGGTCGTTGCAGGGCTATGTGCAGTCGCCCATTTACGCCCGCGCTGCGGGCTATGTGAAACGCTGGCACAAAGACATTGGTAGCCGCGTCACCAAGGGCGAAGTCTTGGCCGAGCTGGAAACCCCAGAGATTGACGAGTTGTATGCCCAAGCGCAGGCCGACCGTCAGCAAGCCGCCGCCAGCTTGGATGTGGCCAAGAGCACCGAGGTGCGCTGGGTGGCCTTGCGCGCCAAAGACGCCGTGTCGCAACAAGAGGTGGACGAGCGGCGCAGTGCCAGCACCCAAGCCCAAGCCCGCTTGGCCTCGACCGAGGCCAACGTGCAGCGGCTCAACCAGTTGCTCAACTTCAAGCGTTTGGTGGCACCCTTCGACGGCGTGATCACCCGGCGCAACGTGGATACCGGCGACTTGGTGGATGCCGGTGCGTCCGGTGGCGTGGCACGGGCCTTGTTTGTGGTGACCCAAACCGATCCGTTGCGCTTGTATGTGAACGTGCCGCAAACCTATGCCCAACAAGTCAAGACGGGGCAAACCGTGGCGGTCACGCAGGCTGAGTTGCGAGGGCAAAAATTTGAAGGCAAGGTGGCACGTACCGCAGCGTCGATTGACGCGCTCTCGCGCTCCATGCAGGTTGAGATCGCCTTGCCCAACAAAGAGGGCGTGTTGTTGCCAGGCGCGTTTGTGCAGGTGGATTTGCCCCTGGCCGCCAAACCCGGCATTGCGATTCCGAACAACGCCTTGATCATCCGTGGTGATGGCATCAAGGTGGCTGTCATCGACGCCGAGCGCCGCGTGCGCATGCAAGCGGTCACGCTGGGGCGCAACTTTGGCGAGCGGGTTGAGATTCTGTCGGGCTTGGAACAGGGCGCACGCTTGGTGCTCAACCCGCCAGATTCTTTGGGCGAGTCAGATGTGGTGGCTTTCAATGCCGAGCAAGACGACAAGGCGGCTGCCGAAGCCGCCGCCAAGGCCAGCGCCAAGAAAGGCACACCGTGACAGCGCGCCGTTCATGCTCTGCCGTGTGCTTGCTGGTGGCCAGCGCTTGGCTGGCTGGTTGCGCCACCGCGCCTGCTTACGTCAAGCCTGAGGTGGCCATGCCCGCGAGCTGGAGTGGTGAAGGGCCTTGGCGTGCGGCGCAACCCGCTGACACCCAGGCCAAAGGCCCTTGGTGGGAACGCTTTGGCGATGCCGAACTCAACGCTTTGGCGCAACAGGCCATGACCGGTAACCAAACCTTGGCCGGCGCGTATGCACGCCTGACGCAGGCGCGTGCCACCTTGGGCATCAATGCTGCGAGCACCATGCCCCAGGCGAGCATGGGTGTGCGTGCACAGCGTTTGGAAATTTCTGCCAATCGACCGTTGACCAATTACAACGCGCCGAACTACCAGACACTCCAAAACGATTATTCACCCACGCTGGCCGTGAGCTACGAAATTGATTTGGCCGGACGCGTCAAAAGCTTGGTGGCTGGGGCCACGGCTTCGGCACAGCAAGCCCGTGCTGACCTGGAAAACACCCGCTTGATCTTGGTGGCCGATTTGGCGGTGAACTATTTCAGCTTGCGCGCCCTCGACACCGAACTGGATGTGTTGACACGCTCCATTGGCTTGCAGCGGTCTTCGTTGGACTTGGCCAACCACCGCCACGACCTGGGCGTGGCTTCAGGGCTGGATGTGGCACAGCAACAAGCCTTGCTCGACACCACCTTGACCCAGGTGGACATTCTCAAACGCCAGCGTGCCTTGTTGGAGCACGCCATTGCCACACTGGTGGGAACACCTGCACCGCAATTTGCCTTGCCTGTCAAAGCCACGCCGATGACGCCGCCTGCCATTCCTGTGGGCATTCCTTCGGATGTGCTGCAACGTCGCCCCGATGTGGCTGCTGCTGAACGCGCCATGGCCGCTGCGAACGCGCAAATTGGCGTGGCCACGGCAGCCTTCTACCCGAGCCTGATCTTTGGTGCCAACGGCGGTTTCGACAGCCGTGTGTTTAATGACGTCTTCAACGGACCCAGCGCTTTGTGGTCGGTGGGCGTGTCGGCCACGCAGACTTTGTTTGATGGGGGACGCATTCAATCCAATGTGGACTTCAGCCGCGCAGGCTTTGAGCTGGCGGTGGCCAACTACCGCCGCGTGGTGCTGACTGCGATGCAAGAGGTGGAAGACGGCATCAGCAGCGTGAGCGCGATTGACCGTGCGTTCAATCAGGCGCAAAAAGCGATTGAAAGCAACCGACGCGTGTTGCAAATTGCACAAGACCGCTACCAAGGCGGCATTGCCAACTCACAAGATGTGATCATTGCCCAGCAGTCCCAGCTCAACAGCGAGCGCTTGGCTGCTCAATTGCTGGGGCAGCGCTTGTTGACCTCGGTGTTTTTGATCAAGGCCTTGGGTGGGGACTGGCAGACGGCCAGTGCAGCTGCCGTGCCCTGACAGCGGGGCTAGGTGTTACTGTGAAAGTCGATCCCAGGCTTCTTTTTTCCTGAGCTTGCGCACCGCAGAGATGGCCGGTAGTTGACTTGGGCGTGGGCGTGATTTGCCGGTTTCCCAGTGGTACACCGACTGGGCTGATACACCCAGAAGCTTGGCCATTTCATGGGCGGTCAATCCGAGCTTTTTGCGCAGCGAGGCAAACCCACCGGCTCTGAAGCGCAAGGCAACCACCGGCGTGTCTTGTGTTGGCGCAGACTTGCCTTTGGGTTGCTGTTGTTTGAGCAGGCGAGAGACAGCCGACTCCAGACTGGCAATGCGCCGTTTCAACGCTGCGATTTCAGCGCGGTATTGGGCCGAGGCTTTTTTGGCTTGCTTGGAATCTGCGCGTGTTTCTTTGCGTGCAATGCGCGCTATTTCATTTTTAAGCTGTTCGGCAAAAGTAGGCATAAAGTGACCTTGGCGTTAATAGTTGGCGGATCATACTGAACGACCAGGATGGTTGGGAGCTTATTCGCGGCCCGCCAGTACGCGGTTTTGAGCCCACCACAACGCCGAAATGCCAACCACACTGAGTGCTGTCATCAACACCAAACCTTGCTGGTAGCCCGTGGTCGCAGACCACAACAGCCCCATGATCCAGGGTGCGCTGGCGCGGGCCAGTGCCAAAGGAATGCCCAGTGCGCCATTCAAACTCCCCATGTGTTCATGGCTGATGTATTGCGCAATGGCCGTGCCTTTGATGATGGTCAACATGCCATTGCCCAGGCCATACAGCAACACAAACATCAAGGCCCACACCAGGTGCTGGCTGCCCATGAGCAGGGCGACAAATCCCAGTGGAATCAGGCACGGCATCCAGCGATTGGTTTGATGCACATCGAGATTTTTTTCTAGTCCATATAGGCCCAGACGTCCTACCACTTGCAAGACCCCAATCAGGGCCGGCACGGCCAACACCCAGTGCTGTGGCATGCCTGCTTCGCGCAGCAAACTCACCATGTGTGCGGGCAGGGCGCTGGTGGTCATCATCATCAACACAATGAACACTCCCAGCAGCCAGAAAGCCGGCTCTTTCAGGTGAACATGCAGCCCTTTGGGGGCTTGTCCTTCGTGCACGCGCAGGTGTTGTGGTTGGGGCGCATCTTTCAATAAACGGTAATGCAGCGGTGCGCACACCAGCAAGTGCATGGCAGCCAGCCAGCACATGGTGTCGCGCCAACCGACGACATCCATCATCCAGGCAATCAAAGGAATGAACACGGTGCTGGCCAAGCCCCCCATGAAGGTGACCCAAATAATGGCGCGTCGAAAATCGTTGGGAAAGCGTCGCGTGATCACGGTGAAGGCCGGGGGGTAAAGCGTGGCCGACAAGCCCACCCCCATGGTGATCCAGACGGCATAAAACTGCGCCGCAGTGCTGACTTGGCTGTGCGCCCAAAATGCCAAGCCCAGCAGCACCGAGCCACCGGTCATGACCCGCTGTTCATGGCCTTGGTCAATCCAGCGCCCTACCCAAAAAGCCAACAGACCTTCGCTCAACAGTGCCAGGCTAAAGCCCAGAGATGACTCGGCACGGGTCATTTGTAGAGACACTTCCAGCGGTTGCATGAACAACGAAAAACCGTAGAACACACTGCCCCAGCTGATGAGCTGCTGCAGCGACAACAAAAATAAAAAGCGCAGGTCAAGGGCTTGACCTGGGGCTGACCTCATTCGACTTTGAGCCCTGCCTCCACCGTCAGGGCTTCCCATTTGGGTCCTTCTTTGTCAAAGAAGTCTTTCGCTTCACTGGCATTGGCAAATGTTTTGGCGGTGGAGCCGTCTTTGTCCAAACGCTTGGTGTATTCCTCGGAGGTCACCACTTTGTTGACTTCGCGAATCAGTTGTTCCAGTTGCCGCGCTGGGGTATGGGCTGGCGCGTACAAGGCGACAAAGCCCACGATGCTGGGGTAATTGGCAATCACCTCGTTGGCGGCGGGTACTTGGGGCAAGGTTTTGTTGCGTGTGTCGCCCGACACGGCCAATGCTTTGAGTCGGCCTTGGGCAATCAAAGGCAGCGAGCTTTGCACCGACATGATGGCCATGTCCACTTGCTTGCCACCCAGGGCGGTCAGCAAATCAGGACCACCGCGGTAGGACACGGGCGTGCCTTTGATTTTTTCTGCGCGTTCCATGGCAACGCCCAAGAAATGTCCCAAGGTGCCGTTGCCCCCAAAAGCCCAACTCACCGAGCCGGGTTGGTTGCGCAGCTGTGCGGTGACTTCTTTGAGCTGTGTGAACTTGCTGTCACCGGGTGTGACAAAGATGTAAGGGAACGAGGACAGGTAGGCGACCGGTGCGAAGTCTTTGTAGGGGTCATAGCCAGAGTTCTTCACCATGATCGGGTTGGCGTAATGGTTCACGCTATTGACCAACAAATACAAGGTGTTGCCACTGGACTTGGCCACGTAGTTGGCGGCAATGTTGCCGCCCGCACCGGGCTTGTTCTCTACCGTCACAGACAGGCCCGTGTTGCGTTGCAAACCATCCGCGAGTCCGCGTGCCAAGGTGTCCACGCCACCGCCGGGCGAGAAGGGGGCGACCAAACGAATTTGTTTGCCACTCAGCGGGTTGTCTTGCGCGTTCGCGGCAGGCCATGCCGCACATAACCCAGACAGGGCGCAGGCCCACACCATCAAACGCCGCGTTGGAGAGCCTTGGTTGTTCGTCATAGTCAGAGTGTTCCTCGAATCAGAAATTAACACCGTCGCATGTCTGTCTTCATGGTCATTACCAATGGTGGACCGCAAGACCCGCCATCACAATGCGTCCTGCGATTAAACCACTTAGCTTAGAAGACTAACCATAGGACAAACATGGATCTCGACCTGAATCAAAAACATGTGCTGATCACGGGCGGCAGCAAAGGCATTGGCCTGGCATGCGCGCAGGCTTTTCTGGCGGAGGGTGCGGTGGTGACGTTGATCTCTCGCAGCCAAGCCAACTTGGATGCCGCGCGTTCGCAGTTGCTGCAAGGCGGTGTGCAGGCTACACGTGTCCACGTGTGTGCGGCAGATTTGCGCGACCCAGCAGAGGCTGCGCGTGCACTGGAGCAAGCGTTTGTCGCAGCGGGTGAGATCGATGTGTTGGTCAATTCAGCCGGTGCAGCCAGTCGCATTCCAGCGTTTGAATTAACGCCTGAAGATTGGCAAGACGCGATGAATTCAAAATTTTTCAGCTACATCAACATCTTGAATCCTGCCCTCAAGCGCATGGGTCAGCGTGGTCAAGGCAGCGTGGTCAACATCGTAGGCATTGGTGGCAAAGTGGCCAGCGCCGTGCACGTGGCTGGGGGCGCTGCGAATGCGGCCTTGTTGCTGGCCAGTGCGGGGTTGGCGGCGGCCTATGGTCCCAAAGGCGTGCGTGTGAACGCACTCAATCCGGGGCGCACACTGACCGGTCGCATGCAGGGCTTGTTAGAGGCCGAGGCGGCGCAACACCACATCAGTCTGGAAGAGGCCACACGCCGAGCGGGCGCCAAAATGCCTTTGGGTCGTGTGGCCGAGCCCAGCGAGATTGCCAATGCGGTGGTCTTTTTAGCGTCTGGCAAAGCCAGTTATGTCAGTGGCGCCATGCTCACGGTCGACGGTGCCTTGACCGCCATCATTTAAGAAAGCGCCAACATGCACCTGTTCAGAATTTTCACCAACGCAGCGGGTGACTCCGAGATTGAAATTCGTCAAGTCCCCATGAGTCAGGCCGATCGGCCCATGTCAGCAATTTTTCCTAGCGAATCGATCTTCTTTCGAGAGACGCCGCAGGGCCACGTGCAAGATTTTCACAACGCACCGCGGCGACAGTTGATCTTCATCACCTCGGGACTCCTGGAGTTAGAGACCAGCCAAGGCAAGCGCTTCATTTGTCAGCCGGGTGATGTGTTGTTCACTGAAGATGCTCAGGGCCGGGGCCACATCACCCGCTCGTTGCGTGGCACACGTGGGTTTTTCCATGTGGTGGTGCCTGAGAGCTTTGACGTCAGCGCGTGGCCACTGCTGACGCCTTGAGGGGCTGCGTCAGGTGCCTTCGATGATGCGAATGTCACGCACCACGGCGTTGTCGCCCAACGCCTTCAGCGCTGCTTTGTAACCTGCGCTGTCGTAGGCGGCCAAGGCTGCTTGCAAGCTGTCAAACTCCACCACCACCAGACGCTGCATCTCTCCCGATTCTTTGACGGCGGCAGGCATGCCACGCGCCAAAAATTTGGCACCAGCCGCTGCCAATGCAGGGCCTGCCAGCTTGGCGTATTCGGCCAATGCATCGGGGTTGTCTATGGAACGGTAGGCGCTGACCCAATAGGCTTTTGTCATCTTGATGTCCTGTGTGAAAAGTAAAAACAAGCAGAATCTACAAGCATTTCCAACACCACCTAGTCATGCAGGAGACCTCATGAGCAAAGCCTATCTGATTGGACAAATCACTGTCACCAACCCCGAAGGATATGCCGAGTACGCACGCCAAGTGCCCGACACCATTCACCGCCACGGTGGGCGCTATATCGTGCGCGGTGGCACAACGTCTGTGCTCGAAGGCTCGCCACTGGGTGAGCGACAGGTCGTTCTGGAGTTTCCCAGTCGACAGGCTGCACAAGCCTGGTACGACAGTCCGGAGTACCAAGCCATCCTGCATTGCCGTCAAGACAACTCACACGGACATCTGATGCTGGTGGATGGCTACAACGACGTGTTCTAGAGCGTGATCAGGTTTTTTCGTCCACCAAATGGCCGGCGAGTTTGCTCGTGGTGTGCGTGTCGGCTGAGAAGTCTTTGAATGACAGTGTTCGCACCAATTCACCCGTGTGGTGGTTGGTGATCTTCACCACGAGGGCATGATTTTTTGCATCCACCGAGTAAGCCAATTGGGTGTCATCGCTGGCCACAGGCTTGGGTTTTTCAGCGGAGGTTATGTGAGCCTCTTGGGCTTGTACCGTGCTCTTGGACCTGGGCTGAATCGTGGCTTGGCTGTCCATCGGGCGGCCCGTAGCTTCGCCTGTCGCCGTGTGCACGGTGGCAGGAGGAAGTTGAAGATTGCCCAAAACAGAAGTCACCACATACCCTTTCAATCGAGGCTTGTTAGCTCTCGTCTGGGTTGAATCGACCGCTGAATCCAATACTTGAGCCGGTTTGATGTGTGCGCGCGTGGCTTAAAAAAGTTGTTGACACAGGGTAGGACGAGTTTTACGATGACATCGCTGCGGTTGAGAAATCTTCCAAAGCATCAAGTGAAGAGCATCTATGCGCTTCAGCACAAGGGTCACAACATACTCTGACCCTGGGTGCAACCAGACAGCTGATCCTCTCGTGACAGCCGTCGAACCCGACTGGTGTGAGCCAGTCGGGTTTTTTCGTTTGGGGTCGCCAACATCATGCCCCCGTCGCCTTCCATGGCAACAGCCTAGAAAACTCCAGGGCTGTGAGAAAAAATACTTCAAGGGTTTTCTGTACGGTGGTGTAACGCGTAGCCGCCTATCATGAAAAAAACGGAGACAACGGATGAGACAACGCATTTCTTTTCTCGCCGCGTGCTTGTGCGCGGCGCTTGTCAGCGCGCCCGCCTTGGCGCAGAGCGACTACCCCAACAAACCCATTCGCGTGATCGTGCCCTGGCCGGTGGGCGGCGTGGCCGACATCGTGTTGCGCGTGATCGAGCCACGCTTGCGCCAAGAGCTGGGTCAGTCGTTGGTGATCGACAACCGCCCCGGTGCCGGTGGTGTGATTGGCGACGACATGGTGGCCAAGGCCGCACCCGATGGCTACACCTTGTTGTTCACCTCATCCGCTGTGAACATGAACATTGCCATTGGCCGCAACTTGCCCTACGACTTAGAGCGTGATCTGCTGCCCATTGCCAACGTGGCGTGGGCACCCATGATCATGGTGGCCACACCGTCGCTCAAATACAAGTCGGCCCAAGAGCTGGTGGCCGATGCGCGCGCCAACCCGGGCAAGATGAGCTACGCCTCGGCAGGCAACGGCTCGCCCTCGCACCTGACGGTGGAAATGTTCCGCGACAAAGCGGGCATCCAAGCGGTGCACGTGCCCTACAAAGGATCGCCCCAAGCCATGATTGACCAAATCGCGGGTCGGGTGGACTTTCACTTCGTCAACTCGGCCACCGCCTTGCCCCACATCAACGGGCAAAAAGTACAGGCTTTGTTTGTCACGTCCAGCAAACGCTTGAATGTGGCACCCAACATTCCTACCAATGCCGAAGCGGGTTTCCCAGACATGCAGGCCAGCCAGTTTGAAGGTTTCTTTGCGCCACGCGGCACGCCGCGTGTGGTGCTCGACAAAGTGTCGGCTGCCGTCAATAAGGTGTTGGCCATGCCCGATGTGGTGAGTGCCATGGCGCCCTATGCGGTGGAGATTGATGGTGCCAGCAACCCACAAAAATTTGCCACCATGATGCGCGAAGACCGCGAGCGCTGGATACAGGTGGCCAAGAACGCCAACATCAAGTCCAGCGACTGACACACTTTTTTTTTTGCTATTCACTTTCAGAGTTGTTCCATGACCGACCCCACCCAGCCTCCGATGCAACAAGTTACCGTTCAAAACGCCATGCGCGCCTTGGGCGAATGGCCTGTTCAAAAATTCCATGTCTCGCACCTGGCCGATGCCGAATTCAAGGGCGATGGCCTGCGCCCCTACGTGGTCTACCGCGACCTTGGGGCCAAAGAAGCCACGGGTGGCTTGGTGGATGCCCACGTGAATGCACGTGGCCGCCCGTTTGACCAAGAGGCGGTGAGCAAGCGCCACATCCACGACGTCAAATTCCAAATGGTCTATGTCTTGAAAGGCTGGAGCCGTGCCGAGTTTGAAGGCCATGGCGAGCACATGATGGTCGCGGGCAGTTGCTGGATTCAACCCGCTGGCATCAAGCACACCGTGCTGGAATATTCGGACGACCTGGAAGTGCTGGAAATCATCATCCCCGGCACGTACGACACCTACAACGTCGAAGACATTCCGGTGGGCCATCCCGCTCACGCGGGGGCCAAGTAAATGGCGGGTCGACTCAGCGGCCGTTGGGCCTTGGTCACCGGAGCCAGTGCCGGCATCGGCCACGCCACCGCCTTGGCGTTGGCACGCGAGGGCGCGAACCTGATCGTCACCGGTCGGCGCGACGCCGAGCTACAGGCCCTGTGTCAGGCTTGTCAGGCCCTGGGCGTGCAAGCGCAGGCCATGGTGGGTGACTTGCAAGACGAAGCCTTTGTGCAGGCCTTGGCCGCCGCGTCTGCGCAGGCCGATGTCTTTGTCAATAACGCGGGTGTGTTGACCTATGCACCGTTGGTGGAACTCACCCCCGCGCAAGTGCACGCCATGTTCAACGTCAATGTGCTGGCCAGCATCCGCATCAGCCAGCTGGTGGGCGCCAACATGGCAGCACGCGGGCATGGACACATCGTGGTCATGACCTCGCTGTCGGCGCGCAACATCAACCGTCTGTCGGCGGTGTACGGTGCCACCAAGCACGCCATGTCTGGCATTGCCAAAGGCTTGCGCATCGAGCTCAAAGGCCAGGGCATCAAGGTGACAGAAATTGCCCCGGGCATGGTCGACACCGCGATTCGCGATGGCAATGACCACCCCGAAGCCATTGCCGCCGTCACCTCGCGCACCTACGCGCCGCTGACGCCCGAAGACGTGGCCGACTCGGTGGTCTACGCCGTGTGCACGCCCGACAACTGTTGCCCCGACTTGATCGAGCTGCGCCCCACGCGCGCTTGATGGGTGGAACCAGAAAGCTCTCCATGGATTTACAACTGGCTGGACGCACGGTCTTGGTCACCGGTGCCTCGCGGGGTATTGGCCGCGCAGTGGCCGAAGCCTTTGCCGCAGAAGGCTGTGCCTTGCGCTTGGTGGCACGCAGCGCCGAAGGTTTGCAAGCCTTGCAACACGACCTCAGCACGCGTTTTGGTGTTGAGGTGCAAACCTTGGCACTCGACTTGGCGCAAGCCGGTTCCGTGGAGCGCATGGTGGAAGCCTTTCCCGAGGTCGACGTGGTCATCAACAACGCCGGGGCTACCCCGCGTGGTGATGTGGTCGAACTCGACGACGAGGCCTGGCGCGCGGGCTGGGAACTCAAAGTGTTTGGCTACATCAACACCACCCGCGCTTACTACCGCCGCATGCGTGCGCGTGGCAACGGGGTGATCCTCAACATCATTGGCCTGGGCGCGGAAAAGCTCGACCACAGCTACGCCGCAGGTTCCACCGGCAACGCCGCCTTGGTGGCCTTCACGCGCTCGGTGGGCAGCATCAGCTTGGACTTTGGGGTGCGCGTCTTGGGCGTCAACCCCGGTTGGGTGGAAACCGACAAAGCCATTGCCTCGTTGCGCCGTCGCAGCCAGGAAGGCTGTGGCGACCCCGAGCGTTGGCGCGAAGCCTTGGTGGGACACCCCGGTGGTCGGCTGATTCAGCCGCGTGAAGTGGCCGACATGGTGTGCCTGCTGGCCTCGCCGCGCGCCAGTGCGGTGTGCGGCACGGTGGTGTCCATCGATGGCGGCTATGGCGCACGCGCCTATCCCAAACCCGCAGCGTTTTAATTTTCAGGAGGGCTGATATGCCGCAAGTCCAAGTCGGTGACATTCAGATGAACTACACAGTGCAAGGCGAGGGCGAGTGGTTGGTCATGGTCGGTGGCTATGCCAGTGGCAACTGGTCATCCTGGGGGCCGCAGCTCAAGCGTGCGGCGCAAGACTTCAAGGTGCTGGCGTTTGACAACCGAGGCATTGGCGGCACCGATGCGCCCGACATGCCCTACACCACCCACATGCTCGGGGCCGATGCCTTGGGGTTGATGGATCAGTTGGGCATCGAGCGCGCGCATGTGTTGGGTAAATCTTTGGGCGGTGCCATTGCGCAGCAGATGGTGTTGCAGCAGCCCCAGCGCGTGCGCAGCCTGGCCATGACCTCCACCTTTGGCAAGCTGGGCCCACGCGGGCAAGACATGGTGGGCTGGTGGTTGGGCTCGGCCCAAGCCATGGGGGTGAACCGTTGCTTCTTGGCCGGTCTGTTGACCTACTTTTACAGCGAGGCGTACTACGCGCAGCACCACGACAAAATCCATGCCTCGATCGACGCCATGCTGCAAGTCAACCGTCCCTTGCACGGCTACCTGAACACCGGCCACGCCTTGCTCACGCACGATGTGATGGACCGACTCGGCGAGATCACGTGTCCGACACAAATTTTGATTGGCAAGAACGACATCATCACCACCGTCGAGCACAGCCGGGCCTTGGCGGCAGCGATACCGAACGCCCAATTGCGGGTGTACGAAGACACCTGGCACGGCTTCATGAGCGAACGCCCTGAGGCGTTTGAAGCAATGTTGCAATTTTTCAAACAACACTGAGCGCCACACGCCTAGGAGACCCTCGATGAAAGCCATTTCCTCATTGCGCTTGACGCGTCGCCTGCTGTGCCTGTTGGGCAGCAGCGTGTTGGCGTGCAGCGCTTTCGCGCAAACCTGGCCCACCAAGCCCATCAAAGTCATCTTGCCGTTTGCCGCAGGTGGCGGTGGTGACACGGTGATGCGCCCCATCTCACAAAAACTCGCTGAGGCTCTGGGCCAGCAAGTGGTGCTCGAAAACATCCCCGGCGCGGGCGGGGCCTTGGGCATGCGTGCTGCCATTCGTGTGCCCACCGATGGCCACACCTTTGTGATGATCTCCAACACCCACGCCATCATCGAGACCTTGCAGCCCAATTTGGGCTACGTGACCTTGAAAGACTTTGTGCCCGTCACCTACATGGCCTCGTTGCCCTTGGTGCTGGTGGTCAACCCGAACTTGCCCGTCAAGACCACGCAAGAGCTGCTGGCCTACGACAAGCAACACCCGGGCAAGCTCAACTACGCGTCGTCAGGCAGCGGCACCATCTACCACCTGGTGACCGAGCAGTTCAAGTACATGACGGGCAGCCAGATGACCCACGTGCCCTACAAGTCGAGTGCGGTGGCACGCACCGACGTGATCAGCGGACAGGTGGATTTGATGATCGATGGCTTGGCCACCATGAAGCCCTTCATCGAGTCGGGTCGCGTGCGTGCCCTGGGCGTGGGTGCGGCCACCCGCCATCCGCATTTGCCCAATGTGCCGCCGGTGGCCGATGCCGTGCCGGGCTTCAACGAAGACGCGTGGGTGGGCATGATGGCGCCTGCTGGCACGCCGCAGGTGGCGGTGGACCGCTTCAGCGCCGAGATTGGCAAGCTGTTGGCCAACCCCGAAGTGCGCAAGCTCTACGCCGACCAGGGCATGGGGGTGCAAGGCAGCACGCCCGCTGCGTTTGGGCTGACCGTCAAGAACGACATCGACAAATGGGCCTACATCATCAAAACAGCCAAAGTCAAAGCGGACTGAGCATCGCGCTCCGAGGTGTTCACTGCGGCGTGCAGTGCACCGTGATCTTGGCGGCAGCCGCCCGCGCACGCGCCAAGGCGTTGCTGTTTTTGGCCAGTGCCACCGCCATGCGGCGGTAGGGGCGGGTGGTGGGCTTGCCAAACAAACGCACATCCACACCGGGTTCGCTCAAGGCCTCGGCCACACCAGTGAAGGTAGGGGCCGTGCCGTTTTGGGTGGCCAGCACCACGGCGCTGGCACCTTCCACGGTGTCGATCTGCGGAATAGGCAAACCCAAAATCGCACGCGCGTGCAGGTCGAACTCGCTCAGGTTCTGGCTGATCATGGTGACCATGCCGGTGTCGTGCGGACGCGGGCTGAGTTCGCTGAAGATCACTTCGTTGTTCGTCACGAAAAACTCCACGCCAAACAAACCTGCACCGCCCAAGTCAGAGGTCACCTTCTCGGCCATGTCTTGGGCTGCTTTCAGGTAGGCGGCGGCCATGGGCTGGGGCTGCCAGCTGTACTGGTAGTCCCCGCGCTCTTGCACGTGGCCAATGGGGGCGCAAAACAGGGTGGGCCCGCTGCGTTGGCGGATGGTGAGCAGGGTGATTTCAAAGTCAAACGCGATGAACTCTTCGACGATCACTTTTTTGCGGTCCCCGCGCATGCCTTGGCAGGCGTAGTCCCAGCTGGCTGCAACGTCCGCCGCCGTTTTGGCCACGCTTTGGCCTTTGCCCGATGAACTCATGACCGGTTTGATCACCACCGGAAACCCAATCGCCTCGGCCTGTGCCAACAATTCTTGGGCCGACTCGGCGTAGCTGAACTTGGCGGTACGCACGCCCAGACCCACGGCCACGTCGCGGATGCGGTCACGGTTCATGGTCAGGTTGGCGGCGCGTGCGCTGGGGATGACTTCAAAGCCTTCTTGCTCCACCTCCAGCAGCACCTCGGTGCGGATGGCTTCGATCTCGGGCACGATCAAGTCGGGTTGGTGCTGGGCAATGGCGGCGCGCAAGGGCGCTTCTTCGAGCATGTTGAACACGCAACTCTCGTCGGCCACTTGCATGGCGGGTGCGCCCGCGTAACTGTCGCAGGCCACCACGTAGCAGCCGAGGCGTTTGGCGCTGATGACAAACTCTTTGCCGAGTTCACCCGAGCCGAGGAGGAGGATTTTTTTCATGGTGCGTGTCTGAAGAAAAGATCAAACGCGAATTATTGACGGCAGTGTTCAGGCCCTCGTATACAGAACTCAGAACCCCGGCTTCTTGGGCTTATCCATGAATGGATAGTTGCTGGGTTCAAGACACCCTCGCCACCGCGCCCCAGCTTTGGATTCAGGTGTTGGCTGCCGTTTGTCTTGTGACTTAAAAAAACGACATAATCACAAATCAAAATCAAAAAAAGCGACAATCTACTTCGTCATGGCCGTCTTAACCCCGAAATTTGCGACAAACGATGCATCTCTGCTCCTGTATGCCGAGCTGGACGAGGCCGCCATTCGCACGGTGCAACGGCAGCTCAAAGCGGGTCAGCTGGTGCGCATTTTGCCGGGCATGGTCAGCGCCAGTGCGCCCGATCAATGGCCTGCGCTGGTGGCACGCGAGCGGTGGCGGGTGCTGGCTGCCTTGTTTCCGCAGTCGGTGTTGGCCTACCGCAGTGCGTTCAATGGTGGCTTGCCTGAAAACGGTGAAATTCACCTGAGTGGCAGCTACCGCCGCGATGTGGAGTTGCCAGGGCTCAAAGTCGTGTTGTGGAAGGGGCCGCCGCCAGCGCCAGGTGACCTGCCGATGCAAGGGCGCGAGATTTATTTTCCATCACTGCCGCGCATCTTGTTGGAAAACCTCACGCCCAGTCGCGGCATTCGGCCAAAAGCTGTAGGCAAAGCGGCTGTTGAACAACGCTTGCTGGCCATCTGCGATGCCAGGGGTGAACATGCGCTGTCTGATCTGCGTGAGCAGGCGCGTGTACTGGCCCAGCAGTTGTTGTTGTTGAAAGAGTTCGACATCTTGGACGAGATGGTAGGCAGCATCTTGGGCACACGTGCCTCCCAGCTGGTCACCCCAGAGGGCAAGGCTCGTACGGCGGCTGTGCCCTACGACGCAGACCGCGTGGCCTTGTTCGAGCAGTTCGCTGCCCAGTTGCGCAGCACCCCATTGCAGCAAGCGCCAGCGGTGGCATTGACCGAGCAAGCCCGTACCCATCTGGCTTTCTTGGAGTCTTACTTCAGCAACTTCATTGAAGGCACCGAGTTTGAGGTGCAAGATGCCCGTGGGTTTGTGTTGCAAGGCCAGCCCATCTTGGAGCGACCCCAAGACTCGCACGACATCTTGGGTGTGTTTCACCAAGCGCGTGACATGGGCTGGGCCAATCAAACATTGGCCGCAGGAGACGCGGTGTTGACGCAACTGCGCGAGCGCCATACACACCAAATGCGCGAACGCCCCGAAGTGTCGCCGGGTGAATTCAAAGACAAACCCAACCGTGCGGGCAACACCGAATTTGTGTCGCCCGCCTTGGTGCGCGGTACTTTGTTGCAGGGGTCGCAATTGCTGCCTACCGTGCCAGCAGGCATGGCGCGTGCGCTATTGGCCATGTTTGTGGTGACAGAGGTGCACCCGTTTGCTGATGGCAATGGGCGTTTGGCCCGCTTGGTCATGAACGCCGAACTCTCGGTGGTCAATGCTTGTCGAATCATCGTGCCCACCTTGTTTCGCGAGGAATACCTCGACTGCTTGCGTGTGTTGACGCGCGATGGGCAGGCGCAACCCCTCATGTCGGCCATGCAACACATCCAACAATGGACAGCTGCCTTCAATTACAACGACCTAGATGAAGTGATCACCCAAATGACCGCCTGCAACGCTTTTGAGCGCTCGCGCAGCCAGTTCAAGTTGCTGTTTCCAGCCCCCACCAAAGTAGCCTGAGCCTGCCTGTGCAAGGTGACGGGCTGTGTCTGCGTTGATTTTTTACACCACCCGACCGTCCACCACCTGAATCGTTTTGTCGCAACGCCTGGCAAGCTCGGGGTTGTGGGTGACAAAGAGCACCGTGGTGCCTTGCTCTTGGCTCACGCGACGCAGCAGGTCAAACACCGCATCGGCGCTTTTGGTGTCGAGGTTACCCGTGGGCTCGTCGGCCAGCAGCAAGGTGGGGTTCATGGCCAGCGCGCGTGCCACCGCGACACGCTGCTGTTGTCCGCCCGACAAGCTGCCCGCAGGCTGGTGTGCCCACGCGCTCAAGCCCACTTTGTCCAGCAGCTCGGCGGCGCGCGCTTCGATCTGGCTGTTTGCAAAACCGGCCTCGCCCAGCAAGGGCATCATCACGTTCTCTTGGGCCGTGAAGGCATTGAGCAGGTGGTGGTGTTGAAACACAAAACCAATGGCGTGGCCACGCAAGCGCGTCAGGGCATGGTCGTCCAGGCCTGTGGTTTCTTCACCGCCAATGGCCAGCTGGCCTTGGGTCGGGCGATCCAACAAGCCAATGATGTTGAGCAAGGTGCTTTTGCCCGAGCCCGAAGGGCCCATGACGGCGCAAAACTCGCCGCGCTCCAGCGACAAGTCAATGTGATGCAAGATTTCAATCTCGTTGGGCTGCCCCACGTTGAACGATTTGCACACGTCGCGCAGCTGCACAACTTGAGGGGTGGGCGATGCGTTGGCCTTATCCACGGATGGCCACCACCGGGTCTAGGCGCGCGGCGCGCATGGCGGGTGCGAACGAGGCCAGCAGCCCCGTCACGGTGGCCAGCAACAAGGCGGTGGCAAACATCAGCGGCTCCAAGCTGACGGCAAACATCACCGTGCCATCGGGGTTGCGTTGGACTTGCTGCCACACCACCATGCCGAGCGAGCCCAGCAGCGAACCCACCACCGCGCCGCCCAAGCCCAGCAAACCACCTTGCAGCAAAAAGATGCGCAAAATTTGTCCGCGTGTGATGCCCATGGCCCGCAGGATGCCGATCTCGCGCGACTTTTGAACCACCGACACCACCAGCACACTGGCAATGCCAAAGGCCACCGACAGCCCCACAAACACCCGAATGGCGGTGTTGGCCGTGGTTTGTGCGCTCACCGCGGTGAAGAACTGTTCGTTGGTTTTGATCCAGCTGTCGGCTTGCACACCCGTGAGCGCGGTGATGTGGCGCGCCACCAGCTCGGCAGCGTACACGTCATGCACGGTCACATCCAGCGCCGACACGCCGCCGGGCAAACCCAGCAGGCTTTGGGCAGAGCGCAGCGCCATGAGGGTGGTGCGGGCGTTGGCCCCTTTGTTGCCCAAATCAAAAATGCCGGTGATGGTGAGTGTGTTGGCGCTGCCACTGGCGGCGGTGACTCTGAGCTTGTCGCCCACCGACACACCCAAGTCGCTGGCGAGTTCAGTGCCAATCAAGATGTCGTTGACGGTCAGGCGTGCGCTGCCACGCACTATTTTTTCGGGCATGGGCACGATGCGAAAGTACAACTCGGGCTCGATGCCCACCACGCTGATGGCACGGCTCGCATCGCCTCGCACCACCAAGGCCGAGCCATTCACCGCGGGCGACACCACGTTCACTTCAGGCAGGGCCTTGATTTGTGCTGCCACGCTCTGCCATTGGTCAATGCTTTTGAGTCGCTGCAAAGGCGACTGCACGATGCTGCCCTCGATGGTCTGCGGGTCTGCACCGCGCAGGGCACGGGCCACTTCTTTGGGCGGCAGCAACTGGATGTGGGCCTGACCTGTCAACACCCGCTTGACGAAGTTGGCTTGCAAGCCGCTGAGCAGGGCAGACATGAACACGATCACGCCCACCCCAATGGCCACACCGCCAATGATGAAGGCCGTCTGCACCCGACCTTCGCGCAAAAAGCGCAGCGCGACCAGCCATTCAAACGGCATCCAGCGGGGCAGCACAACGGCTGGGTTTAGCGAGCGCGTGTCTGCACTCATTTCGCCACAAGGGTTGAGACGGGCCGTACCCGGGCTTTGTCGTTGACCGCAAGGGTGGCGGTGGCCAACACTTGGTCACCGGCTGCCAGCCCTTCGCGCACCTCACTCAAGCCCTGGCTGCGCAAGCCCAGCAGGATGGGGCTGCGAACCGCTTGTCCTTTGACCACCTTCAGCACCCAAGGGGCGTTGGTGTCGAGGTCGTGTACGGCCTCTGTGGGCACCAACACCGCTTGGCTGCGTTGGGCCACTTCAATGTCCACCGACACCGTCATGTCCTGTCGCAAATAAGCCGGGGCTTGTGTGACGTGCAGTTTGACCTCTACCGACCCGCGTTGTGCATCTACGCCTGGGTTGATGTACACCAGCTCCGCCGTGAAGCGTTGGTCTGGGTAGGCATCGGCTGAGACCTGGGCCGTTTGCCCTATCTTCAACAAATTCAAGTGCTTCTCGTCAATTTGCACCACCAGCTGTGTTTCACCTGCGGGGGACAGCACCATCAACACCTTGCCGGGCTGCACCGCGTCGCCTGGCTCGACACTGCGTGCAATCAAAGTACCGGCTACGGGTGCGAGTACCTTGCTGTAACGCAAACGGGCCCGTGCCAGCTCTGCGCCTGCTTGCGCTTGTGACAGGGCCGATTCGGCCACTGCCATGTCACTGCCGCCCGCGCGTGCGCTGTTGAGTTGTTGCTGTGTGCTTTTGAGCTGCGAGCGCATCACCTGCTCGGCGCGTGCAGACTCGTCCAAGGCGGCTTGGCCAATGAAACCTTTGTCAAACAAATCTTGTGTGCGTTGCAAGGCACGTGTGGCGGCATCTTGGTTCACCTGTGCCTGGTGCATGGCCTGTTCAGCCAACGGCGCTTGCACTTCGCGCAGTTGGCGCAGCTTGGCTTGCGCTTGCGTTACCGCCAGCTCGGCTTGTCGAACACTGGCCACCAGTTCCGCGTCTTCCAGCTCAATCAAAGTTTGCGCGGCCTGCACGCTTTGGCCTTCGTTCACTGGCACGGCCTTGACGGTGCCGGTGATTTGCACACCCAGCTCCACACGGTGTGGGCTTTCGATGCGGCCGCTCGCCACCACAGTTTGTACAAAGTCGCGTTGCACCACCACCACCACAGGCGTTTGAGGCCCCAAGAACCAGCGCTGGCCACCCCACAGGGCCGCAGCTAACAGCGCCAGTCCCACAACAATTTGAAATCGGTGAGAACGCAAGTTTTGGAGCAGGGACATGGTAAAGACCATGATACGCCCGCATCCAACAGCTACATTCGCCGCATGAGTTCCAAACATTTTCCCGGTCGTTCTGAGTTGTCGTTCATTGCGGAGCAAGCCATGCTGGAGCGTGGTTTAGAGCCCGAGTTTCCACTGGCCGCCTTGCACGAATTGCAGGCCATGACGCATGCCGGGCAAGACAGCGACCCGCGTGTGGTCGACCTCACAGCCTTGGCTTGGTGTTCGCTGGACAACGACGACTCGCGTGACCTGGACCAACTCACCGTGGCCGAGCCGCTGCCCAATGGCGACACCAAAATTTATGTGGCGGTGGCCGATGTGGATGTGCTGGTGCCCAAAGGCTCTGCGCTGGACGCCCACGCCAAACACAACACCACCTCGGTCTACACCTCGACGCGTGTGTTTCCCATGCTGCCCGAGCGCTTGTGCACCGACCTCACGTCGCTCAATCCCCACGAGGAGCGTTTGGCTGTGGTGGTGGAGATGGGCATCAACCGCGATGCCGACATCACCTACCACAAGCTCTACCGTGCCAAGGTGCACAACAAGGCCAAGCTGGCATATGACGCGGTGTCAGACTGGATCGAAGGCGATGCCGATCTGCCCGAAGCTGCCCAACTGGTGGCGGGTATGGATGCGCAATTGCACCTGCAAGACAGCGTGGCCCAGTTGCTGCGTGCACGCAGACATGCGCAGGGCTCGTTGGAGTTTGAAACCCTGCAACCCCATGCTGTGTTTGAAGGCGAGCGCGTGGTGGCCATTCGCCAGCAAGTGCAAAACCGTGCCCGTCAATTGATTGAAGAATTCATGATTGCCGCCAACACCTGCACCGCACACTTTCTGGCAGAGCACGGCCATGCGTCGTTGCGCCGTGTGGTGCGCTCACCAGAGCGCTGGCAACGCATCGTGGCTTTGGCCGCCACCTACGATGAACAGTTGCCCGCCGACCCCAGCTCGGCGGCGCTGGAAAAGTTTTTGGCCAAACGCCACCGGGCCGACCCGGTGCGTTTTCCTGATTTGTCGTTGGTGATCGTCAAGCTCATGGGTTCGGGCGAGTACGTGGTGGAGCACCCCAAGAGCGAAGCCATTGGCCACTTTGGCCTGTCGGTGCGCGACTACACCCACTCCACCGCACCCAACCGCCGTTACCCAGACTTGGTGACACAGCGCATGCTCAAGAGCTTGTTGATGCAGGTACCTGCGCCCTACAACACCGCCGAGTTGGAAGCCTTGGCCTTGCATTGCACACGCCAAGAAGACGCGGCACGCAAGGTGGAGCGGCGCATGCGCAAATCAGAAGCGGCGTTGATGCTGACGGGCTACATCGGCCATGTGTTTGACGCCGTGGTCACTGGCAAAACACCGAGCGGTACTTGGGTGCGTGTCTTCACGCCACCCGTGGAAGGCATGCTCACCTCTTACACCCACGACCATGACGTGGGTGAGTTCTTGCGCGTCAAGCTGACCCACACCAACGTTGAACAAGGCTTCATCGACTTTGCGACGGTGCGTTGACCGCAGCCTTGGCTTCTTCCAAAAACGTGTCTTGCTTGGCGGTGAGCACCAGCGTGTCGCGGTAGCCGCCTGCCTGGGTGGGTTGAATCGGCGTGGTCTCGTGAATCACCCGTGCGTCGTCGAGCAGCAGCAAAGACCAAGGCTCTTGCAAGGTGAAGCGTTCGCCTGTGGTGCCACGCGCGTCAAACACGCGGGTCTCACCCCCTTTGATGTCTTGTCGGTGCAGCATGAACACGCCCACCAAATCCACCCCGTCGCGGTGGGCGCCTTCGGGGGTAGGGCGGCCAATGCCATCGGTGGTGTCGATGCGAAACTGATGTGCCTCAATGCATTGCACGGGCGGCGTGTGGGCCGCCGTGTTGTCGGCGTGCAATTGAATCGCCGTCTGTGCAAAAGCACGCAGCAACCGCAGCCAGGGGGCTGAGGTAGCCACCTCGGCGGGCATGGGTTCAAACCAGCGCGTCATACCGCCATGCAAGGCGTTGTAGGTCAAGGGTTGCCAGTGCGCACGGTGCGCGACTGGCGACACCACATCGTGCGCAAACGTGAAAGACGCGTGCCGGCGTTTGCGATAACGCCCACCATCTTTCAAATACGGGTCTGCCGGCATGCCATGCCAGCTTTGGGCGATCGCATTCAACTCGTCCAAGGTGCAGTGTGCCCAGGCACACACACTGGCGGCGCTCAAGATGGCATAGCCCGTGGTCTTGAGTTGTTGTGACAGTTGCGGCAGGGGAGAGGCTTGGGGGAGGATGTCAACAGGTGTCATGTTGGGGCCATCCTACCAATCGGCAGATTCAGTGCGGATGTCGCTGCTTCTCTTGCGCGCGCATTTTGATCAACTCGGCAGCGGTAATGCGCACATCTTTGCCGTTGATGGATACAACGATGCTGGTGTCGGTCTTGATGGCCACGTCTTGTGCAGCGCGTGCAGCACGTTGCATGGCAGCGTAGGAGCCAGCTAAATCTGGGTCTGTGGAGGTACGAATGTCTTTGGTGTTCATTGGGGGCTCCAGTCAATCAGTTGAGGCTCAATGCCAGAGTTGTCGTAAAACGCCCATGAGTCAACAGCACGACTATATCTGTTGTGAAAGTTGTCAAGCCCAGACTTGAAACGCCGACGAATCACGTCTTCGGGGATGTGATGGCCCCCTTGAGCAACACGGTTGGCCACTCTGGACACAGCGATTTCCGCTGTTGGTAAAGACAAAAACCAAAGCTTCACCTGAAACCCCAGTTGCCGCCAAACAGCAACTTTGTTGAGGTAGGTCAGGCCTGAGAGAGTGGTTTCAAAGGCAAAGCTTTTGCTTGCCAACACACACTCATCAATCTCTTCCAGCATCAAGCGACCCGCCTTGAGTGCTGCTGATTCAGGATTGAATGGAGCCAGTCCTGCCGCAATCAGATCGGCATTTATAAACCTCAGTGTTTGGGCTTCAGCAGGAAGAAAGTTGCGTGCAAATGTGGTCTTGCCCGCGCCATTAGGACCCGCAATGATGATGATTTTTTTTGAATCGTGGATGACCATTCATCCATTTTGGCATGGCGCGCTAGTGGGCTGTTCATCTCAGCAAACCATGAAACAGCCCTACTTGGGTCACAACAAACAATATGATTTTTTATTTCCAAGGCGTCACACCCGGCACCTCACACGGCCCTTCAACGGGCACCGACTCAAAGTCTGCCGGACCCACAATTTCCAGGTACTCCATGTCGGGCGAGTAGTCGAACAGGTAGTGCACGATGCCTGGCTTTTGGTGCACGCAGTCGCCTGCTGATACCAAGGTGGGTTGGTCACCGTACATGAAGCGGGCCCAGCCTTTGAGCATGATGACAATTTGAAACTCGGCCACGTGGTAGTGCCAGCCGGTGCCGTTTTCGGGCGGCATATTGGCTTTGGCAATATGGGCAATGACCTTGCCGTGGGTGGCTTTGGCCACACCGAGGTCGCGGTACACAAAAAAGTCACGCAGGCCCCCGGGCAAGAACTGCGTGTCGTTGGGTTTGATGTGCGAAAAATCGGTCTGGCTGTCGTAGGCGAGGGTCGTGCTCATGGTTAAAACTCCACTTCAAGTTCTTCGATGTCGTCTGGCTCGGCAATTGCGGCTGCCATCCACTCCTTGATCTCTGGCATTGACAAAATTTGGTCACAGTAGCGTTCGCACACCGGGTCGAGTGCAATGCCATAGGTCTTGAAGCGCATCACCACGGGCGCAAACATGGCGTCGGCCAATGTGGGTTTTTTGCCGAACAGGTAAGGGCCTTTGTAGGTGCTCAAACAGTCACGCCAGATGAAGAACACGCGGTCCATGTCGAGCTGCGCTTTGGACCACACCTTGAAGTTTTTGAAGTGCGCTTTGATGTTCATGGGCAGCGAGGCACGCAGTGCAGAAAAGCCCGAATGCATCTCGCCGCAAATGGACCGGCAATGTGCACGGTGCACCGCGTTGGTTGGCAGCAGGCCTGCTTTTGGTGCGATCTCGTTGAGGTATTCGCCAATCGCCAAGGTGTCCCACACCTTCGCGTTGCCGTGGTTCAAGCAAGGAACCAAGATCGAGGGCGAGAGCAACAGCAACTCGGCGCGTGCGTCCACGTTGTCAGTGGCCACGGGCACTTCCGAGAAGGGAATGCCTGCGAGCTTGACCATCAGCCAGCCTCGCAAAGACCAAGACGAGTAGTTCTTGCTGCTGATGGTGAGCGTGGTCTTAGCCATGAATGCCAATCGGTAAAGTTGCCAAAGTGACATCACGTTCGCAATAAATATGCCACCAGTGGCACGGCTCTTGCACTTGGCTCTGTGTTCACACACCACGAGGCAGCAGCCTGCAATTCATGATCTATCACAACTACCAGATGGCGGCCAACCTGGCCGACCCCGTGCGCCAGTTCGCTGCGCAAGCACGCGAGATCAGCATGAAGTGGTTCGATGGCAAGCCCGCCACGCCCTTGCAACGCATGACCGCGTACTACGAACAAATTGCTCTGATGGGCTTCACCCACGCCCGCCCCAACTACAACATCTTGCCCGTCCAAGACCTGCAAGGGCAGACACACGCCATTCAAGAAGAGCGGGTGTATGGCACCCCGTTTTGTGACCTGCTGCGCTTCAAGCGCGAAGACCAACACGACTTGCCCAAGCTGCTGTTGGTGGCGCCCATGTCGGGCCACTTTGCCACCTTGTTGCGCGGCACTGTGCAAACCTTGGTGCAAGACCACGAGGTGTACCTGACCGACTGGCGCAACATCCGTGACATTCCCATGAGCGAGGGCGAGTTCGGCTTGGACGAATACATCGAACACATCATCTGGTTCATGCAACACCTCGGCCCCAATGCGCACCTGATGGGCGTGTGCCAACCCACTGTGGCGTGCTTGGCCGCCACCGCCTTGATGGCGCAAGATCGCCACGAATGCCAGCCCGCCAGCCTGACGCTGATGGCCGGGCCCATCGACACCCGCATCAACCCCACCAAGGTCAACGACCTGGCCAAAGAAAAACCCATTGAATGGTTTGAAAAAAATCTGATTGGCATGGTGCCCTTGCAGTTCAAGGGGGTGGGGCGGCGTGTGTACCCGGGCTTCATCCAGCTCATGGCGTTTTTGAACATGAACCTCAGCCGCCACCGTCAATCGTTTGCCACCTTGTACGAGCACCGCTTGAATGGCGACCATGAAAAAGCCGATGTCATCCGCGACTTCTACCAAGAGTACTTCGCCATCATGGATCTCTCGGGTCCGTTCTATTTAGAAACGGTCAAGCATGTGTTCCAAGACCACCTGTTGCCCAAGGGCGAATTGACCTACCGGGGACGTGCGTTGGAGCTGGGGGCCATTCGTAAAACTTTTCTGCTCACCGTCGAAGGCGAGCGTGACGACATTTGTGGTCAAGGCCAAACCTTGGCGGCACAAGACCTGTGCGCCATGCTGCCGGCTTACCGCAAGACGCACCATCTGCAAGCTGGTGTGGGCCACTATGGGGTGTTCAGCGGCAAGCGCTGGGACGCGCAAATCTACCCGGTAGTGCGCAACATGATTCAGTCGGCACAAGGCTGACATTCACCACGACGAGGCGCGCCCGCTTGTGTCTGGTGCGCAAAACGCGTGACATGGTGCGTGAAGTGCGCTTTCATGCGCTATGGCAGTGCGCGAAGCTTACATTTTTCTGGCGCGGGGCTTGCATATCAGAGGTACATCAACTTTGAGGTGCCCCATGTCCCATTTGCCTGACGACACATCTTCCAGCGCTTACGACCCCTACAACGCAGAGCGTCCCTTGCTCATGCGTTGTGCCTGTGGCCAAGACCACGCGCCCAACCAGCACATTCAAGTGGCCAGTTCGGTGGAAGAGGCCGGGCGTCAATTCATGGAAGCGGCCTTGGTCAAGGCCTTGTTTCCGGTGGACGGTGTGCGTCGTGGCTTCTTGAAAGCGGTGGGGGCCAACACCGCACGCGCGGCCATTGCCTCGGTATTGCCACTGGGCGCTTTGCAGGCCATGGCCCAAGACAAAGGTGCGTTGGAGAAGAAAGACCTCAAGGTGGGCTTCATTGCCATCACCTGTGCCAGCCCGTTGATCATGGCCGAGCCCTTGGGCTTTTACAAAAAAGAAGGCCTCAATGTGCAGCTCAACAAAACCGCAGGTTGGGCCTTGATCCGCGACAAGATGATCAACAAAGAGCACGACGCCAGCCACTTTTTGTCGCCCATGCCTTTGGCCATGAGCATGGGCCTGGGCAGCACGCAAATGCCCATGAATGTGGCCAGCATTCAAAACACAAACGGCCAGGCCATCACCTTGCACGTCAAGCACAAAGACAAACGCGACCCCAAGAGCTGGAAGGGCTTCAAATTTGCTGTGCCGTTTGAGTACAGCATGCACAACTTCTTACTGCGCTACTACTTGGCAGAAAACGGTTTGAACCCCGACACCGATGTGCAAATCCGTGTCACCCCACCGCCTGAGATGGTGGCCAACTTGCGCGCGGGCAACATCGACGGCTTCTTGGGCCCCGACCCATTCAACCAGCGCGCGGTGTACGACGAGGTGGGCTTCATTCACATCCTGTCCAAAGAAATTTGGGACGGTCACCCTTGCTGCGCCTTTGGGGTGAGCGACGCCTTTATCCAACAAAACCCCAACACCTTTGCCGCGCTCTACCGTTCGGTGCTGACCGCCAGCTTCATGGCCAGCCAGGCCAAAGACCGCGAGTTGATTGCCCGTGTGATCGCGCCCACCCAATACCTCAACCAACCCGAAGCCGTGTTGATGCAGGTGTTGACCGGCAAGTTTGCCGATGGTTTGGGCAACATCAAAAACGTGCCCGACCGCGCCAACTTCGACCCCATCCCTTGGCAGAGCATGGCGGTGTGGATGCTCACGCAAATGAAGCGCTGGGGCTACATCAAAGGCGATGTGAACTACAAGCAAATTGCCGAGAAGGTGTTCTTGCTGACCGAGGCCAAAAAGCAAATGGCACTGGTGGGCTTCAAGCCGCCAGAAGGCGCGTACAAAAAGTTCAAGGTCATGGGCAAAGAGTTTGACCCGGCCAAGCCCGATGACTACGTCAAGAGCTTTGCCATCTCCAAGATGGGCTGATCGCGCATGAATTCGCTCAACTTCAAAGCCCGACTCATCTCGGTGCTCATCTTCTTGTTGTGTCTGGGCGTGTGGTCACTCGCCACCATGGAACGCAAAGTGGGCCCTGGCCAAAACCCTGCAGGCATGACCGCCGAGCAGGCGGAGTACCTCAAGATGATGGGCAAAGACCCGGGCAGCACCAAGACCAACGGTTTTCCCACGCTCACGCAAATGGGCGAGACCATTTGGAAACATGTGTCTGACCCGGTGTACGACAACGGCCCCAACGACAAAGGCATCCTCATCCAACTGGCCCACTCCTTGGGTCGGGTGGGTCTGGGGTTTGTGCTGGCCGCTTTGGTGGCCGTGCCGCTGGGTTTTGTCATTGGCATGTCGCCGCTGCTGCGCTTGGCGTTTGACCCGTTCATCCAGGTGCTCAAGCCCATCAGCCCCTTGGCGTGGATGCCGCTGGCGCTGTACACCATCAAAGACTCGTCCATCAGCGGCATCTTTGTGATCTTCATCTGCTCGGTTTGGCCCATGCTCATCAACACAGCCTTTGGCGTGGCCTCGGTCAAGCGTGAATGGCTCAATGTGTCGGCCACGCTGGAGGTGTCGCCCCTGCGGCGCGCCTGGTGCGTCATCTTGCCCGCTGCTGCGCCCACCATATTGACGGGCATGCGCATCTCCATGGGCATTGCGTGGCTGGTCATCGTCGCCGCCGAGATGCTGGTGGGAGGAACCGGCATTGGTTACTTTGTCTGGAACGAGTGGAACAACCTGTCGCTCACCAACGTCATCTTTGCCATTGGTGTCATCGGCATCGTGGGCATGTTGCTCGACATGGCCTTTGCTCGCTTGCAGCAAGCCGTCACCTATGTGGAATAAACCCCAGCGAAAGAAAACCCTGTGCAAGACTTTCTGAAAATTGAACAACTCGAAAAGCGCTTTGTCGCCGACCGACCGGTGTTTGCCGACGTGTCGTTCAACATCGCGCAAGGTGAATTTGTCTGCATCATCGGCCACTCGGGCTGTGGCAAGACCACCATCTTGAACGTGTTGGCAGGTTTGGACCAAGCCAGCGGCGGCCACGTGTACATGAACAACCGCGAGGTGGTGGGCCCCAGCCTGGACCGAGGCGTGGTATTTCAAAGCCACGCCCTCATGCCCTGGCTGACGGTGCGCAAAAACATTGCCTTTGCGGTGAAATCGCGCTGGCCCGAATGGAAGGCCCCCAAGGTCAATGTGCATGTGGAAAAGTTTGTCGAACTCGTGGGCTTGCGCCACGCCATCGACCAAAAGCCCTCTCAGCTCTCAGGCGGCATGAAGCAGCGCGTGGGCATTGCACGTGCCTTTGCCATCCAGCCGCGCATGCTGCTGCTCGACGAGCCCTTTGGTGCCTTGGACGCGCTCACGCGCGGCACCATCCAAGACGAACTCATGACCATCGTGCGCGAGACGCAGCAAACCGTGTTCATGATCACCCACGACGTGGACGAGGCCTGTTTGCTGGCCGACCGCATCTTGCTCATGCACAACGGCAGCGACACCCCCAACGGCTATGTGCCGGGTGGTATTTCTGAATCGGTCACCAACCCCTTGCCACGCGACCGCACCCGTGCTGGCCTGCACCACTTGCCTGGCTATTACGAGCTGCGCAACCACATCGTCGACTTTTTGGTGGCACGCGCCCATGTGGGCCCCGCCCATTGATCTGTTTTTTTTCTGTACCTACCTAAGAGGAGCTTTTTATGAACCGCAACGACATCACCGAAAAAATCATGACCGTCAAGGTCTCCAAAGGCATCAAATGGGAAGACGTGGCCCAAAAAGTAGGCCTGTCCAAAGAGTGGACCACCGCCGCTTGCCTGGGCCAGATGACGCTCGATGCCAAGCAAGCCAAAATCATTGGCAAGATCTTTGGTCTCAACGCCGAAGAGCAAAAGTGGCTGCAAGTGGTGCCCTACAAAGGCTCGCTGCCCACCCCCGTGCCCACCGACCCACTGATTTACCGCTGGTACGAAATCGTCAGCGTGTATGGCACCACCATCAAAGAGTTGATCCACGAAGAGTTTGGTGACGGCATCATGAGTGCCATCGATTTCTCCATGGACATCGAACGCACCGCCGACCCCAAAGGCGACCGCGTGAACGTGGTGTTGTCGGGCAAGTTCTTGCCTTATAAAACTTATTGAGTTTGGGTTGTGGCGAACCTTGGCAGGGGAGGGTAATCTCTCCTCTGCATGTACTTGCAGAGGCTCAATGTTGTAACGAGCCTGCATTTGGATTCGTGTTCAGATCAATGGGAGACGCCGCCATGACCAACACCACTTTTTCAAGCTGTGAATTCAACCATGGTGTGAGCCGTGCCAAAAGGGCGACGCAGAACGGTCCCGTATTCATCACGGATCGCGGCAAGCCCGCATATGTTTTGCTGCGCTTCGAGGACTACCAGCGCCTGACCAAACAGCGCCGCAATATTGCCCACGCACTCGCCATGCCAGGCGCTGCTGACATTGAATTTGAGCCCACTCATGCCTAAAGCCATGGTTCTTGGCAAAGCGACGATTCAGGCCGCTCATGCGTTGGCGATCTCGAATGCGGCGTTGGCTCGGGTGATCGGATTGAGCGAGCCCACCATCAGTCGCATTGCCAGTGGCGCGCGGGGCATTGATCCTGTGTCGAAGGCAGGTCAACTCGCTTTGCTGTTGGTTCGTGTGTTTCGTTCTCTGGATCCACTCGTGGGTTCAGATTCAAAGAAACGACTTGATTGGCTGCGCAGCCACAACAAGGCTTTGAACGGAACACCCGCTGTGTTGATCGAGACCCCTTACGGTCTGGTCACCACGCTGTCGTATCTGGATGGGATGAGAGCGGCTGCTTGATGTCACCAGCGTTATGACACTCTGATTTCGCGGCGGCAACACCCCTGGCATCTGGTACGGAGCAGATCACGAGAAAAGGTGACGTTTTCTAACGGTTGTGTTCGATTTGATTTCAACGAATGAGCAGGTTCGTTCAATCAGGCAGTCTGCAAAATCAGCCTTCGCGTCATCTTGTATGTGTATCGCATCAAGACATAGTGTCTAGGCAGCTCATCGCGCTGTTGCGCCACGCTTTGCGATGGCTTTGTTCATGTCGTCAATTGAGACTTTACGGGTGGGCCGACCAAACATGCCTTTGAGGTTGGCGATGTTTTGAGTGGCGGCCACAAGCTCATAGCGGCCAGGTGCGAGCTGAATGAATTCGATGCGATCACCGGCATCAACCTTGAGGTCATGGCGAACCTCGGCGGGGATGGTGATTCGTCCTTTGCTGGTGAGGGTGACGATTGTCATCTTGATCCTTTTAGCTTGCTCTTAGGTAATGCGTTGAGTGTGTCCATACAAGGCGTATTGCAGAGCTCGTCTGCTCAGCAGTTTCCAGTAGTACACTTAAGTAGTCACTTAGCTGAACCGCAGTCGAGGTTCTGTGCCGGGCGTACAGCCAGGCCGATGGCATTGACCGACATCGTCAGGCGAATCCCTCGGGGTTCGCCTAGCGTCGAACCCCGAGGGATTCGCCTCGTCCAAGTAGGTGGCATGCTTGCAGATTGTAAAAAGCAACACTGCATTTGATTTGCCTCGAGAAAAGCTAAGAAATTACTTTTCTCGAGGCGATCTTTTCTTTTCTCGTGACACTCATTTGTGCTTCGCGTGTGGCTCTGCGGAAGAAAAAAATTTAAAAACTGGAGACCCTAGTCTCAGAGCACTATTCATCAAACACGTTTTAGAGCGCAAAGATGACAAGATCGTTTGTGTACGTGCGGAGACGGCAGCAACAGAATTGCTCAGACAAATTGATGAGAGAGGTCAAAATATTTCAGAATTTGAACGAGTAATTGCTGAAACTGTTAATAGCGTTCTAATCTTCCCTGAAAGCCCTGGTTCATTCGCTGAACTTGGCTACTTTTCCGCGCATGAAAAGATTGCTCGAAAAACCTTGGTGGCTGTACTACATGAACATCAATCTAACTCTTTTATCAATCTCGGCCCGATACATGCAATCTCTAAATTGAGCATTTTTTCGCCAATTCCTTATGTATTAGTTACCCCGCTTAATGAGCAAATGCCACAAATCGTAGAAAAATTACTTGGGGAGTCTCAAAAGAAGCGTGCTTATCGGGAACGTTTTGAACTGCAAACATGGAAGTCCTATAACTCACGTCATCAACTTGCCATTTTGGATGAGATTATTGATTTAGTAGGCGCAATTACTGAAGTAGATTTGAGACAGGCAATCACTGAGTCGTTCGGGGCGTATGACATTTCAACGATACGCTTACAGCTAGCAATATTGGTCGCTAGCCGCCGTATTGTTCGAAATGACAACGGTGATATTTTTTCTTGCGTCCGTCATTCTCAATTTATCGAATCAACAGTTACAGATCGGTTAGATTTGAAAGCAGCATGGCGGCGTGCTTATGAAACTCACGACCCATCCGTATTGATTGAATTAGACGGGGTGAGCAAATGACTCGGAATGATTTGATCTTTGCTTTGGCTAAGCTTCTTCGAGCTTCGCATGAGGACATTCAAAAACTTATCCTGACTGCTCCGTATCAGTACAAGCATTACAAAATTAAAAAAAGAACAGGCGGCTACCGAGATATTTACCATCCAACTGCGTCTTTGAAGGCTGTTCAGCGTTGGTTAGTTTCTAACTGTTTCCTCCATCTGATGATTCACCCCTCAGTGTTCTCTTATCGTGAGGGCGTAGGAATTCGTCAGCATGCATCACAACATTTGCATTCAAATTTTTTGCTGAGAATAGATTTCAAGGATTTCTTTCCTTCAATTGATCAATCTTGGGTCCTAGACTTTTTCTATCAAGAGGTAAATGCAGGACGACTGCCTATTCAACTTGAGACAGTTCCTACGCTTGCAAGGCTAGTTTGCCGATTTGCAAAGGAAGAAAAAACAATGGCCCTTAGCATTGGTGCGCCATCTTCACCTTTGTTATCAAATGCGATGTTATTCGCTTTAGATCAGGATATGGATGAATATTGCAGGGCACATGACTGTGTATATACACGTTACGCGGATGATATTTATATATCGACAAAGCATCCAAATATTTTGTCTGGCATCAGAGATTTGCTAACCTCAAAAATCTTGGAGTTCACGCCCAAGCTCGTTATCAACGATAAAAAAACAATCAACGTTTCTAAAAAAATAAAAAGAGTTGTTACTGGTTTAATTCTTACACCCGACCGCCAAGTCTCATTGGGGCGGAATTTGAAAAGATCAATTAAAACCAAAATTTATCTTTTTACTCATGGACAGTTGCCTGTAGACGAAGTCGAGCACTTAAGAGGGCTAGTTGCGTACGCAAGTGACGCAGAGGCTGTTTTTTACGATGCACTAATTCATAAGTTTGGTAGTGCCTCTATAGATAGACTGCTAAATAGGAAAAAAAATTAATTGTCGTTTGCGCTGTATTGATAACTTAACGAACCAAAGGAACTTGCTTGTTTCTTTCGGTACCAGGGCTCATCATTCTTTGATTAAATATTTTGAGCAGCCTTCAACCGTGGCACACCTATTGCATTCCATCTTGGATACAAGAATGGATGCACAACAATGGTGTCACGCTCAAGCCCACATTCGCAGACGAACGCACTGGCCGATGAAGCCTGGATCACACGCCTCACGCCCCCTCTGAGTGGGGCCCATTCAGGGGCGCTCTCCGGCCTGAGCTTCGCCGTCAAAGACAACATCGACGCGGCGCAGGTGCCCACCACCGCTGCCTGCCCCGAGTTCGCCTACACCCCGTCAGAGCACGCCGAAGTGGTGCGCAAGCTGCTCGCCGCTGGTGCATTGCTGCATGGCAAAACCAACCTCGATCAATTTGCCTGCGGCCTCAACGGCACACGCTCGCCCTATGGTGCGGTGCCCAATGCGTTCAACCCGTTGTATGTGTCGGGCGGCTCAAGCTCTGGCTCTGCCTATGTGGTGGCCACGGGCCAGGTTGACTTTGCCCTGGGCACCGACACCGCAGGTTCTGGGCGCGTGCCTGCGGGCTTGAACAACATCGTGGGCCTCAAGCCCACGCGTGGATTGATCTCGGCACGCGGTGTGGTGCCAGCGGCGCAAAACGTGGACTGCGTGAGCATCTTGGCGCGCACCGTGGCCACTGCCGCGCAAGTGTTGCAAGCCTGCATGGGGCCCGATGCGGGCGACCCCTTTTCACGCCAACTCACACTCAACACCCAGGCCTTGCCAGCACAGTTCAAGTTTGGTGTGCCACAGCAGCTCGAATTCTTTGGCGACATGCAAGCCAAGCAAGCGTTCGATGCGTCCATCACGCAGATGTGTGCCTTGGGTGGCGAGCCGGTGGCCATCGACATGACGCCGCATTTGCAAGCCGCCGCCATGTTGTACGAAAGCGCGTTGGTGGCACAGCGCTACGCGGCTATTCAACCGTTTTTTGACGCCCACCCCGAGCACGTGATGGAGCCCGTGCGCAGCATCATTGGCAAAGGCAGCCACTACAGCGCCGCCGATTACTGCACCGCCGAAATACAAATGCTGGGCTTGGCACAAGTCGCACACCGCATGTGGGATGCCATCGACGTGTTGCTGGTGCCCACCGCGCCCACGCACTACACCATTGCGCAAATGCAGGCCGACCCGGTGGTGCTCAACCGCAACTTGGGCCACTACACCAACTTCGTCAACTTGTTCGACTACGCGGCGCTGTCGGTGCCCAGTGTGTTGCGTGCCGATGGCTTGCCCTTTGGCATCACGCTGATTGGCCCGTCTTGCAGCGACTGGCAATTGGCCGACTTGGGCCAGCGTTACCACCACGCCACGGGTTTGACCTTGGGTGCCACGGGCGAGCCCTTGCCTGCCATGCAAGCCATTGCGGGTTTGCAGGCTGAGCCCACGGTGCACGTGGCCGTGGTGGGTGCGCATTTGTCGGGCATGCCCTTGAATACGCAACTCACCGAGCGTGGTGCGCGCCTGCTGCACAGCACCTCCACCAGCGCCGACTACCAGTTGTTTGCTTTGCCCAACACCACACCGCCCAAGCCCGGCTTGCTGCGCGTGGCACCAGGGCAGGGCCATGCCATTGCCCTGGAGGTGTGGGAGATGCCCACGCGCCACTACGGCTCTTTTGTAGCCCTCATCCCTGAGCCCTTGGGCATTGGCACTTTGCGCTTGGCCGATGGCACCAGCGTGCAGGGCTTTGTGTGCGAGCCGCAGGCTTTGATCGGCGCGCAAGACATCAGCCACTTCGGTGGTTGGCGCGCTTACGTGGCCAGCCTGCAAGCCTGAGCGATTTAATTTTTGTTTTTTTGTTTCACCCACCTCTAGGAGAGATCTCATGAACCCATCCACCTCACGTCGCCAACTGTTGCAAGCCGGTGCCGCCAGTGCTGCCTTAGGGCTCATGGGCGCACCTGCCATCGTGCGTGCACAGTCCACTCCCAAAATTCGCATTGGCTACTGGCCCATTGCGGCGGGCCTGCCGTTTTATGCCGCGGTGGAAAAGGGCTACTTCAAAGAAGCCGGTTTGGATGTGGAGCCCATCAAGTTCGCCGCTGCCCAACAAATCATGGAAGCCATGTTGGCCGGTCGTTGCGACGGCAGCGCCAACGGCACCGGTTCAGCCAACTTGGCGATTGGCGAAATTGCCGCACCGGGCACGTTCAAAATCTTTTGTGCCAACCCCAGCAACGTGAAAAACGTGTTGGACGAGTTCTTGGTGCCCGTGGCCAGCACGGCCAAAGTCATGTCCGATCTCAAGGGTAAAAAAGTGGCCTCAGGCCCTGGCATTCAAAACGTCACCTTGGCCAAAACCGTGCTCGAGCGCGGGGGTGCCACCGGTGCCACCGTGATTGAGTTGCCCATTGGCCAACACGTGGCCGCCTTGGCCGCGGGCCAAGTGGATGCGGTCTACACCCTAGAGCCCACCGGCACCATTGGCCGCTTGAACGGCACCACCCGCGTGCTGGAAGCGGGCGTGATTTCCAAATACATCTTGGGTGACGCGATGGCCCCTTGGTTTGGCGGCTCGGCCTCGCTCACGGCGGAGTTTGTCAAAAACCATCCGGTCGAAACCAAGAAGTTCGTCACCGCTTATGCCAAAGGCGTGGCCCTGGTGCGCAGCAATGCCACCGAAGCCCGTCAGTACCTCAAGGGCTACACCGCCATTGAAGGCGCGTTGACGTCTGAGGTGCCGCTGGCCGCTTACACCCTCTACAACGAGTTCACCGCCAAAGACATTGGCCACTTTCAGAAGTTCTTTGACTTGTTCTCCGACAAGGGCATCTTCCCCTCACGCCTCATGGTCGACACCATGTTGTACAAGGGTTAAGCCATGCACGAAGCCTCCTCTCCCGTGTTGATGGCTGCGGCCAAGCAAGGCCTGGCCGACCGCGCCGCAGCGGGGGCGGTGGCCCCCGCGCGCTGGAGCCCGGCGCAGCTCATGCCGCTGATTGGGCCTGTGGTGTTGTTTGTGATTTGGGACTTGGTGGTGCGCTACAAGCTCATCAGCCCCATCTTGCTGCCTTCTCCCTCGGCCACCTTGACGGTGCTGTTCACCGGCATGGCCGGTGGCGAGCTGCTCAAAGACTTTGCCTACACCTTGGCGCGCACGCTCGAAGCCTTTGCCATTGCGGGCGTCATCGGTGTGCCCTTGGGTGTGCTGCTGGGCAGCAACGAGCGCGCTTACCGCAGCGTGGAGTTTGTGATCGACTTCTTTCGTTCCACACCTTCGTCGGCGCTGATCCCTTTGTTCTTGATGATCTTTGGTGTGTCCGACATCAACAAGGTGGCCATTGCGGCCTTTGGTGCTTTGCTGATTGTGTTGTTCAACAGCGCCTATGGCGTGATCAATGCGCGCAAGCAGCGTGTGATGGCCGCCAAGGTGATGGGGGCCACGCGTTGGCAAATTTTCAAAGATGTGCTGGTGTGGGAGAGCTTGCAACCCACGTTTGTGGGCTTGCGCAGCGCGGTGTCGATGTCGCTGGTCATCGTCATCGTGGCTGAAATGTTCATTGGCTCTGAGCGTGGCCTGGGCCACCGCATCATCGACTCACAGCAGGTGATGAATGTGCGTGACATGTACGCCTCCATCTTGTCGGCAGGTGCCTTGGGCTATGCCCTCAACGTGGTGTTTTTGGTGCTGGAAAAACGCATCGTCCATTGGAGCGGAAGGTAAGCATGACTGTTGTTCTCAACCCCATGGTGGCACCTGACCCGGCAGCACCTCCGTTTGTGCCGGGCCCCAGCGGCACGCACATCACCATCCGCAACCTCACCAAATACTTTGCCGGTTGGCCGCTGTACGAAAACTTCAACCTCGACATTCCCAAGAACAAAATCGTCTCGGTGTTTGGCCCCAACGGCTGCGGCAAAAGCACCTTGATCAACATGATCGCGGGCTTGATTCCCATCGACAGTGGCGAGATCTTGTTTGACGGCAAGTCTTTGAAAGACACCAAGATTGGCTATGTGTTTCAAAACTACCGCGAAGCCATGTTTCCGTGGATGCGCACCATCGACAACATTGCTTACCCCCTGAAGCTCGAAGGCAAGTCCAAGGGCGAGGTGGAGCAGCGCGTGCAAGAGCTGGTGGCCTCGTTCGATGTGAAGTTTGACCTCAACCGCTACCCCTACGAGCTGTCGGGTGGGCAACAACAAACCGCGTCCATCATGCGGGCGCTGGCCCCCAACCCCGAGGTGCTGTTTTTGGACGAGCCGTTCTCGGCCCTGGACTTTGAGATGACCTTGTTCATCCGCGAAAAGTTGCAAGACGTGTTCATGAAGACCGGCACCACCATGTTGCTGGTCTCGCACGACCTGGAAGAAGCGGTGTACTTGGCCGATCAAATTTTGTTGCTCACCAAGCGCCCCACCCAAGTGGCCGAAATCTTGGACTACAACGACCCCCGTCCCCGCACGGTGGAGACCCTCACTGAGCCCAGCTTTGTGAGCGCCAAAAAACTCAGCTTGGAAATTTTTCAACGCGAGGTGCGCAAATGACTCAGGCCGCAATGACCTATGCCACATTGACCGATGCACAGATGGTGCAGTACGTGCAGGTGAGCGCCACCGTGTTGGGCCTGCCGGTGGACGAGGCCCGCGTGGTGCGCGTGGCCGCGCATTTGCAGCGCACAGCCGCCATGGCGCAACTGCTAGACGGCCTGGACATGCCGCCCGAGCTAGAGCTGCCTGAAATTTATTGCCCCAAGCAGGTGACGCCATGACGCTCACCACCTTGTCTGCCCCCGACTTGGCGCGTGGCATTGCCAGCGGCCAGTTCAGCGCCTGCGAGGTGTTGGATGCGCACCTCGGTCGCATCGCCGCCACCGACACGCGGGTGAATGCGTTCACCGGCATCTGCCACGCGCGCGCCCGCACCCAGGCGCAAGCGGTGGATGCGCAGCGCGCCCGAGGCGAGGTGTTGCCCGCCTTGGCCGGTGTGCCCTATGCCGTGAAGAATTTGTTTGATGTGCAAGGCGAGGTCACGCTGGCGGGCTCCATCGTCAACCAGGGCCATGCTCCGGCGCAAGCCGATGCGCTCCTGGTGCAACAGATGAACGCCGCCGGTGCGGTGCTGGTGGGCTCGCTCAATATGGACGAGTTTGCCTATGGCTTCACCACCGAGAACACCCACTACGGCCCGTGCCACAACCCGCATGACCTGTCGCGCATCGCGGGCGGGTCGTCAGGTGGTTCAGGTGCGGCAGTGGCTGCGGGGCAAGTGCCCTTGAGCTTGGGCTCGGACACCAATGGCTCCATCCGCGTGCCTTCCTCGCTGTGCGGCGTGTGGGGCATCAAGCCCACGTTTGGCCGCTTGTCGCGCCGGGGCAGTTACCCGTTTGTGCACAGCATTGACCACCTGGGTGGCTTTGCCAATTCGCTCACTGGCTTGGCCCAGATGTACGACGCGCTGCAAACCCCCGACGCACTCGACCCCGGCTGCCATGCCCGCCGTGTGGAACCCGTCATGGGCAGCTTGAGCCACGGGCTGCAAGGGCTGCGCGTGGGCGTGCTTGACGGTTACTTTCACGACCACGCCAGTGCCCCGGCACGCGAGGCGGTGCAGTTAGCGGCCCAGTGCTTGGGGGCCACGGCGCAGGTGCGCTGGCCCAGTGCCGCGCTGGCGCGTGCGGCGGCCTTCATCATCACCGCCAGCGAAGGCGGCAGCTTGCACTTGAACGAGCTGCGCACCCGCAGCGACGACTTTGAGCCCTTGTCGGTGGACCGCTTTTGGGCTGGAGCCCTGCAACCCGCCGACTGGTACGTCAAAGCCCAGCGCTTTCGCCGCCTTTACCGGGACCAGGTGAATGCCTTGTTTGAAGACTGGGATGTGCTGCTGGCCCCGGCCACGCCCGTGTGCGCCACGCCCATTGGCACCGAGTGGCTCGACATTCAGGGCCAAACCTTGCCCGCACGCGCAGCCATGGGGCTGTTGACCCAACCCATTTCGTTTGCCGGTTGCCCCGTGGTGGCCGCACCCCTGTGGCCAACTGGCACCGAGGGCTTGCCCTTGGGCGTGCAAGTCATCGCCGCGCCGTGGCGCGAAGACCTGTGCCTGCGTGCAGCACTGGCGCTGGAGTCGGCCGGCCTGGCCCATGTGAAACCTGTGGAGTTGTAAATGGACATCAATTTGCCTGACGTGCTGGCCGAGATGCAGGCCGCCTTTGACCGCTACGAGCAAGCCCTGGTCAGCAACGACGTGGCGGTGCTCGACGAGCTGTTTTGGAACAGCCCGCACACCCTGCGCTATGGCGCCACCGAAAACCTGTATGGCTACCAAGCCATCCAAGACTTCCGGGCCAACCGGCCCTCGCAAGGCTTGGCACGCACCTGCATGAACACGGTGATCACCACCTACGGGCGCGACTTTGCCACCGCCAACACCGAGTTCGCACGCGAGGGCAACCCACGCACAGGCCGACAAAGCCAAACCTGGATGCGCACGCCTGAGGGCTGGCGTGTGGTGGCTGCACATGTGAGCTTGCTGGCATGAGCGTGGTACACCCGTCGCGTGCCGATGAGGTGTATCAGCAGCTCAAGCGTGACATTGCGGACTTTCGCCTGGTGCCGGGCGACCGCATCACCGAAACCGAAATCAGCGAACGCTTGAGCGTGTCACGCACGCCGGTGCGCCAAGCGTTGTTCAGGCTGCGCCAAGAGGGCTATGTGGATGTGCTGTTTCGCAGTGGCTGGCAGGTGCGCCCGTTTGACTTTGACAAGTTCGACCAGCTCTACGACCTGCGCCGTGTGCTCGAAGCCGAGGCGGTGAACCGCCTGTGCCATGACGACGTGCGCACCGACCGCACGGTGTTGCACAGCTTGGCGCACATCTGGCTGGTGCCGCAGGAGGCACGCAGCACAGACCAGCATCAGGTGGCCGATTGGGACGAAGCGTTTCACCACCAGTTGGTGGCGGCCACGGGCAATGTGGAGATGGTGCGCGTGCACCGTGAGGTGACCGAGCGCATCCGCATCGTGCGCCGACTCGACTTCACCTACCAAAACCGCATCGACATCACTTACGCCGAACATGGCCAGATCTTGCAAGCCGTGTTGGACCGCCGCCAAGACGAGGCCGTGCGTTTGTTGCGTGCCCACATTCAATCGAGCCAGACCGAGGTGCGCCACATCACCTTGCACCAAGTGCAGCAGGCGAGGGCGGCGGGGCACCGCGCCTAAGCCTGCTTGGGAATGTTCAACTGCCCATTCCAGCCCTGCACGGTTTCTTTGATCAGCTTTGACACGATGCGACTGGCCTGCGTGAAGTGCCCGTGCTTGGGGTGGGCCAAGGTCACATAGCGCTTCAATTCCGGGCTCACCACTTTGGCGGCTTGCAGGCTGCCGCTGCGCAGTTCTTCGTCCACCGAGAACGGCCCCAGCAAGGCATACAAATGCGGGTTGCTGGCAATGATTTCTTTTTGCACACGCAGCGAATCGGCCTCGATCACCGCTGACAAATTGAAGCCCTTGCTGCGCGCTGTTTCATCGAGGATCGAGCGCCAATGCGATGGTGGGCGTGGCAGCACCAGGGGCACACCTTCCAGGCGTTTGAAGTCCACGCTGTCGGCCTGGGTCAAAGGCAAGCCCGGACTGGAGACGAGGTAGGTGTTGGCGGTGGACAGCAGCGTTTCATCGGGCCCACTGGGCTTTTGGTAGCGAAACAAGATGGCAATGTCCACACTCCCGGTGTCTAGCAGGGCATCAAGCTCGCCCCCTTGGCCTTCACGCACATTCAAGCGAATCTTGGGGTATTGCGCATGCAGGCGCTGAAACACCTGGGTCATCAGCGGATGCGCCGCAGAGGGCAACATGCCAATCTTGACCTCGCCCATGGGCACTTTGGAGGTTTGCTGAATGTCGGCAAACAGCTCCTCGCTGTCTTTGATCCAGGTCCGCACCCGTTGTTCCACGTGTTGTCCAAATTCGGTGAGCACCACGCCACGCCCTGTGCGGCGAAACAAATGGCCGCCACAGGACTTTTCGAGTTCGCTGATTTGACGGCTGATGTGCGACTGCACCGTGTGCCGCTGTGCGGCCACTTTGGTGAAGCTGCCCAGCTCGGCCACCTCTAAGAAAAGTCGGAAATCGTTGATCTGCATGGCGTGCTTTCTGGTATGCCAATTATGGCATTTCTGAAATCTTTGAATTGACTCTATGAAGATGTGTTGCGGCTGCCTAGACTCCTACCCATCGTGTGATCGCACCCATGAAGGTGCCATGAAAAAAGGAAAAAAATGAGCTTCGTGAGTTTTGAGCAAGCCGGCCACGCCAGCTACGGTGTGTGGGTCAACGAAGACACCTGGTTGCAGGTGCCACAGGCGTTTCAAGCGCAATACCCCGACCTCAAAGCGGTCATCGCCGCCGACAAGCTCGACGAACTGGCAGCCCTGACGCGTCAAGCGGGTCAGTCTGTGCAAGCCAGCCAGGCGACCTTGTTGCCCGTGGTGCCAAACCCAGGCAAGATTTTTTGTGTCGGCCTGAATTACAAGTCGCATGTGGCCGAGACCAAGCGCGCAGACAGTGCCTACCCATCCATCTTCACGCGATTTGCAGACAGCCTGTCTGCCCACAACGCGCCCATGCCTCGCCCCAACGAAACCCAACGCTTTGACTTTGAAGGTGAGTTGGCCGTGATCATTGGCAAGGGCGGTCGCCACATCACGCAGGCCCATGCGATGGCGCACATCGCTGGCTACGCCTGTTTCAACGACGGCACCGCACGCGACTGGCAGCGACACACGCACCAGTGGATTCCTGGCAAAAACTTTCCCTTGACCGGACCGCTGGGCCCGTTCATGGCAACCACCCAAGAAATCCCCGATGTGAACCAACTCATGTTGGAGACGCGACTCAACGGCGAAGTGATGCAACACGCATCGCTGGCTGATTTGATCTTCACGCTGCCCGTGATCATCGAATACATCTCGGGCTTTACACCGCTGTCGCCCGGCGATGTGATTGCCACGGGCACACCGGGCGGCGTTGGCGATCGCCGTGAACCCCCGGTCTACATGACGGCGGGTGACGTGGTCGAAATTGAAATCACAGGCTTGGGTACTTTGCGCAACCGCATCGTCCAAGCGGCCTCACAGGAGTAACGGATGACACAGATCAGTAAAAACGGCTCGCTGCGCATTGCAGTGGACATTGGTGGCACGTTCACCGACATGGCGTGCTTTGACGAGACGACCGGCCAAATTTCATTTGGCAAGGCCTTGTCTACTCACGGCCAGTTGGTCGATGGCATTCAAAACACGCTCGACAGCGCGGGTGTGGATTTGACGAATGGCTATTTGTTTTTGCACGGCTCAACCATCGCCATCAACACCTTGCTGGAGCGCAACGGCGCCAAGACGGCTTTGTTGATCACCGAAGGCTTCCGCGACATTTACGAAATTGGCCGCGTCAACCGCCCCGACGCCTACAACCTGTTTTTCTCCAAGCACGAACCGCTGGTGCCGCGCTCGCTGCGCTACGAAGTCTCTGAGCGCTTGCGTGCCGATGGCTCGCTGCACAAACCGCTGGACGAGGCCGCTGTGCGCGAACTCGCCCGTGAACTCAAGGCTAAACATATCGAAGCCGTGGCCGTGCTGTTGTTGCACTCGTACCGCAACCCAGACCACGAGCGCCGCGTCAAGGCCATCTTGCAAGAAGAAATTCCCGGCGCATTTGTCACCGCCTCGCACGAGCTGTCGCAGGAGTACCGCGAGTTTGAGCGTGTCTCCACTGCGGTGGCCAACTCGTATGTGGGCCCCCGCGTGTCGGCTTACTTGGGCGAGCTGGAGCAGCACCTGCAAGACAAAGGCTTTGAAGGCGACTTTTATGCCGTGCAATCCACCGGCGGTTTGTTCCCGGTGGAGCACGCACGCCGCGATTGCGTGCGCATGCTCGAATCAGGCCCTGCTGCTGGGGTGATTGGCGCCCAAGCCATTTGCGCCCAACTGGGCATGCCGGATTCGATTGCCTTTGACATGGGCGGCACCACGGCCAAGGCCGGTGTGATCAGCGAAGGCCGTCCTTTGACCACCGGCAGTGCGCTGATTGGTGGCTACGAAAAGGCGCTGCCAATTCAAATTCCGATGATGGATATTTTTGAAGTGGGCACAGGTGGTGGCAGCATTGCCCGTGTGGAGTTGGGCAACTCACTGCGCGTGGGCCCTCGCTCGGCAGGCAGCATGCCCGGGCCTGTGTGTTACGGCCGTGATGGCACCGAGCCCACCGTGACCGATGCCAACTTGATCTTGGGTCGCTTGGACGAGCACAACTTCTTGGGCGGTGAAATGCCCTTGTACTTTGACCGCGCCAAGCAGGCCATGGAAGAAAAAATTGCCAAGCCTTTGGGCCTGGATGCCACCAAAGCGGCCGACGGCATTTTGCGCATTGCGGTGACGCAGATGTCGCATGCCGTCAAGGCCGTGACCACCGAGCGTGGCTTGGATGCGGGCAGCTTCACCATGGTGGTGTATGGCGGTGCCGGTCCCTTGCATGCGTCGGCCATTGCGCGTGAAATTGGCATTCGCAAAGTGCTCATTCCGTATGCGCCTGGGTATTTTTCTGCCTACGGCATGTTGTTCAGCGATTTGCGCTACGACTATGTGCGTTCGGTGTTCCGTCGCCTTGACGGCATGTCGTTTGACGAGATCGAAGCCATCTACCAGGGCATGGAAGACGAAGGTCGCGCCGCCATCGGTGCGTCCGAGATTCGCCCCGAAGAGGTGGTGTTTGAACGCGCAGCCGACATGCGCTACTTTGGCCAAGAGCACGCGGTGACGGTGGACCTGGCCCATGCGTTCTTTGAAAAGAAAGACCGTGCCGCCATCAAAAACCATTTCGACGAAGTGCATGCCATCCGCTACGGCACTTCGGCGCCCAAAGAGGCCGCTGACATTGTGAGCTTGCGCGTCACGGTGATGGGTCGCATGAAAAAGCCGCCACGCAACACGGTGGAGGCGGGCCAAGAACAGCCTGACGCCCAAGCCCTGCGCACGCATAAGCCGGTGTATTTCCGCAGTGCCGCCGCGTACGTGTCGACACCGGTGTACAAGCGCGACTTGCTCAAGTTTGGCAACGTGTTTCATGGCCCTGCGCTGGTGGAAGAACATGCCTCCACCACCGTGGTTCAGCCGGGCGACACCGTGAAGGTGGACCTGTACGGCAATTTGCAAATTTCTATCGGGAGTGACCGCACATGACCAGCAACGCTATTCCATCGACCCATGCCGTCGATCCTGTGATCGTTGAGATCATCCGCAACGGCTTGTTCGCCGTGACGGAAGAGATGAAAACCAACCTCATGCGCACGGCCTACAACCTCATCATTTATGAGGCGCTGGACTTCACCGTGGGTTTGTTCACCAAAGAGGGTGACACCGTGTCGATTGGTCTGGGATTGCCCATGTTCATTCGGGGCATGTCGGAAACCGTCAAGTCAAAGATTCGCCACTTCGGGTACGACAACATCCACCCAGGCGATATCTTGGTGACCAACGATGCCTACACCACCGGCAGCCACTTGAACCACTTCACCTTCACCATGCCCGTGTTCCATGAAGGCGCGTTGATTGGCTTCACCTGTTGCATGGCGCACTGGCTCGATGTGGGCGGCAGCTTGGGGCAAATCACCACCGACATTTTTTCGGAGGGCATTCAAATCCCGATCGTGAAGTACCAAAGCGCAGGCAAGGTCAACCAGGACCTGGTGGACATCATTGCCATGAACGTGCGTTTGCCCGAGCGGGCCATGGGCGACTTGCGGGCCCAAATCACGGCTGTCACCACCGGTGAACGCCGTTTCCTGGAGTTGGTGCAACGCTATGGCAACGACGATGTGCAGGCTTCGATCCAGCAGATCATGGACCAGTCCGAAGCCGTGGCCCGTCAAAACACCTTGTCGATTCCCGACGGCGTGTACGAGGCCGAGTCGTTCATGGACGACGACGGCCTGGAAATTGGCAAGCGCATTCCCATTCGTGTGAAGGTGACGGTGCAAGGCGATGAGATGACGGTGGACTTGTCGGACGTGAGCAAGCAGGTCAAGGGTTTTTACAACTCGGGCTTCACCACCGGCATTGCCTGCGCACAGGTGGCCTACAAATGCCTGACCACGCCCACCGACTACCCCGTCAACGACGGCAGCTTTCGCCCCCTCAAGGTGATCATGCCCATGGGCACCGTGATCAGTGCCGAGCGGCCATACCCCATGCGTGTGTGGATGACCTTCCCGATGACGGTGATCGACACCATCTTCAAAGCACTCGCTCCGGCCATTCCGCACCGCACGATTGCGGGCCACCATGCTGACTTGGTGTTCCCCAACATCCACGGCATTTCGCCCGAAGACGGTCGCTTGTTCATTGTGGGCATTGGCCCCTTGGGCGGCGGTTGGGGTGCCAAGTCGTCAGAGGACGGTGTGTCGGTGACGGTGTGTATCAACGACGGCGACACACACAACAGCCCCACCGAACAGCTCGAAGCCAAATACCCCGTGCTGGTGGAGAGTTACAAAATTCGTGAAGACAGCGCAGGCGCCGGCGAACACCGCGGTGGCTTAGGCGCAGAGATGGTGGTGCAAGCCTTGTCACCCTTCACGGTCACCACCCGGATTGACCGCATGCACTGCAAGCCCTGGGGCTTGGAGGGCGGTGGCGAAGCGGCTGGCAACGGCATCGCCATTCGCCACAAAGGCGAATGGAACAATGACTTGCCAAACGCCAAAATCTTCAACGTGCGTTTGGAGCGCGGCGATGCCTACAAGATGCTGTCGGGCGGTGGTGGTGGCTTTGGTCATCCCTTCAAGCGTGACCCGCAGAAAGTGGCACACGACACGCGCGAAGGCTACGTGAGCCGTGAAGCGGCCAAGAAGCTCTACGGCGTGGTGCTCGATGCGCAGGACCAAGTGGACCTGGCGCAAACCGAACAACTGCGAGCCCAAGTCCTTGTCTGAGGTGATCGAGGTGAGCACCGCCCAAGCCCAAGCTGCCTATCTGGCCGATCTTTGGCATCGGTTGTCGGCACAGCACATTGCGCTGGGGTGCTCTTGCACGATGACGGGCATCAGTGTCACGCTGGAAGACTTCGAGCGTGACATTGCCGATTACTTGTGGGCAGAGAGTGAGCGTCTGGGTGAGGCCGAGGTGGTGGCGTTTTTGCTCGCACCCGGCCCCATCCACGCGCAAGATCGCGCGGTGCGTGGCATTCTTGAGCGCTTGGGCACTGACGCTGCCAGCGAGACGGTGGCGCAATGGCTGCTGCCGCGCATGACCAAAACCATCGAGTCGTATGCCAAGCTCCACGGGCCAGCGCCCGAGGCGCTGCTGCTGGGGGGCTCGAACGCCTGGCGCAAGGGGTACCGTGACTGAACGGCACCACACCAATTTTTTGAGGAGACAGAGATGATGTCCAGAATGAAAAAACTGCTGTGTTTGGCTTTTGCTTTAACAGCCGGGTTGGCTTCAGCGCAAGGAAAATTTCCAGATGGCACGATCAAAATGATCGTGCCATTTGCGCCTGGTGGCGGGGTAGACAACGCCGCGCGTTTGATTGCCAAGCAGATGCAGACCGGCTTGAACGTCTCCATCATTGTGGAGAACCGACCCGGTGCCAACGGGGCCATCGGTGGCAAGTTTGTGCAGACCTCGGCGCCCGATGGCATGACGCTGCTGTTCTCGGCCTCAACGCATGCACTTGCCAAGTTGGTCACGGCCAACCCGCCTTATGACCCATGGACCGACTTCGCCTATGTGGCGCGCGTGGGCGAAGCCCCGTTGCTGATGGTGATCTCGCCCAATTTGCCGCAGACCAAACTCAAAGAGGTGATGGACGCTGCCCGACAAAACCCCGACAAATGGACGGCGGGCTTGCCTGCTTTGGGGGCTGCCAGCCATCTGGGTACCTTGATGTTTGCCAAGCAAGGCAACCTGAATTTGGCGACCGTGGTTTACAAAGGAACTGCTCCCGCGCTGACCGATGTGGCGGGTGGGCACACACAAATTTTGATGGACTCGATCATTTCGCTGCAAGGCATGGCCAAGAGCGGCAAAGTCAAACCCATCATCGTGACCACCACCAAGCGCAGCTCGGTGATGCCCAATGTGCCCACGGCGGTGGAGAGTGGTTTTCCGAAGTTTGTCACCGAGTCGTGGTACGGCATCTGGGCACCGAAAGGCACGCCGGACGATCGGGTGCAAATTCTCAACAAAGCGGCTAACGAGGCCGTGCGACAACTCACCAAGTCGGGGGCTTTCGAGCAACTGGGGATTGAACCGATTACCGAATCGACCGATGAGTTTCGCAAATACACCAACACCTACATCACCGACAACGCCGAGTTGTTGAAAGGTGCGGGCTTCAAACCCGAGTGAACGCGGCGCTCACGCGCCACAGGTTCACAGCCCCTCGGGTTTGATTTGAGCGCGGGCAATCACCGGCTTCCAGCGTGCTTGCTCTTGCTTGATGAAGGCCTCAAACTCGGCCCCCGTGTTGCCCACAGCCAGCGCGGTGTCTTGGCTGAGCTTGTCATGCACCAGCTTGCTGCGGGCTGCAGCCACGGCTTCTTTTTCTAATTTGTCGATGTTGGCTTTGTGCATCTTGCTGGGGGCCATCAAGCCGTACCACTGGGTCATCTCAAAACCTTTGTAGCCTTGCTCGGCCACGGTGGCGACATCGGGCAACTGGGGCAGTCGGGTGCTGGTGCCCGTGGCGATGCAACGCAATTTGCCTGCTTTGATGAATGGCAGCAGTGCCGGCGCACCCACCGCGGCGGCTTGTAGGCGGCCAGCCATCAGGTCGGTCAGCATGGGGCCGGTGCCACGGTAAGGCACGTGCAGCATGAAGGTGTCGGTGGCCATCTTGAGGTATTCAAACGCCAGGTGTCCCGCGCTGCCGTTGCCCGCCGAGCCGTAATTGAGCTGGCCGGGTTTGGACTTGGCGTACGCCACAAACTCTTTGAGGTTTTTCACCGGCAGGTCGGGGTGCACCACATACAAGCTGGGCACCTTGGAGATCAGTGTGATGGGCGTGAAGTCTTTGTTGGGGTCGTAGGGCAGTTTGGCAAAGATGTATTGGTTGACCGCCAGGGTGCCAATGTGTCCCAACACCAGAGTGTGTTCATCGGTTGAGTTGGCCACTTCTTGCATGGCAATGTTGCCAGCACCGCCGGGTTTGTTTTCCACAAACACGTTTTGTCCGATGGTCTTGGCTAGCTCGCCCGCCAAGGCGCGTGCCACGATTTCAGAGCTGCCGCCCGGCGCAAAGGGCACCACCAGGCGTAGAGGTTTGGTGGGCCAGGTGTCTGCGTGCGACAGCAGGGGCGACAGCGCCAATGCCGAGGCCGTGCCGTGTGCCAACCATTGGCGGCGATTCAGAGGGAGGGGGTCATGCCATGGCATAGGTTTCTTTCTTGGGTTTATTCGGTGGTGATGCCACGTTCTTTGATCACGTGACTCCAAAGGTTGACCTGTTGTTGGATGAAGGCCTTGGCTTGATCGGGCGAGCTCTTTTGTATGTCGCCGCCGAGTTGGGCAACCCGGGCGCGCACCTCAGGCGCTTCCAGTGCCTTTTGAAATGCGCTGACCAATTTGGCCACGATGGGCTCAGGGGTGTTGGCGGGGGCAAAGACAGCATTCCACTCGTAGATCTCTGCGCCTGTCAACCCTGACTCTGCCAGTGTGGGCACGTCGGGCAAGATGGCCGAGCGCTTGGCCGAGGTCACTGCCAAGGCCCTCAACTTGCCCGATTGCACATGTTGCAGCGTGGATGCCAAGTTGCCAAAAAACAAAGGCACTTGACCACCCATCACATCGTTGAGGGCCGGGCCACCGCCTTTGTAGGGCACATGCACCATGTCGACTTTGGCGGCCGATTCAAACAAGGCGCCTGCCAAATGCTGGGCCGAGCCGTTGCCCGACGAGGCATACGACACCGCGTCTTTGGCCTTGCGGGCTGTGGCGATCAATTCAGACACGTTCTTGGCCGGGAAATTGGCGTTCACCAACACCACGTTGGGAAACAGCGCCACCACGCCGATGGGCTTGAAGGCTTTCAAACTGTCGTAGGGCAGCTTGGGGTAGAGCGCGGGGTTGGCTGCGAACGACGACGCATCCAGCATCAGCGTGTAGCCATCGGGTGCGGCTTTGGCCACGGCTGAGGCGCCAATCTGACCGCCCGCACCGGGCTTGTTCTCGATGATGACGGCTTGTCCAAGGGCCTCGCCCATCTTGGGCGCAATCAAGCGGGCCATGGCGTCGGCTCCTCCACCTGGGGGATAGGTGACCACCAAGGTCACAGGCTTGGTGGGAAAGCTGGCTTGTGCCATGGCCGTGGAGGCGCTGGCGCAAAGCGCGAGCACGGCCAGAGCCCATGTGCTGCGCCCCAGTCGTTGGGCCGCTGTGGTGTGGTGTGTCATAGGAGTCTCCTCAGGGTGGAATGCGTTAGCGCAGTTGCGCGGTGTACTTGAATGAAAAGGCGTCGCCACGCGTGGTGCGCAATTCGACGCAACGCCCCGCCATGTCAAAGGCCTGGCGTTCGACCAGCACGCAGGGGTGGCCCGCATCGAGTCGCAGCCGTTTGGCTTGGGTGGTGTTGAGCTGGGAGCAGCTCAGGTGGTCTTGTGTGTGCTGTATCACCACGCCGCAGCGGCTTTGGTACATGGGGTAGAGCAAGTGGTCCCAGCGTACGGTGTCGGATTCAGCCAATGCGCCAAAGAGAGGCAGGGGCAACACGATCGTCTCTAGCAAGCATGGTTGCTTGTTCAAACTGCGCAGGCGTTCGAATTGAAAGACATGTGCAGCCGCCTTGTCGATCCCGAAAGCCTGTGCCTCGGCAGTCGTGGCACGGCGCACGCGGCTCGACAGAATGCGCGACTGTGGTGGCTCGCTTTGGCCCTCTGCGCCGCGAAACCGAAAAAACCGCATCATCGAGGCGCCATCGACCCCTTTGGTGACAAAGGTGCCCTTGCCATGGCGGCGTTGCAAAACACCGTCTTCCACCAGCAGTGCCAGCGCTTGTCGGATGGTGCCAAGCGCCACCCCATAGGCTTGTGCCAGTGCAGATTCGGCGGGAATGACTTTGCCCGGGGCCCACTCACCTTGCAAGATGCGTTCGCGCAAAGCGCTGGCCAGCGTGCCGTAGCGGCTTTGTCCGGGGGTGTGTGGCAGCAAGGTGGCGGTCATGGATGAAAGCTAGACATCTAGATGACTAAAATATACCGCATGAACCTGACAGCGCCAAATTTTTTCGTCGATACCCATTTCCATGTCTTTGCAGCCGGCCAGGCCATCGCGGGTGCGCGTTATTTGCCCGCCTACAGCGCCCGTGTGGAAGACTGGATGGCACAGGCGCAGCCGCTGGGCGTGACACATGGTGTGTTGGTGCAACCCAGTTTCTTAGGGGCCGACAACACGCGGCTGGTTCACACCTTGCAGGCTCATCCTGGCGTGTTGCGCGGTGTGGCGGTGGTGGAGCCCAGCACGGGGCGCGACGCCTTGAACCTGCTGCATGCAGCAGGTGTGCGTGGGATACGGCTCAATCTGGCAGGGGTGTCGCATGCGCTGACAGATTGGTCCGCCGCCGATGCGCTGTGGGAGACCATGCTGGCCTTGGGTTGGCACTTGGAAGTGCACACCGACAAGGGCAGCTTGCCGGGCGTGTTGGCGCAGCTGCCCCCGCAGTTGCCAGTGGTGGTGGACCACATGGCCAAGCCCGAGCGGGCACACATGCAAGACCCCACCGTGGCCGCTTTGGTGCGACATGCACAACACAAACCCACCTACATCAAACTCAGTGGTGCCTACCGCTTGGGTGGGGTGGACCCGGTGCAACTGGCGCGCCTGTGGTTGGGGGAGTTGGGCGTTGCCGCCTTGCTATGGGGCAGTGATTGGCCGTGCACCAACCACGAGGCCTTGGCCCAATACAGCACATTGTTTTCATCCTTAGAAGATTGGGTGGGCGCAGCGCACCGTGAGCAGGTCTTAAGTGCTAATGCTCGACAGCTTTATTGGTCTGCGTGAGACGCGTCAAGCACTGAATCTGCTCTGAATGTTTGAGAATACGCACTGAGAGAATTGAGCGAATAAAGGAAATCATATGGCCAACGGAATTTTTATCCACCCACGTCAAGAAGCGTTTGCTGAAGGCGTCCAAGCCTTGCAGGGGCTGCCGTCTTCCGTCATCAGTGACGTGATGGGGCGCCTGGTTGGCACCACCGGCTTGCATCCGGTCAATCGGTCGCAGGTGTCGGTGTGTGGCAACGCCTTCACCGTGCGTGTGCGTGCCGGTGACAACCTGTTGATTCACCAAGCGCTGGACATGCTCAAGCCGGGTGATGTGTTGGTGGTGGACGGTGAGGGCGATGTCTCGCGCGCCTTGGTGGGCGAGATCATGATGACCTCGGCCCGCATGCAAGGCGCACTGGCCTTTGTGATAGACGGTGCCGTGCGTGATGTGGATGCGTTTGAGACCCACCAATTCCCGTGCTGGGCGCGAGGCATCAACCTGCGCGGCCCCTACAAAGAGGGGCCCGGCAGCATCAACTCTCCCGTGAGCGTGGGTGGCATGCTGGTCAACCCGGGTGACATCATCGTGGGGGACGGCGATGGCCTGGTGGCCATCACGCCTGCCGAAGCGCTGGCTGTGGCCAAGAAAGCCCATGACAAAGTGGCCGACGAAAAAGCCACCATCGAAGACATCCTGCATGGCCGTTACTCGTCGGCATGGGTGAGCGTCGCGTTGAAACAAAAAGGAGTCTGAGATGTCTTCACAGCCATTGACTTGCGCCGCTGCTTGGGGCCGTCGCCAAGCCATCGCGGTTGCCGCACTTAGCCTCTGTGTCGGTGCTTCGTGGGCCGCTTACCCGGACAAGCCCATCAAAATTTTGGTGCCTTGGGCCGCCGGTGGTGCGACCGACCAAATTGCACGCATGCTGGCCCAGCCGCTGTCGCAAGCCATGGGTGTGCCCGTGGTGGTGGACAACAAAGGCGGTGCCGGCGGTGTGATTGGCACCCAATCGTTTGTCAAAGAAAAAGCCGATGGCTACAGCATTTTGTTGGCCACCAGCTCCACCAACGCAGCGGCACCGCACCTCTACAACAAGCTGGGTTTTGACCCGGTGCATGACTTCACACCTGTGCTGTCCTTGTGTGCCATTCCCAACGTGATGGTGGTGCCCACCAAGTCGCCATGGAGTTCACTCAAAGACATCGTGACGGCGGCCAAGCAGTCGCCCGGTGCCTACACCTATGGCTCGGCGGGCATCGGTGGCTCGCAGCACCTGGCGGGGGCGCAGTTCAAAACGGCGGCTGGCATTGACATTCGCCATGTGCCCTACAAAGGCAGTGGCCCCGCAGCGCAAGACCTGATTGCTGGCCACATCGACATGATGATTGACACCGGCTCGCTGGGCAGCATTCGGGGTGGTTTGCTCAAGCCCTTGGCCGTTGCCTCCGCCAAGCGCTTGCCTGCCTTGCCGCAAGTGCCCACGTTCACCGAAGCGGGCACACCCATGATTGCCTCGGCTTGGTATGGCTTGCTGCTGCCAGCCAACGCACCTGCTGAGGTGGTGGAGCGCCTGAATGCCGAGGTCAACAAGTTGCTGAAGGCGCCCGAGATTCGCAACCGTTTGACCGAGATGGGGGCCGAGGTGCTGGGCGGCTCTGCGGCAGACTTTGCCAAATTCACGCTGTCGGAGATCAAGCGTTACGAGGCCATCGTCAAAGACTCTGGCGCGCCCAAAGAGTAATAACCGCGCGTTCAGCCAGCCAGGCCGACGTACACGTTTTGCACATCGTCGTTGTCGTCGATGGCGGCCAAAAACGCTTCCACTTCTTCCAGGTCTTGCGCGCTCAGGCTGGTGGGATCGATTGGGTTTTTGGGTTTGTAGCCCAGCTTGGCCGACAACACGGTGAAGCCTTGTGCGGGCAGGGCGCGGCTGACCAGGTCAAGGTCGGTGGGGTCGGTCAAGAACAAGGTGGTGCCTTCTTCGCTGCCGGGTTCTAGGTCTTGCGCACCGGCTTCAATGGCTGCCATCTCGGCGTCTGCACCAGGGGTGGCAGGTTCGGCTTCGATCATGCCCACGTGGTCAAAGTCCCAGGCCACTGAGCCTGAAGTGCCGAGCTGTCCTTTGCGAAACAGCACGCGCATTTCAGATGCGGCGCGGTTCACGTTGTCGGTCAGGCACTCCACCATCACCGCCACGCGATGGGGGGCGAAACCTTCGTACATGACGTGTTCAAAATGCACCACTTCACCTGTGAGGCCAGCGCCCTTTTTGATGGCGCGGTCCAGCGTGTCTTTGGGCATGGATACTTTGCGCGCTTGTTCCAGCACCAGGCGCAAGCGGGCATTGGCGGCCGGGTCGGCACCGTTGCGCGCGGCAATCATGATGTCTTTTGCCAATTTGCCAAACATGCGGCCTTTGGCATTGGCCGCCACGTCTTTGTGTTTTGCTTTCCACTGAGCACCCATGTCAGGTCTTCCTTTGTCGGTGAGGCGCGTCTGCTTGCAGGCGCGGATTTGGATAGGGGGTCATTGGACCACGGTCGTGCCGGCGTCAAGCACGGCTGTAGGCCAGGCCTGAGGCAACGCCGCCAAACAAGTCGCCTTCGACCAGTGCAACGCCTGCAAATTCGGTTTGCAGCGCTTGCTGAAAAGGCCGCAAAGCCGACGAGCCACCCGTCAGGTAAACAGCGTCCAGCGATGCGTCACGCAGTCCTGCTTCTTGCACACATTCGCGTGCACAGGCCACCACACGTGCCAGCAGACTGGCCAGGTGGTCATGCAGGTCGCTCACGCGCAGGGAGGTGCTCAAGCCAGCTTCGATGCACGACACATCGATGGTGGTGTCGCCGCTGAGTTGTGAACAACGAATCTTGGCTTGCTCCACCTCGTGGGCCAGGTGGTGGCCATGGCGCTGGTTGAGCACGTGCATCAAGCGGCGGTGCAAGGCCTCGTCGCTGTAGTTGGTGCGCAGGGCTTGGGCCTGTGCCAGGGCGCGGGGTTGGTAGAGCCAATGGATCAAGTGCCAGGTGGACAAATCAAAGAACACGCGGCTGGGCACCTCACGCTGTTGCGCGCCCAGGTGCCGGTAGCCCAGCAAGGGCATGACGTGTTCGAGGCTGAGTTGTTGGTCAAAGTCGGTGCCGCCAATGTGCACGCCACGGGTGGCCAACACATCGGCGGTGCGCTCGGGGCGCGTCATGCGCTCAGGCCCCAGACGCACCACGGTGAAGTCGGAGGTGCCCCCGCCAATGTCGGCCACCAACACCACGCACTCGCGGGTCAGGCGACGTTCGTAGTCCAAGGCTGCTGCAATGGGTTCTAACTGAAACGACACCTCGTCAAACCCCACCGACTGCGCCGCTTGCAGCAGCGAGGCTTGGGCTTGTGCGTCGCGCACGGGGTCGTCGTCCACAAAATGCACGGGACGCCCCATCACCACGTGGCGGGGCGTGACGCCCAGCGACTGTGTGGCGCGTTCGCGCAGCGTGGCCAAGAAGGTGGCAATGATGTCTTGAAAGCTCACTGCGCGGTGGTTGACCACGGTGGTCTCTTGCAGCAGTGCGCTGCCCAGCAGGCTTTTGAGAGAGCGCATCAAGCGCCCCTCGGTGCCTTCAAGGTAATGGGTGATGGCTTCGCGGCCAAAGTGTGTGCTGTCGGTCTCGGCGTTGTAGAACACCGCAGTGGGCATGGCGGTGGCAGTGCCTTCTAGAGGCAGCAAGCGTGCGTGGCCGTCAAGGGAAGCCCAAGCGATGGCGGAATTGGAAGTGCCGAAGTCAATGCCGAGTGTTCCTGGGCGGGAGGGAGTCATGGGGGGAGGCCTAGATGATGAAGAAAACCAAATAGATTTTATGTATTCGATGGTTTTGTTATTTCGGTTGAGAACATTCAAAGTGCCGCCTTAAAAACGCTCGCTCAATGCGATTATTCTTTTGCCAAGTAATGGGAGATGAATGTGTTTCTTGTTCCGTTAATTTCTTTGGGGATGCGATGTTGACCTTCTTGTCTGTTATTTCAGGTGTGATTGCTAATACCAAAGCAGACGGCAGCACACAACAGATGGACGATGTGTGGTTCAGCGTGGACACGGCGCGTACGGTCAACCTCAACACGGTGACGGTGACGGTGACGGTGACGGTGACGGTGAGCGATGAGATTGCGGCCTTGCCAGAGCTGCTGGGCATGGGCAATGTGGCGAGTTTGCGGCAGGCCATGGCGCAAGAAAGTGGATGGAGGAAATTTGCATGCGTTTAAAAAAATATTTTCTATTTGCCTCTATCAGCATGCTGCTGGGGGCATGTGATGTTGGAAAACCTCAATACCCAAGCAGAGATGCTGCGTTGCCTGTTGAACCCACCATCAGCAGCGATGGCAAGTTACTGGTAGTACTTGATCGCACGGGGCAAGAGACGCCACGCCTGCGTATTAAGTGGCTAGATCGCGAAGAGCCTTGGTTAGAGGTAGCTGCACCCAAATACGCTAGCAGTATCCGTTTTGGTTTAACGGGTTACAACTTGCTGCTCACCCACGCCAGGCCAGGACCAAAAGGCGCATCACAACTTAGTCGCTGGGATGCGAGCAACCCGACCAAACCCTCAGAGATTCTGTTTGAGGGGACCCACATTGAGTTTCCCGTGGAGGTCAAACCTGGACAGGTACTGGTTCGCATGTGTCCACAACCTCCGGGAGAGAAGGCTTGCGACAGAGGTCATGGTTTGGTTTGGGCATTGATTCAAGACAAGCAAGCAAGCCCCATCAAAGAAACTTTAGGCATGTTGCCTTTGGGCACGCCTAACGTGGTTGCAGATGGGTTTTTTTGGAGTCTGGACCGCGTGCTCAGCGCACCTACTCCCGCAAAACCTAATCCCACACAAATCATTTCATACGGTTTTCCTGGCAAAGAAGCACCCCAGTTGGATGTATCAGTGCTTGATTCAAAAACAGGTCGTATGAAATGCGACCAAAAAATACACCGTTGCCTGATCAATTACCTGACTGACGAACGCATCAATGGTCAGACATATGTTTATGGGTTCAAGATTTTGAATGGTGCCAATACATGTGTGCTGTCAGAGATCAAAGGCTACCAAGACTATTTCTCAGTCACACCAGATGGTCGCGCAGCGGTCATGTCCCTTTCTCGTGTATCTGAAGAGCCACGTCATGTGGTTGTTTTGCGTTTTACCCCTGGCCAATGTGAGCCTACCTCGATTCAGCACATTCAATTCAAGGAGAGCAGCAAATGAGCAATACCGAATTCGTGACCGTGCAATGGCAAAACAACCCTTACAGCGACGGCGCCATCGACAATACGATCGGCACTTGGACTTACGGCAATTGGGGTGGTCAAGGCTGGTCGGGTGGCAAGTTTTTGAAGCCTGGTGAAAGGCCCGACTTTGAAAACGTTCTTGGGAAAAATGATTTAGACAACATTTTTAAAATTCATGATAAAAGTTACTGGGATATACAACAAGCGTGGGAGACTTCTGGCAAAACCTCGGCAGATATTGCCCAGTATTGGCAAAGCACTATGGCAGCCGACAATGCCATGCGTGAGAGTATTAAAGAACTTAAATTGAATAACGGTTGGGGGGATACACCGCTTGGTAGTGATGTTCCCGACTTTAATATGGCCAATGCTGCACTACAAGCTGAGCGTGCATTTGCTTTAAAGAATTTCAATAACTTGGCGGCGCTCCAGAATTTAAAAAATCCTGATGGCATTAGCGACGACCCCTACAGCGGCGACCCCTTCACCGGTTTGCCCTGGGCAGGACAAAGCTACGAAACCCTCCTAACCAATCTAGAAACCCGCTTCCAACAAGCCGAAGTCACCCGCAGCCCCTTGGTGCTCGACCTCGACGGTGACGGCGTAGAAACCACCCTCAGCAGCAAGACAGGCGTGCACTTTGATTTAGACAAGAGCGGCTTTGCAGAGCAAGCGGGGTGGGTGGGCAAAGACGATGGCTTGCTGGTGCGTGACTTGAATGGTGACGGCAAGATCACCCACGGAGGTGAACTGTTTGGCAACCACACCGTGCTTAAAAGCGGCAGCCAAGCGGCCAACGGATTTGAAGCACTCAAAGATCTGGACGACAACAACGACGGCAAGGTAGATGCCAACGACAGCGCCTATGCCAGCTTGCGTGTCTGGAAAGACCTCAACAGCGATGGTGTGACAGAAGACGGCGAGTTGATCACGCTAGAGCAAGCAGGGGTGCAAAGCCTCAACGTGCGGTACACCGACCAAGGCACAAGTGCCACCAAAGACGCACAAGGCAACCAACACCAGCAGTTGGGCAGCTACACCAAAGCAGACGGCAGCACACAACAGATGGACGATGTGTGGTTCAGCGTGGACACGGCGCGCACGGTCAACCTCAACACGGTGACGGTGAGCGATGAGATTGCGGCCTTGCCAGATGTGGCGGACAACGACAAGCATTGGAGACACGCAGCATGAACAAACCGCGATTGATACAACAAGCTGCCCGCGACGATTGCACCATCAAAGACAAAGCTCGCCGCGGCTGGCTGGTTTTGTTCAGTGGTGCGTTCTTGTCCACCTTGTGTGGTTGCAAAGACGACCAACCCATCACACCTTTACCCCCATACGGACGAGCACTCGATGTGACTCAAGCTAATACCTTCGTGGAATTTGATATCCGCATTGAAAAGCCGGATCGGTATGACGTGGTGTTAGAGATTTTTACAAAATCAGCAAATGAGCGAGTGCCTAATTCTGTTTGGGAAATACCCGATGCTCATTTCAAAGTCCGTATTCAGTCGGTTTCTGTCGGAGCAGAGATGGTGGTGGTGAAAGAGGTGGTGGGAGATAAAAAACCCTATGGAGTTTTACGTAGGTCGTATTTTTCACCCAGCAGCACAAATGAACCCAACCAGATGAGCATGACGCGATACCTCGTTCATGAACAACCTCTGAACGCAGGTACATACAGCATCCGCTGCGACAACCTTAACCCAATTCCTGTCCTGCAAGGTCGATTGGTCAAAGTAACTGTTGAACCAAAGATTTATCACAAATAAGGAGACACCATGACAACTTACAGCTTCACCATTTACATCACAGGCGCTGGAACAGCCATGCAAGGAGGTGGTACCTCCAACGCTGGACATATGTGGTACAGCCTGAATAGTTCGGCAGGAGAAACAGGCTCTTATGGATTCGCGCCTAAAGATGTAAAAGACACAGGATTACCTGTTCTGGGGCGCATTGTTGACGACGACATCAGTAGCTACATCAACCCTGCCTACAGCAAAACGATGACTCTTACAGAGACGGAGTACAACCGCCTCAAAGAATTTGGCGATTTTCCGTTTGCACACGGTTTTGATAGCACCTATTGGGCACCGACTAACAGTTGTGTGGACTTTGTCTGGAAAGCGTTGGAATTTGCGGGCTTTAATCCAAGCATGCATCAAGGCAGTTTGCTGCCGCTAGACAACCGAGATGATCTTCAAAGGTTCATGAATCTGCCGCAAGGTGAGCAACTGCAATTGACCAAGTGGCTGACCGAACTGTTTCCTGTTACCGGCATATCTTGGACCAATGAAAGCTACGAAACCCTCATCACCCAACTACAAACCAGCTTCAAATTAGCTGAAGTTACTATGTCTCCGCTGGTGCTCGACCTCGACGGTGACGGCGTAGAAACCACCACCAGCAGCAAGACAGGCGTGCACTTTGATTTAGACAAGAGCGGCTTTGCAGAGCAAGCGGGGTGGGTGGGCAAAGACGATGGTTTGCTGGTGCGTGACTTGAATGGTGACGGCAAGATCACCCACGGAGGTGAACTGTTTGGCAACCACACCGTGCTTAAAAGCGGCAGCCAAGTGGCCAACGGATTTGAAGCACTCAAAGACCTGGACGACAACAACGACGGCAAGGTAGATGCTAACGACAGCGCCTATGCCAGCTTGCGTGTCTGGAAAGACCTCAACAGCGACGGCGTGACCGAAGACGGCGAGTTGATCACGCTAGAGCAAGCGGGGGTGCAAAGCCTCAACGTGCGCTACACCGACCAAGGCACCGGTGCCACCAAAGACGCACAAGGCAACCAACACCAGCAGTTGGGCAGCTACACCAAAGCAGATGGCAGCACACAACAGATGGACGATGTGTGGTTCAGCGTGGACACGGCGCACACGGTCAACCTGAATACGGTGACGGTGAGCGATGAAATTGCGGCTTTGCCAGATGTGGCGGGCATGGGCAACTTATGCAGCCTGCACCAGGCGATGGCGCGCGATGAGAGCGGGCAACTGAAAGCGCTGGTGGCGCAGTGGCAAAGCAGCAGCGATAAAACACAAGATGCGGTGCTGGATAACTTGATCTACCACTGGGCGGGAGTGCAAGATGTGGACCCGTCCAGTCGAGGTGTCTACTTTGGTGATGCGCGCAAGCTGGAAGTAGTCGAAATGATGGCCGGGAAAGAATACTTTCAAATGGGTTGGTGGTCGGATCCCGAACCAGATGCATCGGTCGTGCTACTTTCAATCTACGACCAAGTCAAAGCCTACACCTTGCAAACTTTGTATTGGCAAACCGACGCACAACCTTTACTGGAAAATCTTAGTTTGCAGTGGGTTGAGGCTGACCCGACGGCTGAAGTAGGCAGCGCTGCAGCCAGCGCACATTTCGTGTGGGATGTTTCTGCATTGACAGAGGCACTTTATGAACGCTTTGCTACAGAGGAGCTGAACCAAGCAGCGCAAGAGTTTTTATGTTTTCAACAGGGGTTGAAAGATCACGGTGGAGACGAGCTGGTTAACGCTCTGCGTAGCCAAGCCTCTCAATACACTGACAAAGACAACCCCTTCTTTGCACTGCTGTTGAGAAGTCCATCGGAAGAGTTGAAAACGGGGACAAGTCTTGCGGATACGCTAATTGCAAACGACAGCAATGCAACTGTTCTGCTTGGTTTCAGCGGTAATGATCACTTGTATGGTGCAAGCAAGGATGACGTGCTGGATGGCGGCGAAGGCAACGACAGCTTGGATGCAGGCAACGGCAACGACACACTCACAGGAGGCACAGGTGCCGACACACTCTACGGCAGTTACGGCAATGACACCTATGTGTTTAACCAAGGCGATAGTGCGGACACGATCTATGACTATGACTACACGGCAGGCAATATCGACACCTTGCAGTTAGGGGCTGGTTTGCTGGCAGGTGATGTCACGGTGGGTCGAGTGAGCAACGACTTGAAGCTGAGCTGGGGCACGGACTCGGTGACGATACAAAACTACTTCAGCGGCACGTATTACCAAGTGGAGAAGATCAGCTTTGCAGACGGCACAACATGGGGCGTGGCCGATGTTGCGGGCAAGCTCACGCAAAACGGTACAGCATATGCAGACTATATGTATGGCTTGAACGACTACGCCAACCGGATGAATGGATTGGGTGGCAACGACTACATATCGGGTGGTGGCAAAGACGATGTGCTGGATGGCGGCGAAGGTAATGACGTTTTAGACAGTGGTTACGGCAACGACACGCTCACAGGTGGCACGGGCAACGATGCACTCTATGGGGGTTACGGCAACGACACCTATGTGTTCAACCAAGGCGATAGTGCGGACACGATCTACGACTATGACTACACGGCAGGCAATATCGACACCTTGCAGTTAGGGGCTGGTTTGCTGGCAGGTGATGTCACGGTAGGTCGAGTGAGTAACGACTTGACCTTGAGCTGGGGCACGGATTCGGTGACAGTGCTGAAATACTTCAGCAGCACGTATTACCAAGTGGAGAAGATCAGCTTCGCAGACGGCACAACATGGGGCGTGGCCGATGTTGCGGGCAAGCTCACGCAAAACGGCACAGCATATGCAGACTATATGTATGGCTTGAACGACTATGCCAACCGGATGAACGGCTTGGGTGGCAACGACTATCTGTACGGGGGTAACCAAGACGATGTGATGAATGGCGGCGAAGGCAACGACAGCTTAGATGCGGGAAATGGCAACGACACGCTCACAGGTGGCACAGGTGCCGACACACTCTACGGCGGCTACGGCAACGACACCTATGTGTTCAACCAAGGCGATGGTGCGGACACGATTTATGACGTGGAGTACACGGCAGGCAATGTCGATACCTTGCAGTTGGGTGCTGCTTTACTGGTAACGGATACGACGTTGGATCGAATCGGGAGTGACCTCAAGCTAAGTTGGGGCGCAGACACGGTAACGGTGCAAAACTACTTCAGCGGCACGTACTACCAAGTGGAGAAGATCAGCTTTGCAGACGGCACAACGTGGGGCATGGTTGATGTTGCGGGCAAGCTCACGCAAAACGGCACAGCATATGCGGACTACATGTATGGCTTGAACGACTACGCCAACCGTATGAATGGCTTGGGTGGCAACGACATGCTGCTCGGGGGCAACCAAGACGATGTGCTGGATGGTGGTGAGGGGAGTGACTACATGTTGGGTTATGTCGGTAATGACACTTACACCATAGACAGTGAGACTGACGTGGTGTACGAGGATTACAACCAAGGTACAGACACGGTTTTGTCTAGCGTGAGTTGCACGCTGGCTTCGAATTGTGAAAATTTATCCTTGACGGGTGTGACAGCCATCAATGGCGTGGGTAATTCACTGAATAACGTGTTGGTGGGCAATGCTGCGGCAAATACCTTGACGGGCGGTACAGGTGCAGATCAATTTGTGTTCAACACAGCGCTAAGCGGTACGAACGTTGACACCATCACAGACTTTTCTCGCTCTGAGGGTGATGTGATTGCATTGAGCAGTGTTGTATTTACCAAGCTTCAAGGCAAAGTCAATTTGTCGAGCTACTTCCGTTTGAGCACGCAAACCCCGCAGGACGATGATGACTACTTGGTTTACAACAGCACCACCGGACAGTTGGCCTACGATGCAACAGGCAATGCCAGTGCGGCGGCAGTGGTGTTCGCGACACTGATTAACAAACCACAAGACTTCACGGCAGCCCAGATGGTGGTGATCTGAGCCGCACCTGCTCTTGCTATTACAGCAAGGGCAGGTTGTCAAACGTGTCGTAGGTTTTCTTCAACCAGTTTTTCACACGTTGGCGCTCTAGCAGCCCAAGGGCATCGTCACTCGTGGGGTGGTTGAGTGCCGCCCAGAAGCTGGCGTTTTGGCGGTCTATCTTGCGCATGCTGGCTTCTTGCAGCTGGCTCAGCGACACCACGCGTGCACCCAACTGCAAGGCTTTTTCCATGGCGCTGGATTGCTCCAGTTGCGAGAAGTCGCTGCCACGCCCGTGGTTTTTGACCACCACATAGTTGGGGCCTTCGCCATAGGTGTCGATGAGTTTGCTCAACATGTCCACCGAGTCTTTGCCGGCGTCGGCGATGTGCCAGAAGTTGACGGTCACGCCCATCTCGGCCATGACGGCAAACAAGTCTGAGTCTGTCACCCAGCGCGCCAAAGGCGCGGCGGTTTGTGCGGCCAGGTCGACGATGACGCTTTGTGTATTGCCCGCAAAGGTTTGCTCTAAGGCGGCAGCGATCAGGTCCAGACTTTCGTAGCTGTCAATGACGACGGGCGACGCAAAGTCTTCGTAAAAGCGGATGAACGAGGTGTGTGATCGGTCGGTGTCGAACCCGGTGAACAAAACGTTTTTGTCGATGAAGTATTGCGCCAGTACCCGTGCGACGACCGACTTGCCCACGCCGCCTTTTTCGCCGCCGATGAAATTGAGAGAGCTCATATGGTTGGAGGTAGTTGAAGTAAAGCCACCAGCGAAGTTGCTTGGCGTTGAAGGATAGCAAGAAGTATGCGCGCAAATGCTGTGCTGCCTATCGTTGGATGGCCCCTATGTGGTGCGCGTGATGCGTTTGTGCACCAAGAGGTGGTGTCAAGGGGTGTGGGCTTGCGCGTGAGCCGCAATGGCACCTGGCGTGGTGAACCAAACCTCTCCGGCATCGCGTGCGCGTGCGATGTGTGTCAGCGCGCGACGCAGGTGGTGCAGCCGATAGGGTTGCCCGACGATGTAGGGGTGCAGCGCAATGCCCATGACCAAGGGTTGGCGCTTGGCCTGTTGAAGCATTTCGTCAAAGTTGTCGATGATCATGTGTGCAAAGTCTTTGGCATCCATCTGACGCGCCACGATCATTGGGATGTCGTTGATTTCTTGGGGGTAGGGCACGGCCAACAAACTGTCCCCACTGCGTGTGCGCATGCGCGTGACTTGGTCGTCGTGGCACCAGTTCAAGGTGTAGCGATAGCCTGTCTCTGCCAGCAAGTCGGGCGTGTGCAAACTTTCTGAAATCCAGGGGGACAACCAACCTGTTGGCGTTTGTTGGCTGTGTTGTTGCATGGCTTCGCGGCAGTGCAGCAGCAGGGCGCGTTCTTCGGTCTCGCTCATGCCGCCTTGCCGCTCGGCATTGCTGTAGCCGTGGCCAATCAGTTCGTCGCCGCGTTGCACACAGGCGGCCACCAACTCGGGGCAGTGTTCATACAGCGCGGTGTTGATCAATGTGCCGCTGGGCAGAGCCAATTGGTCAAACAACTCAAGGCAGCGCCAAGCACCGACTCGGTTGCCGTATTCACGCCAGCTGTAGTTCAGCACATCAGGCTGAGGCGAGGCCGGACCTATGCATGCGCCCAAGCCCTCACCAAACGCAAAGTGCTCGATGTTGAATCCGAGGTAGACGGCCAAGCCGGTATCGCCGGGCCAGCGGTAGCTGGGGTGTTGGGTGATGGGCTGGTAGTCGAAGCGCCCATGGTGGGTCAAGGTTTGCTGGGTCATGGTCTGGTGGTGAGCTGGTTGTGCGTTGGTTGTGAAAAAGCACGTGCAAAACATGTGCCGTATCCAAGTGGCCCACATGTCCCACTTGTGTGCAAGCTGCATGTTTTTGCGCTGAATTGGTGCAACTGCATGCAAGCCATGCGCAGTTTTGATTTCAAGTGCGGATGCGTTGGATTGTTGGCATGCAAACAAATCCAGAATTTCTCTTTCAAAACATGGGCTTGTGAAATACATGCGGCTTTGCATGCAAGTTGGCACATTGCATGCAATCAGTGGGTTGTCTTTTTCACTTCGGAGTCCCACATGAAATTTGTCCCTCAGCAACTGCCGCACTGGTTGGTTGCCTTGCCCATTGCCTTGGCATTGCACGCAGGCGTGCAGGCTGAGACAGTCGCCCGTTATGGCATTTCTATGGCCGACATTCCTTTGACCACCGGCCAGCCTGACCGAGGTGCCGGGGCTTACCAATTCACCGGACATACTTTGTATGACCCGCTGGTGGCCTGGGAAGCCAACATCGGCACACGCCCAGGCAAGCTGGTGCCCGGTTTGGCCAGTGCCTGGAAAGCCGATGCCAAAGACCCCAAAAAATGGCTCTTCACCCTGCGCAAAGGCGTGAAGTTTCATGATGGCTCTGACTTCAAGGCCGACGCTGTGGTGTGGAACTTGGACAAGGTGTTGGCTGACAAGTCGCCCCAGTTCGATGCCAAGCAAAGCGCGCAAGTGCGCCCACGCATTCCGTCCATCGCGTCTTACCGCTTGGTGGACGAGTACACGGTAGAGATCACCACCAAAGATGTGGATGCCTTGTTCCCTTACCAGCTGCCCTGGTTCCTGATCTCTAGCCCCGCGCAGTGGGAGAAGATGGGCCGTGACTGGAGCAAGGTGGCCAGCCAGCCTTCGGGCACCGGCCCCTTCAAGCTCGACAAGCTGGTGGCACGCGAGCGTGCTGACTTGGTGAAGAACGCCGCCTATTGGGACAAGACACGCATCGCCAAGACCGACCGCATTGTGTTGGTGCCGATTCCCGATGCGATGACCCGTGCCAATGCCTTGCTCAACGGCCAGGTCGACATCATTGAAACGCCACCGCCGGATGTGCTGCCGCAGCTCAAGAGCTCGGGCTTCAAGATTGTGCAAAACGTCACACCGCACGTGTGGCCTTACCACTTCTCCACGTTGCCCGGTTCACCCTGGACCGACATCCGCGTGCGCAAAGCCGCCAACTTGGCGATTGACCGTGACGCCATCGTCAAGCTGCTCAACGGTTTGGCCACACCCGCCAAGGGCCAGCTCGACAGCACCAGCCCATGGTTTGGCAAGCCTTCGTTCAAGATCACCTACGACGTGAAAGCGGCCAAGGCCTTGATGGCACAAGCCGGGTACAGCCCCGCCAAACCGCTCAAGGCCAAAGTGATCATTGCCCAAGGTGGCACCGGACAAATGTTGTCGTTGCCGATGAACGAGTTCATTCAGCAAAGCTTGGCTGAAATTGGTATTCAGCTGGAGTTCGAAGTGGTGGAGTTAGAGAACCTCTACCTGCACTGGCGCAGTGGGGCCAAGGCCGACATGAACGGTGGCAAGGGCATCACCGCCATCAACTTGGGGTATGTGACGGCCGATCCGTTTTACGCCATCACGCGTTTTGTGGACAGCCGCTACATCGCACCTAACGGCGTGAACTGGGGTGGCTACAACAACCCCAAAGTGGACGGCGCCATCGACACGATTCGCAAGAACTTCGACACCAAGATTCAAGACAAGCTGTTGGCCGAAATTCACGAAACCATGGTGGACGACGCCTTGATGTTGTGGGTGGTGCATGACACCAACCCGCACGCTATGTCACCCAAGGTGAAAGAGTTTGTGCAAGCGCAACACTGGTTCCAAGACCTCACCACCATCCGCATGCCCTAAATGTTGACGTACTTCCTCAAGCGTCTGTTGTACGCATTGCCCATCGCACTCAGCGTCACCGTGGTGTCGTTCATGTTGGTGTACTTGGCCCCGGGCGATCCGCTCAATGCCATTGCCCCAGCCGACGCACCCGCTGACGTGATCGAAGCCCTCAAGAGCGCCTACGGCCTAGACCGTCCGGTGCCCGTGCAATACGGCCTGTGGCTGTGGCGCGCGGTGCAGGGTGACTTGGGCACCTCCATCGCTTCGGGCCGCGCCGTGGCCACCGAGGTGCTGGGCGCAGTCAGCAACACCTTGGTCTTGGCCGGTGTGGCGGCAGGCCTGGGTGTGTTGGTGGGCTGTGTGCTGGGGGCGCTGGCGGGGTACAAGCATGGCGGCTGGGTGGACCGTGTGGCCACCTTGCTGTCGGTGGTGGGGGTGAGCATTCCCCACTACTGGCTGGGCCTGGTATTGACCATTGTGTTTTCTATTTGGCTGGGTTGGTTCCCCGCCATGGGGGCGGGGCCCGGTGGTTCGTCGGAGTGGGTGTGGGACATTGCGCACCTGCGCCACTTGGTGTTGCCAGCCATCACCTTGTCGGTGATTCCGATGGGCATCATCACGCGCACCGTGCGCGCCTTGGTGGCCGACATGTTGGGCCAAGAGTTTGTAGTGGCCTTGCGTGCCCGTGGCTTGGGCGGCGTGGCCGTGTTCAAACACGTGGCCAAGAACACCGCGCCCACCGTGTTGGCGGTGGCGGGCTTGCAAGTGGGCTACCTGATGGGCGGCTCGATTTTGGTGGAGACGGTGTTTGCCTGGCCAGGCACCGGCTTCTTGTTGAACACGGCCATTTTTCAGCGCGACATGCCGCTGTTGCAAGGCACGATTTTGGTGTTGTGCATGTTCTTTGTCGTTTTGAATTTGTGTGTCGACATTCTTCAACCCCTGATTGACCCCCGCATGGGTCGAAGCTGAGGTGCATGTCATGACACAGACTGTTTCTTTGGCCCCCAGCCGCAGCTATTGGCATGTGGTGGGGCGTCAGTTGCGCCAAGACCCGGTGGCCCTGGCCAGTGCCTGCGTGCTGCTGTGCATTGTGTTGGCCGCGGTGCTGGCACCGTGGTTGGCACCGGCGGACCCGTTCAAGGCCAGCATGATGCGTCGCTTGTTGCCCGTGGGCAGCCCAGGCTATTGGCTGGGCACCGACGAGTTGGGGCGCGACATGTTGACGCGCCTGATGTACGGCGGGCGCTTGTCCTTGCTGATGGGCGTGGTGCCAGTGCTGGCCGCATTTGGCATTGGCGCATCGATTGGCTTGTTTGCCGGGTATGTGGGCGGGCGCGTCAACATGGTGATCATGCGTGCGCTGGATGTGTTTTACGCCTTTCCTTCGGTGCTGCTGGCGGTGGCCATCTCGGGCGCTTTGGGGCCTGGCATGAGCAACAGCTTGATTGCCTTGACCCTGGTGTTTGTGCCACAGGTGGTGCGGGTGGCCGAGAGCGTGACCACGCAGGTGCGACAGCTCGACTACATCGAAGCCGCGCGTATGAGCGGGGCCAGCGCCTTCTCGATCATCCGCGTGCATGTGCTGGGCAATGTGCTCGGGCCCGTGTTTGTGTATGCCACGGGCTTGCTCAGTGTGAGCATGATTCTGGCCTCGGGCTTGTCGTTCCTGGGACTGGGTGTGAAGCCCCCTGAGCCCGAGTGGGGCCTGATGCTCAACACCTTGCGCTCAGCCATTTACAACAACCCCTGGGTGGCTGCGCTGCCGGGTTTGCTCATCTTCATCACCTCCATCGCGTTCAACCTGTTGGCTGATGGCGTGCGTTCAGCCATGGATATTCGCAAATGACCGATTCAGCTTCTCTTGCCTTGACGCCCCAAGACCGGGGCGGGCCAGCCCAGCCCCTGCTGGTGGTGCGCGATTTGAAAAAACACTTTCCTGTGCGTGCTGACTTGTTCTCGCGTGAACGCAAGTTTGTGCATGCCGTGGACGGCGTGAGCTTTTCGGTGGCCAAGGGCAAGACCTTGGGCATCGTGGGTGAGTCGGGCTGCGGCAAGTCCACCACCGCGCGCTTGATCGCGCGCCTGATGGCGCCCGACAGCGGCAGCATGGTGTTTGACGGCGACGGTGTGGCCGAATACGGCGGCATTGCCTTGAAGGAATTTCGCCGCAACCTGCAAATGGTGTTTCAAGACTCGTTTGCCTCGCTCAACCCACGCTTGACGATTGGCGAGACCATTGCTTATGGCCCGCAGGTGCATGGCATGCCCGCCGCGCAAGCCACGCAGGAAGCGCGTGCCTTGCTGGCACGGGTGGGCTTGGAGCCTGACCAATTTGCCTCGCGTTATCCGCACGAGTTGTCGGGCGGTCAACGCCAGCGCGTCAACATTGCGCGCGCCTTGGCGTTTCATCCGCGCCTGGTGATCTTGGACGAGTCGGTGGCGGCACTCGACAAGTCGGTGCAAGCGCAGGTGTTGAACTTGTTGCAAGAGCTCAAGGCCGAACGGCAGTTGACCTATTTGTTCATCTCGCACGACCTGCATGTGGTGCACTACATCAGCGACGACGTGATGGTGATGTACCTGGGCCAAGTGGTCGAAAAAGGCCCGGTCGAGCGCATTTACGGCCAGGCGGCGCACCCCTACACCCGTGCCTTGCTGTCGGCCGTGCCGTCGATGGACCCGAGCCACCGCACCCAGCGCTCGCCCCTCACGGGTGACCCACCCAACCCTATCAACCCGCCCAGCGGCTGCCGCTTTCGCGACCGCTGCCCGCATGCGCAAGCGGTGTGCGAGGCACAAACCCCTGCACTGATGACGGTGCAAGGCTTAGACACCCACACCGTGGCCTGCCACATGAACGACCCGCGCTCGGGCCACACCGAGGCCCATGCGCTGGTGCATGACCGGATGCACGCGCCTGTGCATCAGTCCGCGCATTCGGCTGCGCAGGAGGTGGCGATATGACCCATCCTTTGGTGTCGGTGCAAAACCTCAATGTGCACTTCACCGGTCACCGCAAAGCCCATGCGTTGAGCGACGTGAGTTTTGAATTGGCGCAGGGCGAGGTGCTGGGTTTGCTGGGTGAGTCGGGCTCAGGCAAAAGCGTGACCTTGCGCACCTTGCTGCGCTTGCACCCTGAGCGCACCACCCAAGTCACCGGCCAAGTGACGGTGGCCGGTCACGACGTGCTGGGGCTGCAAGGCCGTGCACTCGACGCCTACCGTGGCGGTGTGGCGTCGATGGTGTTTCAAGAACCCGGCTTGGCGTTTGACCCGGTCTACACCATTGGCCAGCAAATGGTGGAAGCCATTCAGGCCCACGACGGCGTGGACCGCAAAACGGCCCAGCACCAAGCCTTGCAGATGCTGGAGCGGGTGCAAATTCCGCAAGCGCGCCGACGCTTGGATGCCTACCCGCATGAGCTGTCGGGCGGCATGCGCCAACGCGCCATGATTGCGCTGGCCCTGGTGTGTCGCCCCCAGTTGCTGCTGGCCGACGAGCCCACCACGGCGCTGGATGCAACCGTGCAAATTCAAATCTTGTTGTTGTTGCGCGAGTTGCAGCAAGAGACGGGCATGTCGGTGATTTTTGTCACCCACGACATTGGCGCGGCCATTGAGGTGGCCGATCGCATCGCGGTCATGTACGCCGGGCGCGTGGTCGAGCAAGGCGATGTGGCGCAGGTGGTGAACCACCCCGGCCACCCCTACACCGCAGGCCTGTTGGCGTCCACCGTGAGTGCGGCCAACCGGGGCCAGCCCTTGGTGGCGGTGCCGGGCTCGCCGCCTGATTTGACGGCGCTGCCGCCGGGGTGCAGCTTTGCCCCGCGTTGCGCGCAGGCGCAAGCACGGTGTGCGAGCGAACGCCCTGTGTTGCAAGCCCACGGTGGCAGTGCCTTGGCGTGTTGGCACCCGATGACACAAGTGAGCCTGGGATGAGTCTGGCTGAACACCACGTCCCCCGCAGCCGTGGCGGTTTGAGCGACGAGGTGTGTCGCCAGATTGCCGACGACATTGTGTTGGGCAGTTTCGCGCCCGGTGTGCGACTGGACGAAGCCATGCTGGCCGCGCGCTTCAAGGTCTCGCGCACGCCGGTGCGTGAAGCGCTCAAGCAACTCGCCAGCACCGGTTTGGTGGTGTACCGCCCCAACCGAGGATCGGTGGTGGCCGAAGTCACGCCCAACCAGCTAGACCAAATGTTTGAAGCCATTGGCGAGTTAGAAGCCGCGTGCGCCCGCCATGCCGCCGTGCGCATGAGCGAGGCCGAGCGCAGCCAGTTGTGCCAGGTGCATGCACAGGCGCGCGTGGCCATGCAGGCGGGCGACGCCGACCAGTACGACGACTTGAACCGTGCCTTGCACAGCATCATCATTCGGGGTTGCCACAACCCGACCTTGATTGATTTGGCTACCGGCTTGCGCCACCGCATCTCCACCTTCAGGCGCACCCAGTTTTTGAATTTAGAGCGCATGGCCGAGTCGTTCGAAGAGCACTCGGTCATCGTGGAGGCCTTGCTGTCGCGTGACGCGGTGACGTGCTACCGCGAGATGCGCAGCCATTTGTTGTTTGCGCGCAGTGCGGCTGCGCGCGTGTTATCGGCCCACAGCGCAGCCTTGCGTGTGGACCCAACCTGGAGTCCAGCATGAACCCTGTTCTTGGTCGTCGTGGCGCGGTGGTCGCCTCTCACTCGCTGGCCTCACAAGCTGGTTTGGACATCTTGCGCGAAGGCGGCAATGCCATCGAAGCCACCATCGCGGTGGCCGCCACGCTGGCCGTGGTCTACCCGCACATGACCGGCATTGGGGGCGACGGTTTTTGGCTGCTGCATGCACCGGGGCAGGACATGCAGTCCATCGACGCCTGCGGCGCGGCGGGCGAAGCCGTGACCCGTGGTTTGTATGGCGACGCCACCAGCATTCCGTGGCGCGGCCCGCTGGCGGCCAACACGGTGGCGGGCACCTTGTCAGGCTGGGGCGCGGCTTACGCCTACAGCCAAGAGCATTGGGGCGGACGCTTGCCGTTTGCCCGCTTGCTCGAATCCGCCATTCACTACGCGCGTGAAGGTTTTCCGGTCACCCACAGCCAAGAGGCCAACACCCGCAACAAGCTGGGTGAGCTCGCCCATCAGCCGGGCTTTGCCCAAGCCTTTTTGACAGCGCAAGGCGAGGTGCCCCAGTACGGTGACAGGCACACATTTCCGGCCTTGGCCGCCACCTTGGAACAGCTGGCACGCGCTGGGGCCGACGACTTTTACCGGGGCGATCTGGCGCGCCAAATCGCCCAGGACCTGGCCGATGTGGGCAGCCCCATCAGCGCCAAAGACTTGTCACGCCACAAGGCGCAGGTCAAGCCACCGCTGGCCTTGAAAATCTCCAACGCCACGCTCTACAACATGGCACCGCCCACGCAAGGCTTGGCGTCGCTGCTGATCTTGGGGGTGTACGACCGCATTCGCCAAGAAGGCTGGAACCCCGACAACGTGGCGGGCATCCATGCCTTGGTGGAGTCGACCAAGCAGGCCTTCATGGTGCGCGACCAGCATGTGACCGACCCCAAGGCCATGGCGGTGCCGCCTACCAGCTTGCTGACCGAGGCGGTGATCAGCCATTTGGCCTCTCAGGTGCCCACCGACCAAGCCAGCCCATGGCCCTCGCCCAACTCTGACGGCGACACCACCTGGATGGGTGTGGTCGACGACCAAGGCCGTGCGGTCAGCATGATCCAGAGCATTTACTTTGAGTTTGGCAGCGGCGTGGTGCTGCCGCGCAGCGGTTTTTGGTGGCAGAACCGGGGCTGCTCGTTTGACCTGCAGCCCGGCCGGTTGCGCAGCTTGGTGCCAGGACGCAAACCGTTTCACACCCTCAACCCCGCCATGGCGCAGCTCGACGATGGCCGCTTGCTGGTCTACGGCACCATGGGCGGCGAGGGGCAGCCGCAAACCCAGGCCGCGGTGTTTTCACGCTACGTCTGGGGCGGCCACAACGTGCGCTCGGCGGTGGCCGCACCGCGTTGGTTGTTGGGACGCACCTGGGCCGAGCAGAGCACCACGCTCAAGCTGGAGTCGCGCTACGCGCCCGAGGTGATCGAGGGCTTGCGTGCCCTGGGTCACCCGGTGGAGGTGGTGTCTGACTTTGACGAACGCATGGGCCACGCAGGCGCCTTGGTGCTACACCCGAGTGGCTGGATCGAAGGCGGCGAAGACCCACGCAGCGACGGCTGCGTGGCGGCATGGTGATGGCCGCAGGCCTTACCAAGGAATAGGCAGGCCTTGGTGGTCGACAAAATGCGCACCGCTGTGTGCGGGCAGCGCATCCAAAGCGTGCAGCAAGCCCGCCACCGATGTCTCGGGCGCGAGGGCACCCGAGGCCACAAAGGGTTGCGACAAGGCCGAGGCCACGGTGCCGGGCTGTAGGGCGGCCACCACCAATTGCGGGCGTTTGCGCGCAGCTTCGATGGCGGCGGTGTGCAACAGCATGTTGAGTGCCGCCTTGGCCGCACGGTAGCTGTACCAGCCACCCTTGCGGTTGTCGGTGATGCTGCCCACGCGTGCCGACAGTTTGGCGTAGACCGTGCGTTGCGTGGTGTCCAACAAGGGCAACAGGTGTTTGAACAACAGCGCGGGCCCCACGGCGTTCACGGCCAGGCTCTGGAGCAGGGGCTCGGCGTGCAAGGCGTTCAGGCTTTTCTCGGGGCCGTGCCCGTCGATGGTCAAAGCGCCCGTGGCGTCAACGATGAGGTGAAGCGGGGCTGCTTGCGCCAGCTCTGCTGCTGCGCTGGCAATGCTGGCCTCGTCTTGCATGTCAAAACCTGGGTGCGACGCCCTCGACAAGGACAGCACCTGCTGGCAGGCCGGGTCTTGCTGCAAAGCGCGCACAAAGGCGCTGCCAATCGCGCCGCTTGCGCCCACCACCAGTGCGCGGTAAGACGCGCCCAGGCTGTTCATGAACGGCGGGCGGCCCAGTACGTGGCGCCCTCGGGGCCGTACATCTCTTCGTGGGGAGTGAGGGGTTCTAGGTTGAAGATGTCACCCGGCAGCAGGTGCTGCGTGTGGCCCGCGCAGGTCAGCCACATCTCGCCCTGTGTCAGCAAACCGCGTGCTGCAAAGGGGTGGGTGTGCGTCTCGGCCACGGTGTTGGGGGCCCAGTTGCGTTCGACCACCTCTTGGTAGCCATCGGCCAGGGCCTGCTGTGTGAAGTTGGGGAGTGCGGGATGTGTCATGAATTCATTCTAGGAAGGCAGCGATGTCCTTGCTTGGCGCATAGGCGACGCCCATGGGCTAGAGTGAGCGCCTTGCAAACAGGTGGGACGCGATGAGCTACAAAATTTTGTTGGTGTGCATGGGCAATATCTGTCGCAGCCCCACGGCACACGGGGTGCTGCGCCATCGCTTGGCGCAAACGCATTTGTCGGGTGTGGTGACGGTCGATTCAGCAGGCACCCACAGCTACCACGTGGATGCGCCGCCCGATGCCCGCAGCCAAGTGCATGCCCAGCGACGTGGCTACGACCTGTCTGACTTGCGTGCCCGCCAAGTGATGGACGATGACTTTGCCGATGCTGATTTGATTCTGGCCATGGACTGGGACAACTTGGCCTTGTTGCAAGCCCAGTGCCCGCCGCATCACCAGCACAAGCTGCGGCGCTTTGCCGAGTTTTTCAAAACATCCCCGCAAACCGTGGTGCCCGATCCGTACCACGGTGGGACCGATGGTTTTGACGTGGTGCTGGACTTGGTGGAAGACGGTTGCACAGGCCTGTTGCAACACTTGACCAGCGCACCGGTGCTGGCGCGCTGCGTGCCCGAGTGGTCACACGACGTGACGACAGGCAGCCTGTCAAGGCAGTGGGAGATGGAGAGCTTCAAGGCCGCCATGGCCTTCATTCAACGAGTGGCTGAATTGGCAGAGTTGCACAACCACCACCCGGAAATTTGGAACGTCTACCAGCGTGTGCGCCTGACACTCACCACCCATGATGCGGGCGGCTTGACGCACAAGGACGTGGCCCTTGCCAGCGCGATCAACGCGCTGGCAAATTCTTGAACCCCAGCGCGATCAGCGCGCTGGCAACTTCTTAAGCCCCAGCGCTGTGAGCGCTGGCGGGGCGCTGATTACTCAGCGCGGCTGCGTGCGCAGCGCAGGTCGGCCATCACGCGGGAGTCGCTCTGGGCCAGCTCCCACATACGGGCGTCTTGGTCGGCGCGCTTCCAGGCTTGCACCATGCGGCCCACGTATTTGCGTGTGCCCAAGATCAAGGCGGTGCCTGCAATCCAGAACACCACCCAAGCCGCCAACAACTGGCCTTCGGGCGAGGTTTCGATGATTTCGTAAATAGAAGCCAGCAAGCTCAAGCCCGCCACGGTCAACAGCAAAGTGGCCAAGCCGCCTTCGCCTTGCAGGCGCTTCATCAAAGATTTGCCGACGCTGTAGGCGCGCTCTGCGCGGGCCACACCAGGGTGCACAACGTTGTAGTCAAGGTGAATAAAAGCGGTCATAAAAACTCCTGTGAACTGACAAACTGATGGGTGAATCATAGGGTTTCTACTTACTTCATGTATTTCTTGTTAGTAGTAACCCTAGGTTTGGGTCATGTATCGGGGTCAACAGCAATGGCTGAGGGTCGGGCCTGGGCGTCCAATGCAACACAACATCCAACAACGATCAGGGAGACGAGACTTGCAAACCATCCCCCCATTTGTCAGCAGGGGCCTGCGCGCTGGTGTTTGGGCCTGGCTGACAGGGCTTGTGCCGGTCATGGCCTTGGCCTCGCCCTTGTTGCGCTGTCAATTCGAGGTCAATGCCGAGGCGCAGCAACATGCGTTTGCGCCCACACGCGACCCTTATCCCGTGACCAGCATCGATTTGAACCAACGCTTTCGCTTCAAAGCGGTGGTGCTGGGTGACGACCAACGGGTTGAGTTGATCAACTTGTACGTGTACTACCACACGCGTCGCCAACCCATGCTGATGCAGCATGTGAAGTTTGTCGCCCCTGTGGCGCAGCAGACGCCCGCACCCGACGCGTTGACGGGGCAAATGGCGGTGTATTCGCCGTTTTTGGGCAAAGAGCTGCAATACAGCTGTGCCTTGCATGAGGTGACGCCATGAGGATGAAAAGTGGCTGGCGCTGTGGCCTGTGGCTGGCCTGGTGTGTGTGGAGTGGGGCCGTCATGGCCCAAACCACGCCACCGAGTGCGTCGGTCTCGTTGGTGGTGGTGGGCGACATCATGTTTGAGGGGGGGCCAGACCGTGCCATGCGTGCGCGGCGTGACCCGTTCTTGGACTTTGCAGGTTTGTTCAAAAGCGCCGATGTGCGCGTGGGCAATTTGGAGTGCGTGGTGTCCACCGTGGGGACAGCCGAGCCCGACAAACCCAACACCTTTCGTGTGCATCCGCAGCGCTTGAAATACATCGCGCGTCATTTCGATGCGGTGGGCTTGGCCAACAACCATTCGGGTGACTTTGGCCCCAAGGCGTTTGCCGACATGCTGGGCGCACTCAAGCGCCATGGCATCGGTTATTACGGCGGGGGGATGAACCTGCAAGAGGCGCACACGCCGTTGATCATCGAGCGCAAAGGTGTGCGCATTGCCTTGCTGGGCTATGACGAGTTTCAACCGCGCAGCTTTGAGGCCGACCACGACCGCCCCGGGGTGGCGTGGAGCGAAGACGAACAAGTGGTGCGCGACATACGCCTCGCGCGCACGCAGTGGCATGCCGACGTGGTGATTCCCATCATGCATTGGGGTTGGGAAGAGCCTGTGGCCAACGCGCGCCAACGCAAGCTCGCACGGCTCATGGTGGATGCGGGAGCCGACCTGGTGATTGGAGGACACCCGCACCAAGTGCAAGACACCGAGCAGTACAAGGGCAAGCCGATTTTTTACAGCCTGGGTAACTTTGTGTTCGATGGCTTTCCAGATGCGGTGAACAACATCGGTTGGGCCATCCGCTTTGAGCTCGACAAGCAAGGTGTGCGTTCATGGCAAGTGCACACGGCCAAGATCGACCACCAAGGTTTGCCGCACAGCGCAGCGCAGGTTCAGCGCGTGAACTTGCGCTGAGAGGTGTGTTGAGAGGTGCGCCATGTCCAGCGTGTGACATGGTCAGACCCGATGCGTGAGAAAACTCGATAAGCTCAACGCGCATGAATTCGCCGATCGCTTTCCAACACCAGTCGTTGCGCACGCGTGTGATTTGCAAGCCTGACGCTGTGCTGGAGTTGCCCGAAGAATTGCGCAAGCTGCAAGCGCGTCGCCCCATGCTGCTGTGCAGCCCGCGCATGGCCCGCTCGGCGCTGTTTGCCCAGGTGCAGTCTTTGCTGGCGCCTTGGCCCGTGACCGAAGTCTCTGACATTCCTGCCCATTCGTCGGTGGACACTGTGCAACGCATGGTGGCATTGGCCAAAACGAGTCAAGTGGATGCGTTGGTGTGCCTGGGCGGCGGCAGTGTGTGTGACTCGGCCAAGGCCACTGCGCTGGTGTTGGCCGAGGGCGAACCCTTGGCGCAGCATGCCAGTCAGTTCACGCCGCCATCCACGGTGGTGACCCCCAACTTTGTGCGCGAAAAATTGCCGATCCTGAGCATCCCCATGACGGCTTCAGGTGCAGAGGTGACGCCGTCGCTGGGCATCCGCACCGAGCAAGGCACCAAACTCTTGTTTTGGGACGCTGCTTTGGCGAGTCGGGTGATCTTGATGGATCCACACGCCAATTTGCACATGCCTGCTTCGCTGATGCTGGCTACGGCCATGAACGGATTGGCACATTGCATGGAGGGCCTGTATTCAAAAAATCGTTCGCCCATCACCGACGCTCTGGCGCTGGAGGGCTTGCGTGGGTTTGACCGATCCATGCGTGCCGTGGCACAGCACCCACACGACAGCAACGCACGCGCCGAGCTGTTGGTGGCGGCCCATCTTTCGGGCATGGTGCTGGCCAGTGCGCGCAGTTGCTTGCATCACGCGGTGTGTCATGTGTTGGGTGCCACCTTTGGCGTGGGGCATGGAGACGCCAACGCCGTGATCTTGCCGCACGCATTGCGCTTTAACGCACCGGCCGTGCCCGACGCCTTGCAGCGCATGGCCCAGGCCTTGGGTTTGCCGACCCATGCCGACCAAGCGGGCGATGCGGTGCTGGATTGGCTGGGACATTTGCAGGCCGCCACGGGCGTGCCCACGCGCTTGCGTGATGTGGGCGTGGACCGCGAGCGACTGCGCAGCGTGGCTGAGCATGTGCTGCATGAGCGCGGCTTGGCCTACAACCCGCGCGTGGTGCGCTCAGCCCAAGAGATGGAAGACTTGTTGAATGCGGCCTGGTAAGGCCATGAAGAATTTGGAGTGTGAATATGAACATCATGGAGAGTGGACAAATCTTGGGCGCCCGTGTCGAGGGCTTGGACTTGTCGCAGCCCTTGACCGACGCGCAGTTTCAGCAGTTGGAGCAAGCACTGGGGCGCTACGGTGTGCTGAGCTACCCGAAACAAACGCTGACCTCGTTGCAGCTCAAGCAATTTGCGCAGCGCTTTGGCCAGTTGGAGATCAACGTGGCCAATATGTACCAAGAGCCTGGTTTGCCCGAGGTGATGATCTTGTCCAACAAAATCGGAGCGAACGGCAAACCACTGGGCTTGAGCGATGCGGGTCAAGACTGGCACACCGACATGTCGTACAGCAAGATGGTGGCGTTCTCCAACATCTTGTACGGCCTGGAAATTCCACACCGCAACGGCGAACCTTTGGGCAACACCGAGTTCGCCAACATGCATGCGGCCTATGACGATTTGCCCGAGGCCTTGAAGCAACGTTTGGACGGCATGACCATCACCCACGACTTCGCCAAGTTCTGGGACATGATGCGCGCCAAAGAGGGCAGCACACGCCCACCCCTGACAGCCGCACAACGCCAGGCCAAGCCCCCGGTGTCGCACCCGGTCATCTTGCGCCACCCCATCACCGGCAAGAAGGTGCTGTACGCCAACCCCGGCTATTCGATGCGCATCAACGAGATGTCAGAGGCCGAGAGCGACGAGACCTTGGCCTTCTTGTTTGCGCACCAACTGCAAGCCAAGTACCAATACAAACACCGCTGGCAAGTGGGCGATGTGCTGATGTGGGACAACCTGGGCACTTTGCACAACGCTGTGCCCGACTACCGCCCTGACGAGCCGCGTTACATCAAACGCTGCCAGGTCATGGCCAACCGTTACTTTGCCAACGAGACCGTATGAAACTCATCACCTTCCACCGCCACGATGGGCGCGTTCGTACAGGGGTGGTGTTGAACCAGCAAGTGCTCGACATCTCAGACTGGATCGAAACTTTGCCGGTGAGTGCGCAAGCCTTGGCCCATCACCAACGCGCTGGCACCTTGCCGCCCGTGGGCGGCATGCTGCGCTGGCTCAGTGCCGGCCCAGACGCCTTGGCCAAATTGCAAGACCATGTGGCGTGGGGCGCGGTGCCCGATGTGGCCTTGGCCGATGTGACCTTGTATGCCCCCGTGCCACGGCCGGGCAAGATCATTGGGGTGGGGCGCAATTACGCCGACCACGCCAAAGAGACTGGGGTGGCACCGTTTGAAAAGCCGCGCATCATTTTCAAAATGCCTTCGTCGGTGGTGGCCCCTGGGGCACCCGTGGTGCGTCCAGCGGGCGTGACCAAGTTGGACTTCGAGTCCGAGTTGGCCGTGGTGATGGGTGCGTATGGCCGCGACATTCCCGAGGCACAGGCGCTCGACCACGTGGCCGGTTACACCGTGCTCAACGATGTGAGTGCGCGTGAGTTTCAGTTTGACATCTCACCCGCGCAAACCACCTTCGCCAAAAGCATGGATGGTTTTTGTCCCATGGGCCCGTGGTTGGTGACGCGCGATGAAGTGCCTGACCCGCAGGCTTTGGACGTGTCGTGCTGGCTCAACGGTGAGCGCATGCAGCATGGCCACACCGCCGACATGTTGTTCCCGGTCACAACCCTGGTGGCCTATGTGTCGCAGTTCATGACGCTGGAGCCGGGCGACGTGATCACCACCGGCACACCCGCTGGCATTGGCGCGTTTCGCCAACCGCCGCTGTATCTGCAACCCGGTGACCAACTGCGTCTGGAAGTCACCGGCGTGGGCAGCATGACCCATGCGATTGCTTGATCTGCTTTGCTGATTGAACTGTCACCCTAACCCAAGAGACAAACATGACCCGTCAACATTTCACCCGCTTGCTGAGTGCGTCTCTGCTGGCCTTGTGTGGCTGGACCCACGCTGCCGATGTGTACCCGTCCAAACCGATCCGTTTGCTGGTGGGTTTTGCGGCCGGTGGCCCCACCGATGTGATTGCACGTGTGCTGGCCAAAGACATGACTGCCACGCTGGGTCAGGCGGTGGTGGTGGAAAACAAAGCCGGTGCCAGTTCGATGATTGCCACCCGCGAGGTGCGCAATTCACCGGCGGATGGCTACACCTTGTTGTTTTCATCGCTGGGCATGAACGTCAACCCCATCTTGTTGGGTGAGCAAGCAGGCTACAACCCCAAGACAGATTTCACACCCATCTCCAACGCGGCGGTGTTGCCCATGGTGGTGGTGGCCGCGTATGACTCTCCCTTGCGCACCATCCCCGACTTGCTCAAGCAAGCCCGCAGCAAACCCGAAGCGGTGAGCTTTGCGTCGTCTGGCAGTGGCGGCTCTGGGCACTTGGCGGCAGAGTTGTTGGCCACCTCGGCCAAAGCCAAGATGCTGCACGTTCCCTACAAGGGCAATGGCCCCGCACTGCTGGAGGTGATGGCCGGTCGGGTGGACTTCATGATTTATCCCGTGGTGGGTTTGGCCGATTTCGTGGCCACCAAACGCGTGCATGTTTTGGCAGTGGGCACGGCCAAGCGCTTGGCGCAATTCCCCGATGCGCCCACCATGGCCGAAGCAGGTTTCAGCGGCTTTGAAGAAACAGCGCCCTGGGTGGGCTTGCTCGGCCCCGCCAAAACCCCACCCGCAGTGGTGGCCCGTTTGCACGATGCCATGAGCAAAGCACTGGCCAAGCCCGAGGTGCGCGCACAGTTGGAAAAACTGGGCGCGGTGATTGTGGGTGACACACCGGCGGAGTTCACCGCGTTTTTGAAGCGCGATTACGAGCGTTGGGATGGCGTGATCAAAGCCGCGGCGGTCAAAGCCGACTTGAACTGAGATGGACATGACGGCTGCTTATTCCATTGCTGATTTGCGCGCTGCGGCGCAGCGGCGTTTGCCGCGCGCGATCTTTGATTTTTTCGACGGCGGGGCCGAAGACGAAATCACACTGGCTGCCAACCGCGCAGCCTTTCAGCGCCACCGCTTTTTGCCACGGGTGTTGCAAGACGTGTCGCAGATCGACACCCACGCCGATATCTTTGGCCGCCCCACTGCCATGCCCATGGCCATTGCGCCCACGGGTGCGGTGGGCTTTGGTTATCCGGGCGGCGATGTGGCCATTGCCAAGGCCGCGGTGGCCGCGGGCATTCCCTACACACTGTCGAGCACGGCCACAGCGTCGATCGAGCGCATTGCCGACGCAGCCCCTGGGCGCTTGTGGTTTCAGGCCTACATCCTCAAAGACAAAGCCTTCTTGGCCCGTATGATTGAGCGTGCCCGTGTGGCCGAGTACGAGGCCTTGATGATCACGGTGGACTTGCCTGTGGGGGGCAAACGCGAGCGTGACCAGCGCAACCATTTCTCGGTGCCGTTTCGCTTCACGCCCAAGAACGTGTGGGACTTTGCACAAAAGCCCGGTTGGTGCTGGCACATGCTCAGCCGAGGCATGCCGGTGATGGAGAACCTGATTGGTTTGGACGATCAAGCCAAAAGCGCATCCAGCATGGCGTCGTCGGTGGGGCGCAATTACGACGCGTCTTTCGATTGGGCGGCCTTGCAAAAAATCCGTGACCTGTGGCCGCGTCGGCTCATCCTCAAAGGGGTGATGCATCCCGACGATGCCGACCGTGCCTGTGCCATGGGGTGTGACGCCTTGGTGGTCTCCAACCATGGCGGGCGTCAGCTCGACGGTGCCGTGGCCACACTCGATGCTTTGCCTGGCGTGGTGCAAGCGGCGGCACAACGTGTGCCGGTGTGGGTGGACGGTGGCGTGCGCCGAGGCCAAGACGTGGTCAAGGCGCTGGCGCTGGGGGCTGGTGGGGTGCTGCTCGGGCGCGCCACCTTGTTTGGTGCGGTGTCAGACGGCGAGCGCGGCGCCCAACGCGCACTGGAAATTTTGCAGACCGAGCTGGTGCGCACCATGCAACTGTGTGGCGTGCGCCGTGTGGCCGACATCACCCCCGCGTTGTTGGCGAAGGTGATGCAAGCCTAGGCGAGGAGGGCGTTCAGCCTGCGACCAAGCCAGCGGCTTCGATGCCGGCGATGCAGATTTTTTCGTCTTCGTCACCGGTGCCGCCGCTCGCGCCCGCAGCACCCAAGATGTGGCCTTGCGCGTCTTTGATCAGCACGGCGCCGGGCTGGGGCAAGAACTGACCTTGCGAGGTGGCCGACAAGGACACAAAGAAGTTGGGATTGTCTTTGGCGCGCGTGGCCAACACGCGGCTGGACACACCCATGCCCACCGCGCCCCAGGCCTTGGCCTTGGCAATGTCAAAGCGGAACATGCTGGCGCCGTCTTCACGCACATAGGTCACCAAGTCACCCGCCTGGTCGAGCACCGCGATGCCCATGGGTTGGTAACCGGCTGCACGGGCGGCTTTGGCGGCTTCTTGTGCAATCTTCAGGGCGGCGTCAAGCGTGAGTTTGGACATGTGAATTCCTTTGAAACATGAGGGTGAGAAAAATGTGTGCAACACGTGGCTGCGTCAGCGTGGATTAGACAAGCAGATGCGGTGTCTACCCGAGTCACAGGTGTGCCGCATGCGACAGATTTTGGCATGCTCACAGGGCGTCAGAGGGTTAACGCGCGTGTGAAAACACAGGTCGAGAAATACGATGCGTCGGTCTTATTTGTCCACGGCGAACCATGTCCAAAGTCATCATCACCTGTGCTGTCACGGGGGCCATCCACACCCCGTCCATGTCCCCGTATTTGCCCGTCACACCCGAGGAAATCATTGAGGCCTCGGTGGGCGCTGCCGAAGCAGGCGCTGCCATCATCCACTTGCACGCGCGCGACCCGATCACCGGCAAACCCGACCAAAGCCCCGAGGCCTTTGCCAAGTTCTTGCCGCAAATCAAAGCCCGCACCAACGCTGCGCTGAACCTCACCAGCGGTGGTTCGCCGTTCATGAAGATTGACGAACGCATTCAGCCCTCGCTGCGCTTTGCGCCCGAGGTGGCGTCGCTCAACATGGGCTCCATCAACTTTGCCTTGTTCCCGATGTTGGAGCGTTTCAAAACTTTCAAGCACCCCTGGGAGAAAGAGCATTTAGAGGGCAGCCGTGATTTGATTTTCCGCAACACCTTCAAAGACATCGAATACGCCTTGGCCGCCTGTGCCGCCAATGGCACGCGCTTTGAGCTGGAGTGTTACGACATTGGCCACCTCTACAACCTGGCGCACTTTGCCGAGCGTGGCTTGATCAAGCCGCCATTTTTTGTGCAGTCGGTGTTTGGCATTTTGGGCGGCATTGGCGTGCACGAAGAGGACGTGATGCACATGAAGCGCACGGCAGACCGTTTGTTTGGCAAAGACTACCAATGGTCGGTGCTGGGCGGTGGTCGCCACCAAATGCGCATTGCCACCTTGTCGATTGGCCTGGGCGGCAACGTGCGTGTGGGCTTGGAAGACAGCCTGTGGCAAGGCAAGGGCACCTTGGCCAAAAGCAACGCCGACCAAGTGCGCCAGGTGCGCCAAATCATTGAGGGCCTGGGCCACGAAGTGGCCACCCCCGATGAAGCCCGTGAAATGCTGCAACTCAAAGGCAGCGAGCACGTCAAGTTTTAAACCCGAGGAGACACAACATGGCATTCACGAAACGACGCATGGTTCAGGTCTTGGCCACTGGGCTGGTGGCGCTTGCCGCGCTCAGCAGCACTGCGGTGATGGCGCAAGCGTATCCCTCCAAACCGATCAAGTTGATCGTGCCATTCCCAGCGGGTGGCACCACCGACATCGTGGCGCGCATCGTGGCGCAACGCATGAGCGAGACCATGGGCCAGCCCGTGGTGGTGGACAACAAGGGCGGGGCCGGTGGTGCCATTGGCGCAGACTTGGTGGCCAAGGCCGCGCCCGACGGCTACACGCTGTTGATGCACAACATTTCGTTCCCCCTGTCGTATGTGGCGCAGTCCTTGGCCAACCGCTCGCCGTTCAACGCAGAGACCGATTTCGCAGGCGTGTCGATTGCGGTGTACGTGCCGTTTGTGTTGACGGCCAACCCTGCGGTGCCCGCCAAGGATTTGCGTGAGCTGGCCAACTTGCTCAAGGCCAACAAAAGCCTGCAATACAACTACGGCTCCACCGGGCCTGGCACTGCGGTGCACGTGCTGGGCGAAGCGTTCAAACGCGACGCCAAGGTGGAGATGGAGCATGTGCCCTTCAAAGGTGCGGCACCGCTGAAACAAGAGTTGCTCAGCGGACGCATTCAAATCGGTGGCGACCAGTTGTCGTCGTCGCTGGCCGAAATTCGCAATGGCAGTTTGCGTGCCATTGCCACCACCGCGTCCAAGCGCATTGGCAGCTTGCCCGATGTACCCACGGTGCGTGAACTCGGTTTTGCCTCGCTGGAGCTGGAAGGTTGGAACGGCGTGTTCGCACCCGCCAAAACGCCCAAAGACATCATTGATCGTTTGCAAAAAGAAATTGCTGCGGCCGTGCGCAACCCCGAGGTGATGAAGCGCTTGGCCGATTTGGGCGCCGATCCCGTGGGCTCCACCCCCGCCGAACAAGACGCCATGCTGCGCCGCCAGATGGACCAGTTCCGTTCGGTTATCCGTGACATGAAGCTCGACTAAAAAAACAGGGCCACATCGTGGATGTGGCCCTGTGTGCGCCTTCGCATGGAAGGGAGGGCTTGACGAATGAAAGGGAGTCCATTGATCTGTCAAAGTGCGTTTTCGCTGTTCACTGCGTGGATTAGATGGACAAGTCAGCAGTGGTCCGCCCAAATGTGCCTCGCACTAAGCTGCTCGAACTCATCGCGGCTCTAGCCTCGAAAGAAATTTTTCTTCCGGTAGGACTTTACTTGAACGTTCTACAACTTCTTCGTTATCAAGTTGTACGCAAAGAGATCAATGGCTTTCGCATTTCCGAACGTGACCGAAGTCTGGTGGACGCGCTTCAAGAGTTCGTCCGAAAGGCTACTGACTTGACCATAAACGGGAGGCTTCTTCTTTGGTGCTGGGGTGGTCGCGATTGTTGCTATGTGTGTCTGTGTCGAAAAACTCGTTATGCCGCAACGCTAAAGGTGCACTCATCGATTCATTTCTTTGACCATGTCGAAGACGCATTTCATGTAATTTGCCGGCTTTGGGCTGATGTCGTACCGGTTAAGGGCCCAGCAGTCAGCCTGCTGACTATTAATCCAGATAATTTGATTGTGTGGGATTTTCTCAATAAATGCCATTACCGCACCATATGACGTTCCGTGCGCGAATGCGTGTTTTGAAATGTCGTCATTGCACATAGGTTCGATTCTCTTCGTACCTGAGTTGTAGCATCCATGAAAGCCGAGTAGACCACCGGGCACATTGATGTGCTCTCGACCGGCGATGAAGACTATCGCTGCGCACGCAGATATGCATTTACCGCCAGGTTCTACATAAGTATTTACATAGTGAGCGTCTATAACTCGCGAAATTTCGAAGGCTGAAGCGACGTTGCCGCCGGGGCTATCCAGGATGAGGGTGAAGTATCCGTAGGAGTGTTTAGCTCGAGGGGTCAAGACAGCCTTGAGGCGCGTAGCATCTCCTAGAATAATTTCGCCGCGCGCGCGTATTGCGGGCTCCTCATTCAACATGACGACTTCAAACGTCATCGCATTCGCGGCCGCAACGGTTGTAAGTGCCATGACGGCGGAGATAAGTCGACTCACAAAACTCCTCTTTACGAAATGAGGTGGAGTTGATGCACCTGGACTGCTTTTCCCGCAGGTTGCCTCGAATGTAGGGTTATGAAGCACCGCAGATCTTGCAATACCAGTTCAAGGCTGTGACCACTCGCGAAATGGCTACCCCTCTTATTGTGCCTTCCGTTTCGTCACCTCTACTTACGAGGGCGACAACGCGACGTTGCGTATCCACAATAGGAGCGCCGCTACAGCCTCTAAATGACTCGTGTCCGGGATGATCAACGGGTAACTTGAACACGTGAAATGCTCCTTCACTGCGCAGGAAGCGTAGATTTGGATATACGTTCATTTCAACGGCAAATAAATTGGGGCTGTGCATCTCTGGTTTGACCCCGCCCGCAAAAGCATATATTGCAGTCGGGCTTGGCTCAACGAAGTTCTCGACTTCGAATATGTACCGCGGACGAACGTCTGATACTGATCGTGGCGTTCTATGGGCATATGTCGACTTCAGATCTGCTGGGACTTCAGCGAAGCAGAAGTCGACGTCTTCTAGGATGCCAGACCCTTTCTTCATTTCCGCCATGTAAGAGAAGTTATTTGGCCAGCACATCTCAGTACCTTTTTCGCTGTCGTAGCCTAGTTCAATTGCCCATCCTTTGGATTCCGGCTTCACCGCATGACGGGCAGAAAGTATGAACTTCCGGCCAGCACAGAGAACCAAGCAGCCTGAAGCGATTCCTACAGGGTTGCCAAGTTCGTCTAATTGACGCATCGGAATGCTTGTGACGAGCATCCATTGCAACCACTCTTGGATATGTTGACTAAGCTGCATAGCGAATGAAAGGAACTTCCCCGTCCCCAGTGATCTGCGCCCCGTTAGCGTTGCGATTTACGACAATTGAGTGCCAAGATTGAAGGGGCAAAATTTTCATCAGATCACTTGCTTTTGGAAGTGAAAAGTTTCATGACAAGCTTAATCGTTGACATTGATTTGGCAAAGAACGTTTCTCTGTTCACGTCGTGGATGAGGCGAGTAAGCCCGCACAAGTGCGCACCAATTTGCATTGTGCCAAACTGCTCGAAATCATCGCTTCGCTACTACCGTGCCTGATTAGCATTGAAGCCTGCTCGGGGGCCCATCACTCAGCGCGCTGGTTGAACGTCATAGGCTTGCAGCCTCGTATTATCGCAGTGCATCTGGCAGCACCTTACCGCCTGTATCAACTGCATTCGTGGGCTGCTCACAGAGTTTGGGGTGGTCATCTCACAAAGTCCTGCCGCGCTTCGTCAAGTCTTGCTTGATGTGCTAGAAAATGCTGCCCCGAGCTCGGTAGACTGGCACACCTTGGAGCCCCTCAGGGGCATTGAGTTAGCCCCCTGAAAAACAGTCCCGTTGGTATTCCTTAAACTAACAACTAGGAATACGACTATGGATATGACTATGTCTTCAGCAAGGCCCAATCGGGTTGAGGTGGTCACAAGCGTTCAACGG